>CAKZVL010000121.1 GCA_937922155.1 uncultured Paracoccaceae bacterium | reverse complement strand
ATTGTGCGCGCCCTCTCAAGGCCTGCCAAGTGTTGCGGGATAAACGGTGTTGATAGACCAACATCGGATAGCCCCGCGCGATGGAATGTTCGTAATGGGTTTGCCAATGGGTGAAACCCGCCTTGCGCACGAGCGCGTGGGAGGCTGGATTGTCAAACCAAGCTGAGGCGTTGATCACCTGTCGATTGAGTGTCTGAAACGCGTGGGTCAGGGCGGCATCAATTGCACGGGTCATGATGCCCTGCCCTTGTTCGTTTGGATGCAGGTAGTACCCTAGATCACGCCCGGTGACGGCGACGGTGCCGATCAAACAATCCGCACGGCAGATGGCCCAGACAAAGCCATCGCCGGTATAGGTTTGCGCGCGCCGTTCGGTGACAGCAGGGTCCGCAGGCCATGGCCAACCGCCCAATTGGCGCACGACCGACCAATGGGAGACGATGTCATGCATCGCCGCAAAGTCACGTGGTTCGACGTTGCGGTAGGTTATTGATCCGTTTTCAGCATGTAAGTCCATGTCGGCACCACAGTATTGCGGGCGACACTGAACGCCTCCGCATCCCCAAGGTAGTCAAACCCGCAGTTGGTTAGCACGCGGGCGGAACCGGGTTGGTCTTGAAACGCTTCGGCGAAATAGGCCGCCGCGTCGTGGGGGTTGGATGCCAAAAGGGTGCGCACCGCCTCTGTCGCGAAGCCGACGTTCCAGAATGCTGGGGCCACCCAGTAGAACAGTTCGGATTGGTTGCGATCCATGCGGGATAGGCTGATGAGGCCCAACACCTCTGCATGGTCGCTGGCGGAGCCGTCCATGACCCAAACGTCCTCTGTCCGGTCGGGGGCGGTGTTGCGTTTGATCATCGCCTCGACCGTGCCGGGCGGGAGGGGGTGCGGAATGGAACGCGTTGCGCGGGCCAGTTTTTCATCAGAAGCGTAAACCGTGATGAGACCGACATCCGACGCCTTGAGCGGGCGCAAGACAAAGCGTTCTGCGGTGATGGTTTGTTGGTTCGTTACTGTTTCATGCATCATTGGCTTTTCCTCCTCGAAAAACCGAAAGGTCGTGTCCTACGCCTGTTCGACGAAGATATGACCAAATTGCGCCACCACCATGACCAATGGCAGATACGTGATAAATGTTGACATCGCCCGGATACCGTAAGCGGGTTGCAGGTCCGTCGATGAATACGAAAAGGGGACCGGTTTAAGAACCGATCCCCAAAATATCTTACCTTGGAACTTTCGGTTTATTCAGCGGCCTCCGCCACTGGGAGAACCGAAATAAAGGTGCGGCCTTTGAGACCTTTGTGGAATTTCACCTGGCCATCCACAGTTGCAAAGATTGTGTGATCTTTGCCCATGCCAACGCCCATGCCTGGCCACATCTTTGTGCCACGCTGACGCATGATGATGTTTCCTGGGATGACGGATTCGCCACCGTATTTCTTGACGCCAAGACGACGACCCGCGGAGTCGCGACCGTTCCGGGTACTACCACCAGCTTTTTTATGTGCCATTCGTCTTCTCCTTAAGCTTCTTTGGCGAGCTCAGCCGCCTGCTTAAGCCATTCATCGCGATCGATGCGGCCTTTGAAATTCAGTTTCTCGTCCATAGCAGCCACATCTTCTGGCGTCCATGCTGCGACCTGCGCAAAGGTTGTGACACCCAAATCGTGCAATTTCTTGACGATGACGGGGCCAACACCGCTGATGCGGGTTAGATCGTCAGCTTCTGCCTTGGCTTTCGCCTTCGGTGCGGCTTTTGGCTTTGGCGCGGCTTTTGGCGCTTCGGCCTTGGGCGCGGCTGCCTTTTTAGGAGCGGCTTTCTTTGGTTCGGCTTTCTTTGGTGCAGCCTTTTTGGCTGGGGCGGCTGCCGCAACAGCGCCTGCAGTTGCGAAAGCGAAGCCAGCGCCATTGACCGCAGCCATAACACCGGACTTGTCAGCGCCTTTTTCAAGGATCTCAGTAATACGTACCAGCGTCAGTTGCTGACGGTGGCCTTTCTTGCGTGCGGAAGAGTGCTTCCGGCGACGCTTGACAAAGTTGATGGTCTTTTCGCCTTTGATCTGGTCGATCACGTCGGCCTGAACACCAGCACCCGCAACAAGCGGTGCGCCGACGTTGTCGCCGACCATCAAAATATCGTTGAATTGTACTTTGTCGCCAGCTTTTGCAGCCAGCTTTTCGACCCGCAGAACATCGCCTGAAGCGACCTTATACTGCTTGCCACCGGTTTTCATAACCGCAAACATCGCGTCTTCCTTTTTATACCGCGTCAATCAGGTCCCCGTTTCGGGTGTTTGGTACCTGTCAACTGCGCGCCTCTTCGGCGTCATATCGCTGTATCCGCCCAATCGCTTTGGACAGAGCGGCCTTATGTGATCATCTTGGGGTCAAGTCAACCCCATTAGAAAGGCCTGATATGCGTCTTTTGACCCTTATTCCACTGGCCCTTGTGGCGGCGTGTTCCAATGAAGCCAACCACCTTGGGAATCCCTTGTTGTTGCCGATCAACGGGCTGACGACGTTGTTTGAGAATGCGGCGTATAATGAGCGCCGTGGCCGGGTTGAGGTGTTGGTGAAATCCAATTGGCCCATGATCCTGAATGAGATCGACGCAGGCGGTGGCCCGACGTTGACGCAAGCGATGGATGCGGCCCGTATTCCCGGCGAGGAACGCGCCGCACGGATCACGCAATTGCAGGGGGATCGGGAGATTTATGCCAACAACCCCGGTGCGTTGATCGTGTCGTTGATGGTCTATGGTGACTAAGCGACGGCTTTTGTCGCAATCGGGCTATTCGTTGCGGCGGATTTCTGAGACCGTTTGCGTGAAACGACAGCCGGAAGGATCATATGTCTGAAATTCTTGCCAAGGAACTGGCATTCCCTGCCGTGCATCCGGATGGTTTTCCAAAGTTGACGGATGAACCCCAGTTTGATCCCGCAAAGCATTTGCAGATCGAGGCGCCGGAGAGTGTGTTGTCGCTCAAGGATCTTGGGTATTCCGACGCAGAGGTTGCAGACTGTCCCACCGATTTTGGTGTGACGTCGATTTTTCGCATTCTAAGTGATGAAGGGGCTGCGG
Organism: uncultured Paracoccaceae bacterium; assembly: GCA_937922155.1. Taxonomy (GTDB): domain Bacteria; phylum Pseudomonadota; class Alphaproteobacteria; order Rhodobacterales; family Rhodobacteraceae; genus Cognatiyoonia. The sequence continues at coordinate 42,770 of CAKZVL010000121.1, read as the reverse complement.
CGATGCTGGATGTGGCCCGCCAGCTTGAGGCTTATACGACAAGCAACGCCCGGATTGCGCGCAATGTGCGTGGTGGCACCTATCAATCCAAATTCCTGCGCGATCTTTGTTTGAGCCCGGATGTGACGGCGGCGTTGTCTGATATCGCAGGTATTCCGCTTTTGCCTCATACAATTCCGCATCAGTTGGGGCACTTGAACTACAACCCGTTGGAAGTGGGGGAGAACGTCGACAAGTGGCATGTCGATACCTTGCGCATTGATTACGTTATGTTCGTCACCGATCCAAAGTCGGTGCAGGGTGGCGAATTTCAGTATTATAAGGGCACGAAGGATGAGGTTGCGGCCCTGACAAAGGCGGGTAAGCCGTTGGACCCTGACAAGATCGTATCCCCAGCCATGCCCGGCCCCGGTTATGCTGTTTTGCAGCAGGGGAATATGGTTGTGCACCGTGCCAAAGGGCTAACCGCCCCGGGGGAGCGTAAGACGATGGTGAACGGTTATGTACCGCGCGACATTTCATTTCCCGATTATACGCGTTTTGACCAGCTTTCGATCGTGGACCCGGCCCATTGTTCTGCAAGCGAATATGCGCGCCATGTGGCCTGGATGGCGCGAGAGCGATTGTCGGCACGGATCGACGGGTTTGAGTTCAGTACCGATACGGCGGCGATGGCGGAGGAATTTCAAGCTTTTGCCGATCAGATGGCCAAGACCGCGCAAGAATTGCGGGATGCAGGCACAGGCGATGTAGAACACTTTGGCGACGGGTAAGGACGCGTTGGAGGGGGCGTTGCCCCCGCGCGCAAAGGCGCGCCCCCCAGAGTATTTTTGGCAAGATGATACGTGAGGGTGCGCAAGGCCCCTGCCCTAAAGTTCTTGCTGGCCCATGAATTGACCGGCGGACAGGCCGAGGTTGCGGGAGATGCCTTCGTAGACTTTGTCAAAGGCGAGGAACAGCGCGCTGTTGAGATCCTGCCCCGCGTCGGTTGCGGAAAAGGCGATGTAGGCGTCCAAGTCCGCATCGTCGAGCGGTTCGTAGGCGAGCATGAGGAAGGAAAACACCCATTCTGTTGTGCTTTGGCGAATTTCGGGTTCTTGGCTCCAGACGTCGGCAAGGATTTCATCCTCGCTCATGCCTTGGGGGGCGGCGCCGCTGTCGGCAAGGCCCGTGAAGAAGGCGTAATTGGAATTCATCGCCCCGACGATATTGGTTTCGATCAGGTCATTAAGCTCGGCGAATTCTTCGATCTTTTTGAACCGTGGGGTTTCGTCGGCCATAGCGAGCGCTGCGACTTCATTAGCGGCCTCTTCGACGGCGTCGTCCATCAGGGCGCTGCGCGCGGCCACTTCGAGGTTGATGATCCGCGTGCCAGCGTCGGAGGCAAAGAAATCAACCATGGCGGCGACATCATCGCCGTCGAGTTCGGTTTTGAGCACGTCGAGGACCTGCGATTTCATGCGGTCGGCGTCATAGATGCGTTCGACGGTCGCGGTCCAATCGGCGCTGACGGAGCCTTGGAACAGATCCTGACCAATGGTTTGCCCGTATTCCAGCCCCTCTTGCCGCATGAGGTCGAGCATTGCGGGCAGTTCCATCGTGGCAAACAGGATATCAACCGGACCAGCATGGCCATCCGCAAAGGTCGGTGCAGGCGCGGCCATCAAGGCCGCGGCGGTCCAAGCGAGGGGTTTGAAGACTGTCACATTGGTTCCTTTCATCGCGTTGGCCTTTAGGTAGGGTGCGCGTTGCGCGTTTCCAACCACTGAACGCGGGAATGTGACCATTGCGCGCAAGAGGGTGATGTCAGGATGCCGCGCGTGGTGCGTCGGCAGAATTTTGCCTTTGGGCTGATCCGTGACCGGAATTATCCCCAGCTGAGCGCGATTTCGCCGACGGTTTTGTTTCCGCACCATGCATACAGGCGGGTTTAGGCCGACATTGTTCGTGAAAACAGGAGTGTTACCGTTTTTTAACCGTTCCCCTTGCCCCGCTTGTCGAAAATGTGCCAATTTTAAGGCGAAGTCGGGCTTTTAGCCGGTAGTATGAGTGCGTTGTGGGTATGGTTCTAGCAAAAACAAATCGTGGGCCCATGCGGGGCTATGGCATGGAATGGCTGACGCTGTTGATGTTCGGCCTACTCGGGCTTTATGCGCTGAGCGATCCGATTGGTCGCTCTGCGGTGAATAGTTATCAGAACGCAGCGCAACACTTTATCGACAGTCGCGGTGTGCAACCCACAGAAATTGTGTCCCGTGACGATGTGGACATCAAGGATCTGAGCGCGATCTCGGCGCGCACGGACAACGAGGTGTCCTTTGGCGCATTGCCTGACAAGTTGGGCGGTGATGATCAGATTGATGTGCCGCTGATGGACGTCAGCCAAGCTATTGCTGCCCCCGTCATCCAGACAGACCCGGTTGAAGAAGAGGCGGTTGAGCCAGCGATGGTGCAAATCACCGGCGAACCCACCACAGAGCTGGATGGCATCATCGAAAACGCAAATTCCACGTTCATCCCAGAAGATCGCAATGGAACATCGCTGATTTTAAACAATGAATGTTCGCGGTCTGATGTTTTGTCAGGGCTGTGTACAAACGAGACCGATACGGCGTTGGATTTCCTGAACGACTGATCACTGCCGGTCTAGCGCGCCAGAACAAGTTCTGCTTTTAAACCGCCATAGATGTCGCTTTCTCCAAGGCGCAGGATACCGCCGTGGCTGCGGGCGATGTCACTGACGATGGATAGTCCCAACCCCACGCCGGACCCTTTGTTCTGATTGCGCGACGGGTCGAGCCTGACGAAGGGGCGCAGCGCCTGTTCGCGTTTGTCTGGGGGGATACCGGGCCCGTTGTCTTCGACCAAATAGACAATGGCGCGTTCATGGACCTGCACAGAGACATAGGCCTCTGATCCATAGCGCAAGGCGTTGCCAATCAGGTTTTCCAGCGCGCGACGCACTGCCTGCACACGCAGTGGGACAGAAACATCCTCGGTGTCACTTGCATTTAGCGTGACCGCCTGCCCTGCCCGCCGTGCATCGCTGACAACATCGCCAAGCAGATCGGCGACATCGGTTGTGGCGAAATCGTCCAATGCCTCAGAGCGGGCAAAGTCGAGGAAACCATCCACCAGCCCTTGCATATCATCCACGTCGCGGATCAGGGGGGCTGCTTCTGCTTCGTCCATCAAAGATAGGCCAAGACGCAATCGGGTAAGGGGTGTGCGCAGGTCATGGCTGATCCCGGACAACATCATCGTGCGGCTTTGGGATTGGCGTTCAATGCGGTTGCGCATGTCCAAAAACGCTGTGCCTGCTGCGCGCACCTCAACCGCGCCGGTGGGATGGAATGGTGTGATCCGCCCTTTTCCGTATTCCTGTGCCGCGGCAGCCATGCGTTTGATCGGGCGCAATTGGTTGCGCAGGAAAAGCCCTGCGATAACGGTCATTAATGCGCCCATCACAACCATGATCACCAAGAGCTGGTGCGGGTTGGAGGCCGACACACGGCGGCGCGAAAACGAAAGTTCTAGCGGGCCATGTCGGGTTTGGAACCAGGCGGTGACGCGTCTGCGGTCGGCCAAGGAAAGCGCGCGAAGCTCTGGCACCTCTTGGAACATGACGCGGCGAACCTTTCCGCCGGTCAGATCAGACCAAAGTTTATCTTCGTCAATTTCGGGGATGGTCATTGGCCATTCGTATTCCATCTCAAGCGCTTGGGCGGCTTGCGACACTGCCTCTTTCGCGGCGTCGAGTGTTGGAGCATCTTCAACAAGGCGCTGGACATAACGCACCTCAATACTGGCAGCGCGGGTCATCTGATTTGTCACACCATCAAAATGACGCTGGATGAAGACAACAGACACCAACAGTTGTAGCGTAACCACCGGCAGCATCAGGATCAGCGCCGCCCGGCCATAAAGACCACGGGGCAGATATTGTTTGAGCCAGCGAAACACCATAGGCGACCCTAACGCGATGAGGCATCATGGAAAAGCCAACATCTTTGCAGCACGCGCCGCAGGTCGGTCGCCCTGTGCTAATGGAGTCGGGATTGCGGCGGATTTTGGCACCGAATGCATCACCGATGACGCATTGGGGGACGAACACTTATTTGCTGGGGCACGACGTTTTGGCAGTGATCGATCCGGGGCCAGACGATGCGGCCCATTTGGATGCGATCCTTGCGGCCATCGGCTCGGCGACGGTCAGCCATATCTTGGTCACCCATAGTCATTTGGATCACTCGCCCCTTGCGCGGCGCCTTGCAGGCCATGTGGGCGCGCCTGTTTTGGCCTTTGGGGACAGTGCGGCGGGGCGGTCGGTGCGGATGCAGCGACTGTTGGAGGCGGGCCCATTGGGGGGTGGTGAAGGAATCGATATGGATTTTCAACCTGATGACCCTTTGGCCGACGCGCAAGTGATCGAGACCTCAGATTGGACGCTACGGGCGCTTCACACGCCGGGGCATATGGGCAATCACATGGCGTTTGATTGGAATGGGCGCCTCTTTACCGGTGATTTGGTGATGGGCTGGGCCAGCACGATGGTGTCGCCCCCCGATGGTGATCTGACGGATTTCCTGTGCTCTTGCCTGCGATTGCGGGAGTTGTCGCCAACCCGGCTATACCCCGGGCATGGCGCACCTGTTGATGACGCAACCGGCCGGATTGACTGGTTGATCGCGCACCGCAAGAGCCGGACCGATGACATTTTACAGGCGCTGGCGGCAGGGCCGATGGATGTGAACCAAATCACAAAATCCGTGTATCACGATGCGCCGCCTGCGTTGCGAACCGCGGCGTCCCGCAACGTGTTGGCCCATTTGATTGACCTTGAAACCACGGGTCAGGTCTGGGCAAAACCAGCGCTTTCGCCGGAGGCTGTGTTTGGATTAAACGGGGGGTGATTTGTGCGGCAGGGCAACTTTTAACGTTGCCTTGAAAAAGTCACTGGACGACGCGGAATCGCGTTGCTATATGCGCAAATAGGTTTTCCGGCGTAGCTCAGCGGTAGAGCAGTTGACTGTTAATCAATTTGTCGTAGGTTCGATCCCTACCGCCGGAGCCAAATTACCCGCAACAACGCTGTTAACATACAGGGCTAGGGTGCATCCAATTTAAGGTGTGGTTGGGTTCTTGCGAAATTTCGTATAGCGTGTGTTATGGATAATGCGTTTCCCACTCATGTCACATTAGACCAACCCGCAGAGCGCGCCATTGTTGCGGATGATTTTGCGCAGTTGAATGCAATTTTTGGGTTGATGCCCAAGATTATTTTTCACGTAAAGGATCGGACGCGCCGGTGGGTTAGTTGTAACCGAGCGGCGCTGAACCTTTTGCGATATAACGATTTTTCTGACGTTATTGGCCTGCGGGAAGAAGACTTTTTCCCCCGCGCGGTTGCCGAGGCCATCAAAAAAGACGACCTAAGGGTGCTAGAGCATGGCGAACATATTCTAGAACGCATTGAGATCATTGCGGACCCGCATGGGGAACTGGTCTGGGTGGAAACGTCAAAAATTCCTGTGCTGACGCCCGAACAAGAGGTCATCGGGCTAGTGGGCATCACGCAGTGGTTGGACGATAACCACAAACTGCCCCCTCGTTTCGAAAAATTCCGTGCCGCCGTCGATATGATCGACAGCGCGGACGCAAGAACCCCGACAATTCCAGAGCTTGCCGTGTCCGCGAATATGTCAGAAAGCCATTTTAGACGCAGTTTTAAGCAGTGTTTCAAAATGTCACCGCAAGAGTTCATCCTACAAAACCGACTGCGGCGGGCAGCAAAGCTTTTGACGCAGAGCGACCTTTCGATTGCGATCGTTGCTATGGATTGTGGTTTTGCTGACCAAAGCCATTTTAGCCGCCAATTCGGCCGGTTTTTTGGTGAAACGCCGCGCCGATATCGCGACCACTGGCGTTAACCGATCAGAAATGATCGATTACGCATAAAAATTCACGCAAATTGTACAAGATTTTTTGGAGCACCTGCGCCACCTTTGAGGCTGCGTGATAGCTTTGAGGCTCATTCGATGGATATGCGTAAGATCGACGACAAAACAATGATACGCGGCACAGTCAAATGGTTCGATGTCAAAAAGGACTTTGGCTTTATCGTTCCCCATGGCGGTGGCGTTGACGTGTTGCTGTATGGTCATGTTGTGCGCGCGTTCGCCGACGGTACAATTGCAAAAGGGGCAGAGGTTGAATTTTGTGTCAAAGAAACCGAGAACGGCCTACAAACAACTGAGCTCATTTCAAAATCGCAGCAGGATGCCCATACCAGTGACGCTGAGGATCAACTGGACCCAGAAATCGCAAAACAACCGCTGATCCCTGCGCGGGTGAAGTGGTATGATCGAACAAGGGGGTTCGGGTTTGCGCAGGCGTTTGGCGATGCGCAAGATATCTTTATCCACCGTGTCACTTTGAATAATTTTGGCTTAGACGATATTGAAAGCGGTGAAGCGATCTGTTTGCGCTGTGACGAAACGGAGCGTGGAAAAGTTGCCTTGCAGGTTTTAAGCTGGGTTTAACGCTTATCGTGTCATCACACGTCGCTAACTATTGATTGCCGCGCGTCGGTTGGCGCTGCCTAGTACGCCAAGCGCCTTTTTCCCAGGTCCCGTTCGGACAGGTCGTGCAGCATCATTTGCGCAGCTTTACCATCCATAGCCCGGGCCAGACCGTACCCTTGCAGAATTGAACAGCCCAAACTTTCTGCGGTTTTCGCGTGGTCAGGGGATGCGATACCGTCGACTATGGTTTTTGCGCCGCAAATCCGCGCGATCTGAATAATCGATTGCACGATTTGGCGGTTCCTTTCTGATGTCGGAAGGTGGGCTGTTAGGCGTTTGTCAATCTTGATGCGGCTGGGTGATATCTGCGACAGGCCAAGAATCGATGCGTTGCCCGCCCCGAACCCTTTGATATGGATCTGGGCACCAAGATCGCGAATTGCTGCAAGGTTTGTCAGAAGCACGACATCGTCAGTGTCGTTGAAATATGCATCGGCCAGTTCGAAATTGATTTTCGCGCCCGCAAAATCAAACGCTTTCAGGCGATCCGGGAATGTTAGATCCAGGAACAACTGTGACGATAGATTGAGCGAAACTGGCAGCACGTGACCGGAGGTTGCGGCCCATTGACGTTGATGGCGTAGCACGACACTCAAGACCGTCTTGTCATATTCTGACATCAAGTTATGAGCCGTTAGCGTTGATATGAATTGTGCCTCTGTCAGCACGCCGTTCATGATAGAATTCCAGCGTGGAACTGCGTCAAAGCCGACCAAGCGGCGGGAGGTGGCGTCAAACTGAGGCTGGAAGAGGCAGGTGATTTCACCATTGTTCAACGCGTCAACGATGGCAGTGGTGTTTGTGCGTTGTAGTTCGGCGTTCAAGCGAAGTTCAGGCTGGTAGAGACGCACACAGTTGCGCCCTGCCCGCTTGGCCGCATATAGGGCGAGATCGGCGTTCACAAAAACCGCCTTTTCATTGGCATCCTTGGGGGAATATTGCGCGATACCAATGCTTGCCCCGTATTGGCAGTGATGTCCTTTCCATTCAAACGGAGTGCGAAAGCTGGTGAGCATTGCATTCGCCATCGCCTTCGCGTCATTGATCGTGGCGGTGTCTGGGGCGATCACCACGAATTCATCGCCGCCATGACGTGACACCAATCCTGCATGTCCAACGATGCGCCGCAATTCCGACCCGACATGGACGAGCAGAGCATCACCGGCTGCATGACCGAATTGGTCGTTGACTTGTTTGAACAAGTCCAAATCGATATGAAAAACGATCAGATTTGGGTGGCCGTCGGGCGCATTCGAAAAAAGCCGCCCGTGGTGCTGCTCAAGCGCGCGCCGGTTTGCAAGCCCGGTTAAGGCATCGTGCAGGCTTTCGTATTCCAAACTGGCGCGAGCTGCCTCAAGTTCTTGCGTCTTTAGGACGTCATCCGTCATGTCGATATTCACGCCTAAAAGACGCGGATCGCCCTTTTGTGAATTCCGGTGTTGACGGGCCAAACTGCGGATGTGGCGCAGCTTTCCGGTTTTGGTGATGATGCGGTAATCGACGGCAACGTCGGTTCCATTGCTGAGACAGTCTTGCAAGCTTGCCATCGTTTTTTCACGGTCTTCAGGATGCAGCATCCGGGGCCATTCGTTTGCGTCGCGCCATTCTTCGCCATCCGTGATTTCGTACATCTTGCGAATACCACTGTCCCATTTGGATTTTTTCAGGTCATGGTGATATTCCCAGACGCCCATTTGTGATGCTTCAATCGCCATTTGCAGCCGGCTGGCCATCTCTGACAACGCGGTTTCGTTTTCTTTGAAGGTTGTTATGTCGGTATCCGTCCCGACGAGGCGCGCAGGACTGCCATCGAGATGGCGTGAAATGACGCGACCACGCGACAGCACCCAAATCCAGTGACCGTCGGCGTGCTGATAGCGGTACTGATAGGATGCATCGTCCAAAGCGCCGCATCGCTGCATTTCGTAGACCCGATCAATTTCTTGCAGATCGTTTGGGTGAACGCGTTCCCTCCATGTTTTGAGGTTGACCTCAGGACTATCCGCAGCGAACCCCCGCATTGAGAACCACAAATCTGAAACAAAATTGTGGTGATCGCTGTTGGCGCCCAACCCTGCGGCAATCGAAACGTCCCAAATGGCCTGATGCGCGCTTAACAAGGCCGCTTGCCAGCGCTGGCTTTGCTGGCTGAACGCATTTTTTTCGTATTCCACTATGTTTGGTTCTTCGCAAACATAACCCAGAATGCCTGCCGGCGCGTTATGCCCCAGGTGGAGTGGTTTGATGTCCAAAGTCAGATCGCTGGCAAGCAGTTGGAACGATGTATCGGTGGGAGTGTCGTTAGCGTTAAGGTTTTTGATGTAGTCCGTCAGACGCTGGCCGTCTGTCATCGAGAGATGTGAATGGAGCGATTGCCCAATTTTTAGGCCGCTCAACTTGTGAAAGCGATCTAGGAATGCGGGATTAAGGTGTGTCGCGTACCCGTTGATATCAAACAGTATTGCCGCATTTGGACAGCTGTCCAGTGTTGCGATCGCTGCCGTCAGGTAGGACGATGAAATTTGCTGCGACATGCTGTCTTTCAGATTGCGTTTTGCGGAGAGTCCCAAAAGAGTGTCAACAAAACCTTAATATTCGCACCCCAAAAGGTTAAAATCTGAGTTTTGTGCGCGTTTGCTCCAAATTTCCTTGAACACCAGTGCCGGAACTGGTCAGGCCCACCATACGTTGGACTTGCCCCCATGTCTGGCAGATGACAGGCGGTTGGATAGCTTTGCGATAGAACAATCGTTTTTCATATCTTAAGAAGACGGTTTAACAGCACCCCAAAAGGTCGATTGATGCGCGTTTTGCGATCCCTGTTACTTGTTGTTCTATTGGGCTTTGCGGCTGCAATCTTTGCTGCGTCTTTTTCGTATTTCAAAGCGCAAGACCTTGAAAAAGCCGCGGCGCGGTTGGCGCTTCACCGCAGCACATTGGTCTCAGAGTTGCGCCATTTTTCGCATCTTCCGTTTCTTTTGTCGCTCGACCCATTTGTGATTGGGGCGGTATCTGATGGAAACATCGCGGACCTTGACTATCGCTTGGCGCGTTATGCGCAAAGCGCGGGGTTGGAGGCCATTTTTCTAATGGATGGCGACGGGCGGACGATTGCGGCGTCCAACGCGCGATCTGATGCTAGTTTTAAGGGGCAGAACTATGCCTATCGTCCCTATTTTCAGGACGCAAGGCGAGGGCAATTGGGTGAGTTTTACGGGATCGGTGCGACCACTGGTATCCCCGGATACTTTTACGCGATGGCCGTTCGCCCGCCAGAGAGTGAGGCCACTGGCGTCATTGCGATCAAAGTTGATCTGTCGCGCCTACAACGTGATTGGCAAGCCTCGGGTGAGAACATTGTTTTGGCGAATGCGGACGGTGTTGTCCTTTTGGCGTCAGATCCGTCGTGGCGGTATAAAACGCTGGGGCAGCTTTCCCCGAGGCAGAGGGACAGAATTTTAAGCTCACGACAATTTGGGTCTGAAACGCTGGCGCAATTGGATTGGTCGCCTGATGCGTCTTCGCAGACGGCGCGTTTGGGGGGGGAAAGTTTGACTTATCTATCAACGTCAGATTTGCCGAACTCTTGGTCCCTGCATTTCTTTACTCCCCCTGATCAGGCCGCAACGCGGGCGTGGCTGGCAACGGGTGTTTATCTGGCCCTCGTGTTGTTGGGGTTGAGTGTTTATCAGTTTTCCAGATTCCGCAGCGTACGCCGCGCCCTTGTTTTGTCGGAGCAAGAAGAAGCGCAATTGAGGTTGGCAAACGAGCGTCTTGCCATTGAAATTGAGGAACGTCGCGCGGCGGAGCAGACCTTGCAAAAGACGCAAGCGGAATTGGAACGTGCCGGGCGTTTGGCGGCCCTTGGTCAATTGGCGTCGTCCGTTACGCATGAATTGGGCCAACCGATTGCTGCGATGCATAACCAGCTAGCCGCAGCGGAAATGACCGACGGACCCACGTCGTTGAGCATCAAGATGCAGGGCTTGGCCGCACGGATGGAAGACATCACACGGCAGTTGAAATTTTTCTCACGCAAAGGCCGGGACAGTTTTGAGGTTTTTGATCTGGGCGAAACGGTGAATGATGCGCTGGCTTTGCTGGAGCCGAGTATTGAGGCGCGTGATGCGCAGATTGTGGTGGAACAGGCCGAAGCGGGCGACATGACCCTGAACGCCAACAAATTGCGGATTGAGCAGGTGGTCACAAATATCGTTCGCAATGCACTGGACGCCGTCGATGGGGGTGACACGCGGGACATTCACATCAAGTTAGGCCAATCCGGCCACAATGTTTGGTTTGAGGTTGCGGATACGGGTCATGGGCTGAAGGGTAAGACGCTGGACGATCTGCGCGAACCCTTTGCCACAACCCGCGAGAGCGGCAAAGGCATGGGGCTGGGGCTGACCATCTCTGCCGGGATTGTGGGGGATCATAGCGGGACGATCACCGCAAAGGAACGCCCAAAAGGCGGGACCATTTTTCGCATTGAACTGCCCCAGAACAAGGATGACACAGCATGAGCCAGTATCGTGTTCTGATTATTGATGACGATCGGTTGATGCGCAATTCGCTGGTGGATTTGATCGAAGCCTCTGGTTGGGTCGCCAAGGCCTTGTCGCGCGCGACGGATGCAGAGCGTTGGATCACGCAGTTTCAGCCGGACGTCATTTTGTCCGATGTGCGTATGCCAGACATGACCGGGATTGAGTTGCTGCAGTCGTTAGAGATGGCGCCGCCGATTGTTTTGATTTCCGCCCATGGGGACATTCCCACGGCAGTGGAGGCGATGAACCATGGTGCCTATAGTTTTATTGAAAAGCCTTATGATCCAAAGCGGCTGTTGTTGGTTTTGTCCCATGCTGGCGAACAACATCAGATGCGCCAAAGCAATGCACGTTTGAAAGAAAGGCTGCAGCAGATATCCGGTTTGGATCGGGTGTTGTTGGGGCAGACGCCGGAAATGCAACGACTGCGGGACACCATCGCGATGGTCGCGGGGGGCGATGCGTCGGTGTTCATTCAGGGCGAAACGGGCAGCGGTAAGGACCTTGTCGCGCGGGCGGTTCATGATTTGTCGGCGCGGTGTGACGCGCCGTTTGTTGCGGTGAATGCCGCACAGATGACGATTGAAAACCTGCCCCATATCGCGCGCAGCGTGGCGGGGGGGACTTTGTTCCTTGATGAGATCTGCGCCTCTGCCCCGGATTTGCAAACATCGCTCTTGCGACTGGTCGACCATGGAGAGTTTTTGAATGCGGGCGAAGGTGTACCGGAGCGGGCTGATATTCGTATTGTTGCCGCCACCAATGAAGACCCCAACATCGCTGTAAATGAAGGGCGGTTCCGGCAGGATTTGCTGTTCCGGTTGCGGGGGTTTGAATTGCGCTTGCCATCACTGCGCGCGCGCCCTGACGATATCGCATTGTTGATGGTGCGCTTTCTTGGCGAGTATTCGACACTTTATGAAACGGGCGTACCGGAATTGACGCAGGCAGAGGTTGCCGCGCTGATCGCGCATGATTGGCCGGGCAATGTGCGGGAATTGCGTCAAGTTGCGCAACGCACGGTGATGATGTCAAAGCAAGGGGTGGGGTCTGTGAAAGAGGCGCTTGACGGGGCCTCCCTCGATCCGGCGAGGCGTCCGGGCCTGCGCGAGGCCATCGCCGCGTTTGAGCGTCAGATGATCAGCAAAGCGATTAAGGCGCATGCAGGGCGGATGGATGACACGGCCCAAGCGCTTGGTATTGGGCGGCGGACATTGAACGAAAAGATTGTGAAACTTGGGCTTGATAAGGGCTCTTTGCTTTAGTTTTCGAGCGTTTGCGCCCTCTGCGAGAATCCGCAGGGTAGCGATGAAACCTCGGGCACTTTTCTTCATGGGTGGTCCGGTCTAATCTGGGTTTTAATGACCAGCACGATATTCTTGGGAGGAAATCGAAAATGAATAAGTATATGAACCGTGTGGCCATCGCCGCACTTGCCGCCGGCTTTGCGACGACAGCTGTGGCCGAAGAATGGAACGTATCTTTGTGGGGATCGCCACGCGCGTTCACAGCCCACGTTGAAAAACTGGCAGAGCTGGTGTCGGAAAAGACCAACGGCGAATTCACATTGAACATCAGCTATGGTGGTTTGTCCGCGAACCGCGAAAACCTTGACGGGATTTCAATTGGCGCGTTCGAAATGGCGCAATTCTGTGCGGGCTATCACCGCGACAAGAACCCATCCATCACAGTGCTGGAGCTGCCATTCCTTGGCGTGACATCGCTGGAGCAGGAAGTCGAATTGTCGATGGCGGTTTACAGCCATCCGGCCACTGTCGCCGATCTTGGCCGTTGGAACGCGACACTGCTGATGCCGTCACCATTGCCACAATATAACATCGTCGGTGTCGGCGATGCGCCATCCACCTTGGCGGATTTCGAAGGTCTGAGCGTTCGTGCAACCGGTGGTATCGGCGCGGCGATGGAAGCGGTGGGTGCTGTTCCAACATCCATGTCAGCGACCGAAGTGCGTCAGGCGATGGATTCTGGTGTTGTTAAGGCGGTCAGCTTTGCCCCGCACGCGCACATGTCCTTTGGCACAATCGAAAACGGCACATGGTGGACGACCAACCTGAACCCCGGCACTGTGAACTGCCCTGTTGTTGTGAACACAGACGCCCTGGAAGGGTTGAGCGATGATCACCGCGAGGCATTGATGGGGTCCATTGATGAATCATTGGATCACTACATCGCCAATTATAACGGTGCGACAATGGACGCATGGGGCCCTGCGCTGGAAGAGCGTGGAATCACCCAAGTGACGTTTGCGGATTCTGAAATCGAAGCGTTCAAATCAGCCGCAGCGGAACCTGCCGCAGCTGCATGGCTAGAGCAGAACTCGGCCGCTGGCCTGCCTGCGCAAGAGCTTTATGATCTTGTCACAGGTATGATCGCAGACGCGAACTAAATCGCTTCTCTCGGGTGCTCCGCAGCTTTGGCTGCGGGGTTTCCCCCTTCCTTTTTCGTTTCCAATGTTTGAGAGGCCTTATGGCGACTGCATCTTTGGTGCTAAGCGACGAGAGTGCGCTCAGCAAACTTGACCACAAGCTGATGACGATTGAACGCGGCCTTGCCCTTGTCAGTGGGCTTGCGGTGTTTTCGTTGATGCTGCTCGCGGTGGTGTCTGTCACGGGTCGAAATGCGATGAACGCGCCATTGCCGGGCTATGTGGACTGGATTGAACAGGCGATGCCGCTGATCGCGTTTATGGGAATTTCGTTTGTGATGCGCGAAGGCGGCCACATCCGGATGGATATCGTCGTTGGGCAGCTACGCGGGCGGGTCCTTTATATCGTGGAAATGATCACGACCTTGGCTGTCTTATTGCTGATGGCGCTGCTTGTCTGGGGCACATGGGCGCATTTTCAGCGCAGTTTTGATTTCGCCGCCCCGATGTGGAGCCGGGACAGTTCGATGGATATAGCCTTGCCCATCTGGCCTGCCAAACTGCTGGCGCCTGTTGCCTTTGCCGTATTGTGCCTGCGCCTGTGTTTGCAGGTTTGGGCTTACGCGCGTGCTGCTGTGACAGGACAAGCCATCGCTGTTCCACTGATTGCGGATGCGGCAACGCAGGCGCGTATGGAAGCCGAACAATTAAGTGAGGCCGACTAATGGAACCGATTGATATTGGCCTATGGGTTACTGGCGGTATGCTGGTGATGATCGTCCTTGGTATGCGCGTCGCCTTTGCCGCAGGGCTTGCCGGGTTGATAGGCCTGATTTGGATTTTCTGGGCGCGCAAGGATTACGGCATTGACGATTTTGGCTGGGCTTTGGGTGTCGCTGTTAAGACAGCGGGACAAGTGCCCCATTCCAAAGTGTCGAGCCAAGCCCTGTCATTGATCCCGACGTTCATCTTGATCGGCTATCTTGCGTATTACGCGGGCCTGACCAAAGCGTTGTTTGAAGCTGCAAAGCGCTGGATCGCGTGGGTGCCCGGTGGCTTGGCCGTTTCTACCGTTTTTGCCACCGCAGGCTTTGCGGCGGTGTCCGGCGCGTCTGTTGCGACCTCTGCCGTTTTTGCGCGGATCGCGATCCCTGAAATGCTCAAGATCGGGTATAACAAGCAATTCGCCGCAGGTGTTGTGGCGGCGGCGGGGACGCTCGCGTCGTTGATCCCGCCGTCTGCGATTTTGGTGATCTATGCGATTATCGTAGAACAGGACGTCGGTAAATTGCTGTTGGCAGGGTTCATTCCCGGTGCGTTTTCTGCTTTGGTTTACGCTTCCCTCATCATTGGGATGGCCTTGACGATCAAAGGCTTTGGCCCGCCGGTTACGGGTTACACATGGCGCGAGCGCTTTGCATCCTTGCCGCCTGCCCTGCCCATTGTTTTCGTTGTGCTGATCATCATCTTGTTTGTCTATAACCCGTTTGGCGGCGACGCATGGGGCACGCCGACCGAGGGCGGTGCGATTGGTGCCTTTGTCGTCTTTCTCATGGCGCTGTATCAGGGGATGCGTTGGCCGCAGCTGCGCGATGCGTTGCTGGAAACAGCCAAGCTGAGCGTGATGATTTTTACCATCATCTGGGGTGTGCTGATTTACGTTCGCTTCCTTGGATTTGCCGACTTGCCCAGCGCGTTTTCTGACTGGATCACGTCGCTGACCATGTCGCCGATGCTGATCCTGATTTGTATTCTGCGGGCCTATGCCGTGCTGGGCATGTTTATGGATGCCATTGGGATGCTGCTATTGACGCTGCCCGTGGTTTATCCGGCTGTCATGGCCCTGAACGGTGGCGAAGCGGTGAGTGCGGCGGACAGTGCCTTTGGTATGTCGGGGCCAATGTGTGCCATTTGGTTTGGGATTTTGGTGGTGAAGATGGCAGAGTTTTGTCTGATCACGCCGCCCATTGGACTGAACTGTTTTGTTGTCGCGGGGGTACGCGATGACCTGACCGTTCAGGACGTGTTCAAAGGCGTGATGCCGTTCTTTATCGCGGATGCGATCACAATTGCGCTGCTGGTCGCGTTCCCGATGATTGTGTTGTGGTTGCCCAGTCTGGCCTAGGTGATAGGCCATTGACATTTATCGCAGGTTTGAATGGATCGGTGGATGTCGGCAAGTTTGGTGCCCCTATTCGAATGTAAGGTCGACGCGACCGAAGTCGCCAAAATCTGCAGAAATCTCGCTGCCAGACGGGCATTCGACGGGGCGAATGAAGCTGCCAGATAGGACCACCTGACCGGGCTCAATTATTTGGCCATACTGCGCCATGCGGTGAGCAAGCCAGACGACACTTTCGATGGGATCGTTCAACACGCCTGCACCAAGACCGGTTTCTTCCACCTCGCCGTCACGGGTGGTTATCGCACCGACCCAACGCAAGTCGAAGGCATCTATCGCATGACGTTGCGGCCCGAGCACGACACCTGCATTGGCCGCATTGTCGCTGATGGTGTCAAAGACCGTCCGTGTGTTTTTGGTTTCAGGATCGACCCGCAAAATGCGCGTGTCGAGAATTTCGATAGAGGGTGCCACATAGTCTGTCGCCGCAATCACCATGTCCCGCGTCACATCCTTTCCACCGATGGCGGATTTCAGGACGAAGGCAATCTCTGCCTCGATCCGTGGCTGAATAAATCGGCCCTTGGGGACAATCGCGCCGTGATCGAACACCATATCATTAAACAGGATGCCACTGTCTGGAGTGTCGATGTTTAGCGCATATTGCATTGCTTTTGACGTCAGTCCGATTTTCCAACCAACGACCGCGCGCCCCTGTTTCAGTTTCGCGCGATAGATCTCATTTTGGACCGCGTATGCGTCGTGCATCCCCATTTCGGGATGGCGTTTTGTCAAAAGGCCAATCTGTGTTCCGGTTTCTTCTGCGCGCAGAAGATCGGCTGCGGCTTGGGCATGATCTTTTGGGGTCATAACGTTTCGTCCGCGATTGTATTGCGCAGCGTACCAATTGTGTTGACCTCAACCTCAACGATGTCCCCCGGTTTCAAGAATTGTGGTGGATCAAGACGCGCGCCGGACCCCGTCGGCGTACCGGTCACGATAATATCGCCGGGCTGAAGCGTCATGAACGTCGAGATGTATTCAATTTCACGTCGTATTGGATGCATCATACGGGACAACATGTCATCTTGGCGTACTTCACCGTTAACGCGTGTAACGATACGGGCATCATCCAATTGGCTCGCATGCGTAAATGGCACCAACCAAGGCCCCATGGCTGCCGAACTATCCCAGTTCTTTCCTTGTGTGACGTTAAACTTTGCGTGGCGCACCCAATCTCGGATCGTACCTTCATTGCAGACGGTGATCGCTGCGATATGGTTGTAGGCGTCGGATTGGTTGATACGCCGTCCTGCCTTGCCAATCACGATTGCAACCTCTCCCTCATAGTCCAATTGATGACTTTCGGGCGGGCGGATCAGCGGGCAATCATGGCCTGTGAAGCCGGACGCAAACCGGGGAAACAATGACATGAATTTTGGCTGCTCAGTGCCGTCTTTGTATTCAGCGTTACGGTCTGGAAAATTGACCCCCACGCATAGGATGCGGCGTGCATTTGGAAGAACCATATCGTAGGAAAAATCGGAATGTGTCACAGTCTTTTTCGCGGCGACCTTTGCCAAATCACTAAGGCCATTGGCCTGCACGGCGTCAAGCAATGTTGGCCAGTGAGAAAACTCATCGTTCAAAGCAATCATGCCGGCGTCACTGACCGCGCCGTAAAACTGCGCGCCCGCATGGAAATAGGTTGCGAATTTCATTTGAGTGTCTCCCAGACTTGGCGAATGACGTCACTGCTCATCATCACGTCATCGCGTGTCGTATCAAATTGCCCCACTTGAAAGCGGATAACCTTGCGGCCCAGGAGCGCGCCCTGTGTTAGGTAAATGCGACCGTCATCATTGATTGCATCGACCAATAGTTGTTGATCGGTATCGCTGCCAATGACGCGGAAGGTGAACAGGCTTAGGATAGGTTCAGATGTGATCGCAAACCCTTCCATAGAGCGGAGAGTTTCGCAAAGTTCTTGAGCCCACCGCACATGATTGCGAATGCGTGTTCGCAATTCCTCAAGGCCGTAAGATCGCATTAGGAACCATATCTTTAAAGCCCGGAATCTGCGTCCAAGCGGAATGGTCCATTCGGAATAATTGGTCAATGCATCGCCAGTTGTCCTAAGATATTCCGGTTGAATTTTGAGCGTATTGAGCTGTGGCGTCGCGTCTCGCAGAAACTGGACTGAACAATCAAACTGCGCGCCAAGCCATTTGTGCGGGTTGAAAACAATGCTGTCAAACCCATCTACACCACGCCAAAACGGTGCGCGAAATTCGGGGCAGATCATGGCTGATCCAGCCCAAGCGGCGTCGAGATGTGTGTAGAGGTCGTACTTTTGTGCGACCTCCAAGACGGACTGTAAGTCGTCCGATGCGCCAATACCTGTTCCCCCTGTAATGGCAATAACACCTGCCGGTATGTGGCCGGCCGCGAGATCCGCTGCAATAGCTGCTGCCAGCGCTTTGGTGTCAATGGAATGATGCCCACCCTGGGTCGGTATTTTGACAAGATTGGCCTGTCCTATTCCTGCGACCCAACACGCGCGATCGATAGAAGAATGCACCTCTGTTGAACAGTAGATCCGCATATGCGCCTTGTTGGAAAGCCCGTCCTTGTTTCCGGTGTATCCCGTCGCTCTTTCTCGCATCGTGAGAACCGCCGATAATGTGGCAGACGACGCACTGTCTTGGATTACGCCTGTAAACCCCTCAGCCAACCCAAGCGCTTGGCGCAGCCAATCAACTGTGACGCCTTCAAGTTCCGTCGCCGCGGGCGACGTTTGCCACAACATGCATTGCGCTGCGACGGTGTTGACCAATTGTTCTGCGAGCATGGACGGCGGTGTCGCATTTGCTGGAAAATAGGCAAAGAAACGCGGGTGCTGCCAATGGGTCATGCCGGGCATGATTACATCGTCAAAATCTTGGAGAATTGCGGCCATATCTTCGCCCGTCTCTGGTGGGGACGTCGGAATTTGTGCGGCAATTTCACCTTGAGCTGTTTGAGCACGCACAGGGCGTTCGGGCAGCGTTTTGTGGTACTGCGCACCCCAATCTGCAATTTGTTTGCTCCATTTGGCGTATTCGTCCCAATTCATCGCAAGGTCACGGCGCAACAATTGGGCTTGCGGCGATGGTCGAGTCTTGGGTTTCTACGCCCACAAATTTTGAGCCGTTCTTAAACCAACTTTCCGGGGCGGCCGCACCCCAGAGCGTTTGGCGTTGTGGATCTTTGAGGTCCCATTTGATCGGTTCCAAATCTGGATCAACTGTCTGATAGTCCGAGCAATAGATTTCAATCCTGTGCCCGTCTGGATCAAGGATATAGAGAAAGAACGCATTAGAAATCCCGTGGCGTCCGGGCCCACGTTCGATGTTGTTCACGTAACCCGTGGTCGCCATCAGATCGAGCAAATCAATTATATTCAGAGGCGTTGGCACCCAAAACGCAATGTGATGCATGCGCGGGCCAGTCCCATTGGTAAACGCCATGTCATGAACGCCACCTTTCCGGTGCATCCAAGCTGCCCAGAGCTTTCCACTTACTGCATCCTCGGTGTATTCTGTCACTCTGAAACCGAAATCGCTGTAAAACGCCACGGAGGCATCCACGTCGTGACTAAAGCAGTTAAAGTGGTCAATCCGTAGCGGTTTGACCCCGCGATAAAGAGCGTAATTTTGGTGAATAGACGGTAGGCGATCCATTTTGTGATAAAATTCTAGTGGAATGCCCATGTTGTCAGACGTCAGCAACGTGCGTCCTTGGTAGGGACGGTCCACCCAAGATGTTGGGCGGCCTTTCGCTTCAAAATAGGCTTTGGCGCGATCGAGGTCTTCTTCATCAAAGGTTTTGAAACCCATAACAGCAACTGTGCCGGGTTGGTTCGATTGCTGCAAAATCACGCAATGATGTCCACGTTCCTCCATGGCGCGCAGATAGACATGACTGTCATCCTCGTCAGTGACCTGCATGCCCAAAATTTCGGTATAAAAAGTCTTGGAGACGGCTAAGTCTTTGACGTTCAGGCACGCGTGGCTCAACCGGATTGTGTTGAAATCGGGGTATAGGTTTGGGGCGGGTACTGGCATCAGAGGGCTCCCAATTTTGTGATTTTATGCTGCCCCATTGCAAAGCCTATGTGTTTTTGTTCCATATAGAATTCGAACGACCAATCACCGCCATCACGGCCAATCCCTGATGATTTCACCCCACCAAACGGCGTTGGCAAGTGACGCACATTCTCGGAGTTCACCCAGATCATGCCTGCTTCAAGCTTGTCTGTGAAACGCAAAGCACGGGTCAAATCGTTGGTCCAGACGTAACCCGTCAGCCCATAGGGGGTGTCATTGGCGATGGCCAAAGCGTCATCCTCTGTCGAAAATGGGATGGATGTCAGAACAGGACCAAAAATTTCTTCACGCGCAATGCGCATTTCATTGTTCGCATCTGTGAAAAGTGTCGGTTTCACAAAAAATCCCTCATTTCCGATCGCTTCACCACCTGCTGCAATCGTCGCGCCATCCGTTTTGGCAGTCTCAAAATAGCTGGTGACTTTGTCGAAATGCTCTTGGCTGATTAGCGGTCCAATTTCGGTTTGGGGGTCCAGCGGATGGCCGACTTTGATGTTGTTCACACGTTCAATCAACTTAGCTTCGAATTCGTCGCGGATCGTGTCTTGGATCAGCAAACGAGACGATGACGTGCATCGTTCGCCGTTGATCGAATAAATCATAAAGATGACAGCATCTAAAGCACGATCAAGATCTGCGTCATCAAACACGATGACAGGGTTCTTACCGCCCAGTTCAAGGTGGTTACGTTTTAGCGTGTCCGCCCCTTGTTTCATAATCAGTGAACCTGTGCGGCTTTCTCCGACGAAGGCGATCGCTTTGATCTTTGGATGCTCGCACAACGCGCGGCCGGCGTCATCGCCAAAGCCGTTTACGGTATTTAGCACACCCGGCGGCAACCCGGCCTCTTCTGCAATTTCGACCAAAAGGCGGGCCGTTAATGGCGACGCCTCAGCAGGTTTGTGAACGACAGTACAACCCGCTGCCAAAGCAGGTGCGATCTTCCAAGTGGATAGCATAAATGGTGTGTTCCACGGTGTAATGACGCCAACAGGTCCAATCGGCACACGCGATGTTATATTCATCAATGTCGGCGATTTCAGATGCTGACCATCGCGGGCCTGAATAACTTGGTCTGCGAAATACCGAAAATTTTCAGCGCCCCGTATCGCGGCCTTAGACATAAATTTGAACGCTTGGCCCGTGTCCCAACACTCGCAGAGGGCGATCTCTTCGGCACGCGCTTCGATGCCTTGGGCTATGGCAATCAGAATTTTTCGGCGCTGTGACGCGGGCATGTCGCGCCAAGCGGCAAAGGATTGAGTGGCGGCGTTGGCAGCCGCATCGATATCGGACGCAGAGCCCAAAGCCACATCGCAAATCAAACTTTTGTCGACGGGCGAAATCGTTTGGAACGTCCCCCCTGCGCCATCGATATCCTGTCCCGCGATACGGTTTTGAACACCCGATGAGCGGAATTTTTGAATGTAACCACTCAGCTTTTGAATGTTGTTTTCAAGCATCATTATTGACCCTTCATATGGTCGCGGATGTTTCCGAATTTGGGTGAAAGTGCCGCATCAATATCGCGCATTTCGGCTGACAAAGCGATTGAATGGGTTTGCATTGCTGGCGCTGCAAATTTTTTGAGCGCAGAAAATATGCGTTCGACGGCATCAGATTTTACATCGTCTGGCCGCCCTTCCCTTAGGCGGATTGAGAGATCCACAAACCCATGTTTTGCATCTCCGTCAGCGATGGCAAAGTGGTCAACACGGGTCGCACGAACGCGAATTCCTGCCGTTGGGAACGTCTCAATCTTAGCGGCAACCGACCTGATTTCTTCACATAGGGCTGTCATGTCCAAGACATTCTCTAGATTGGTAGAATAATCGATATGAAAATGAGGCACGTCACTTCCTTAACATGTTAATTGTTGCAAAATTAGGTAATTTTGTGATGTGTTGTCAATATGATCTTCGCCGGCAATTGATGGCTTTAACCAACTTGAGAAAAGTATGAGCAAAAATCTTCCTTCAACTGCACGCTCTTTGCCAATTGCGTTGATCCGCGCGCGTGAAGGCATAATGGCACCGATCCGCGAGATGCTGTCTGAGACGGGCATTACTGAACAACAGTGGCGTGTTTTGCGGGTGTTGTCTGAGTTTGGCGTGATGGACACAAAAACGCTGGCAGATCGGTCCAGTTTGTTGTTTCCGAGCCTGACCAGAATTGCAGCCACATTGCGAGACAAGGGATTGGTTTCTCAGACCCGTGATGAAAAAGACCGTCGGCGTCAGTTCGTTGAAATTACGCCTGCGGGCCAGTTAATTATTGATGAGCGCGCCGCGCGGGCAGCCGAGATCGTTACAGGTTTCAAAGCCACTTTAGGTCACGACAACTATGAGACCTTGTTGGACCTGCTGGAAATGCTGGATCCTGGCGCACGGACTTAAATGGAAACGGTCCCATCTTCACACCAAGCGTCAAAAATCTCTAGTACCTTGTCTGAAAATTCAGGATCGTTGATATGGCAAGGGATGCGGTGCTGGGCAATATGAGACGGCAGAGTTCGTTCAAGCTCATCCAAAAAGGCATCTAACCCCGCCTGATCATGCAAATCAGCTCCTACTCGATCCCATTCTCCCAGACCGTGTTCTGGCAAGACCACCGCAACAGGGCTTGTGGCTTTGGCAAGTTGAGCCGAATGTGCCCGCGCGACAGCCAGACGTTCTTTGAGGTTCAAGACAATTGATGTCAAAAGGCGGTTGTGCGCATGTTGTGGATGATCCGCCCATTTGGGCGCGACCGGTAGCCAGCCAATCACATCCACCAAATCATAGCACCCAGGTGCCACGATCTGCGGCGTACCAGAGACCCCCGCATTTGTGAGCCGATCCGCGCCCGCGGATATATTGGAGCCATGTTCATAATTGCCTAGCTCCTGAGTGCAAAGATCAAGAACACATGCAAATGCACCTTGTGCTGCAAGGCTTTCAAATGCCCGTCCGCCCATACCTGTTGCGTGAAAAACTGCCACCTCAAATCCGCGCGCTTCAAGTGCGGGCTTAAGTGGCACAACATATTTCAAAGCGGATGTGCCCAATGACATTATCCCAATGAGTGGTTTATCCGGGTCGGGCATTTGAACAGCGCGCGCAGCCCCTAGAACTGCACCTGCTGCCTGAGAAAGGGAGGCTTTACAGACCGCATTTAATCCATAAAGGCCGCCTGCCCATAGGATCATTTGCGTATCGGCGGCGAGGCGTTCCGCTGGGATCAACGGCGAAAAGGCGACGGTTGAGACGATGTATTTGGGAACACCAAGTGGCAAGGCTGAGGTCACATCCAAAGCCAAGTCGGTGCCCATTGTCCCGCCTAATATGATCACCCCGTCAAAGATGCCTTCCAGATACAAACGGCCCACCAGGAGGCTTGCCCCTTTGGCCATGATTTGCATCGCGTGGTTTTCGTCACCGCTATCGATTGCGGTTTGAATGGAACTACCGCCTTCTGCGGCAACGTCGTGTTTCGAATAGTCGGTAGGTGTTTTCGGTTCGCCCAGAACCGAGACGTCCATGCTCACAACACGCCCTCCCTGCGCACGGATCACGCTGGCAAGGAAACCGAGCTCATCGCTTTTTGTGTCGTAAGTGCCGACAACCAAGATCGTCTTCGCACTCATAGTTTGATCCAAGCTGTTTTGAGGTCGATGTATTTTTCGAGTGCGTGCAAGGATTTGTCGGATCCATTGCCTGACTGACGAACGCCACCCAAGGGCACTGTCCCGTCTGCTCCGCCGTATGTGTTTACATGCATGACGCCTGTACGCACACGGCGCACCATGTTGTGTGCGCGGCTTAGATTTGACGTCCAAACGGCACCAGCCAGACCGTAGACAGTAGAATTTGCCAAATCCACGGCTTCATCGTCCGTCGTGAACGGCGTTACTGCCAACACGGGACCAAAGACTTCTTGCTGGGACAGCGTGGCGGCTTTTTTCACATCCGTCACAATTGTCGGGTCCATGTAATAGCCGCCCGTTTCCTCTAGAATGCGTGTTCCTCCGGTCACGATTTGACCGCCCTCGCTTTGGGCCGTTTCAACAAAGCTGAGGTTCTGATCCAACTGCGCTTGTGAATTCACTGCACCGATATCCGTATCCAACCTAAGGGGATCACCGACGCGCATCGCTTGGGTGGCTTTCACGACCTCAGCCACAAAATCATCATGTATGGACGCCTCGACCAAAAGTCGTGAACCCGCGACACAGACCTGCCCTGAATTTCTAAAAATACCAGCGGCGGTTACCTTTGCGGCCTCTGTCAGATTTGGCGCGTCTGCGAAAATGATGTTGGGTGATTTACCACCAAGCTCTAGATAGACACGTTTCATGTTCGAGCGCGCGGCATATTCCATCAACCGCCGTCCCGTTGCACCTGAGCCGGTGAAGACGAGGACATCAACATCCATTGATTGGCCCAAAGCAGCGCCAACAACGGCCCCTTCCCCAGTCACTGCATTTAACACGCCGGGGGGCAAGCCCGCTTCCAACGCCAATTCACACATCCGCATCAGTGAAAGAGAGGCTGTTTCAGACGGCTTTAGCACAACGCAATTGCCCATGGCTAAGGCTGGAGCTAATTTCCACGCACCGATCATCATCGGGAAATTCCATGGGATGATGGCACCAACCACGCCAATCGGTTCTCTATGGATCAGACCCAGAACATCTGACGATGTCGGCGCGATTTCGCCGTATATTTTGTCTAAAGCTTCAGCGTAGTAACGGATCGTCGCAGCGGCCGAGCCTGGCTCAGCTTTGATGGCCATTCCAATTTCAGTGCCGTTGTCTCGCACCCCCAATACCGCAAGTTCCAGAGCGTTTGCTTCGATCAGTTCGGCCCATTTCATCATTACTTTTTTGCGAGCTGCAGGAGGCTGCCCCGACCAACGACGATCCTCAAACGCTGCACGTGATGACCTGATTGCCGCTTCCATATCCGCCACCGTGCCCTTTGCTGTGGTGGTCAAAACGGTGCCGTCGATTGGGGAGATAATGTTCATCTGCCCACCATCCGACGCATGCACATGGCGTCCTTCGATCAAATGTTGGAATGCCTGAACCGGAGAATTCCTTAGGCCATCAAGTGTGATTTGGTCCATTCGTATTGTCCTATTCATGCAAATGCATGCTACGCATCATAGCAGACAGTTGATTACGTGAAAAATGTTGCTTTGTTAAGTATCTCGTGTCAAATCATTTGCAACTGACACTTCAACAAAGACAGGTTGTGACTGCCAGTCGAACCCTTTGAGAGACAAGAGGCTCAAAAAATGAAAGATTCAAACTTCTTAAAGGAATACAACGGTCGGATGATGTGGCATCCGATGACGTCGCCAAAAGACAGCATCGACCACCCCCCAAAGATCATCACGAATTCAGATGGTGTTTCGATTACAGATATCGATGGGCACAAGGTTGTAGATGGCGTTGGTGGCCTGTGGAACGTGAACCTTGGATACTCCTGCCAGCCAGTGAAAGATGCGATAGCCGCCCAGCTTGACGCGCTCCCTTATTATTCCACTTTTCGCGGCACTTCCAACGATGCTGCCATCGAACTTTCCTACGAACTGGGTGAGTTTTTCGCGCCTGACGGTCTGAGCCGAGCTTTCTTTACGTCCGGCGGATCGGATTCCGTGGAAACGACCCTAAGATTGGCGCGCCAATACCACAAATTGCGTGGAGAACCGGGGCGCACCAAATTTCTGAGCCTTAAGAAAGGGTACCACGGTACTCACTTTGGTGGGGCATCCGTAAACGGAAACGCCAATTTCCGAACAGCCTACGAACCGCTCATGCCAGGATGTTTTCATATTCCGGCGCCATACACCTATCGAAACCCCTTTAATGAGACAGATCCTGCACGGCTGGCACAACTGTGTGCATCGGCGTTGGAAGATGAGATCGGTTTTCAGGGCGCGAACACAATTGCAGCAATGATAATGGAACCAATTCTTGGCGCCGGCGGTGTTATCCCGCCTCATCCGACCTTTGCGCCCATGGTGCAGGAGATTTGCGAGCGCCATGGTATCCTGTTGATAACCGATGAAGTGATCACGGCCTATGGGCGCACCGGGGCATGGTCGGGGGCGCGACTTTGGGGGATTAAGCCGGATATGATGGCGACCGCAAAAGCGATCACCAATGGTTATTTCCCATTTGGCGCAGCTATGCTTGGCGAGAAGATGATTGATGTCTTTGAAAACAATCCAGATGCTAAGATTGGCCACGGTTATACCTATTCAGGGCACCCTGTTGGTGCTGCCGCAGCCCTCGCCTGTTTGGCAGAAACCAAACGTTTAAACGTGATCGAAAATGCGGCCAGCCGCGGGACGCAATTGTATGAGGGCTGTAAAGCGTTGATGGAAAAGCATGACATCATTGGGGATGTCCGTGGTGGATACGGTTTGATGACAGCCATTGAGATGGTCAGCGACCGCACCACGAAAAAGCCAATTGATGCCGCGACGGCGACGACCATCCAAGAAGTCGCCTATCAAAACGGAGCGATGGTGCGCGTGTCAGGACCAAACCTGATCCTGTCGCCACCGCTTGTGTTAACCCAAGGTGATGGCGATACCTTGTTGTCTGCCGTCGCCGCCGGTTTTGCAGCAGTATAATTGGACAAGTGATGTCGCATGATCACATTGTCCTAATGGGAACAAAGGGTGGACCGGCAATCCGCCCCGGTTCATCAATGCCGACATCCAACTTGTTTGTTTTGAATGGACAAAAAATCGTTGTGGATTGTGCGTTGGGCGTCACAAAGGGTCTGGTTGATCAGGGTATGCAACTGCGGGATCTCACCTTGATCTTCATCACGCATATGCATTCCGATCACTACCTTGAACTCGGACCGTTGCTTCACACAGCTTGGACTGCAGGTCTCAGATCCAAGGTAGAGGTTTATGGACCCGAAGGGATAGCGGCCTATTGGGACGGATTCCTAACCTCGATGAAGGCTGATATTGACTTGCGGATCGAGGATGAAGGCCGACCCGATCTCAGAAACCTTCTACAGATTCATGTCTTAGATGCGGGCGATGTAGTAACCCGAGAGGGCGTTGCTGTCAGCGCCATCCGAACTGCACACCCACCCTTGGTGGATTGCTTTGCATTGTCGTTTAGAACGCAGAGCACGCATGTGGTGTTTTCCGGCGATACGGCCCCTATTGACGAGATGGTTGATTTCGCAAAAGGCGCGGATCTATTGATCCATGAAGCTATGCTAGAGGCCGCCCTGCCCGCGCTGATGGCCCGGATCGGGAATGGATCGGATAAGCTAATGACCCATTGGCTCCGTTCGCACAGTTTTGCCCATGACGCAGCCAAGATCGCGACAAAAGCAGGTGTGAAACGGTTGGCGCTGTCGCATCTGATCCCGTCCGATGATCCTGACTATGGCGTCCATGATTGGCAGCATGCCGTTGAGGGTCATTGGGACGGCCCATTGATTGTCGGACATGACGGCGCCAAGATCGATTTATGAGTGAACAGTACCAACGCCAATTGGAGAAACGCGCCCGCTTGATGGGGCCAAACATACCAACGTTTTATGACAACCCAGTTCATATCGTCAAAGGCGACGGTGTTTGGCTGTGGGACGCTGAGGGGCGCAAATTTCTAGACTGTTATAACAACGTGCCGCATGTGGGGCACTGCAATCCGCGAGTGGTACAAGCAATTTACGATCAAGCGGGAATTTTGAACACTCATACCCGTTATCTGCACGACGGCATCCTAGAGTATATCGAGCGTCTGACTAAGACGATGGATCCGTCGCTTGATACTGCAATTCTGACCTGCACAGGATCGGAGGCAAACGACATCGCTTTGCGCATAGCTGAGGTTGCAACAGGTAAACGCGGGATCGTCGCGACCGATGCAACCTATCATGGGAACACGTCTTTGGTTGGCCAACTTAGACATACGATCCGGCCCGATCTGGGATTTGGTCTTGGGCAATACGTCAAATTCGTTGATGCACCTGACAGCTATCGTTCAAGCGATCCCGATGGCACAATTTTCGCCACGCAAGTCGCTGACCAAATAGCCGCGTTGAAAAAGGACGGAACGGGTTTCGCAGCCCTTATTGTTTGTCCATTCTTTTTGAATGAAGGCTTTCCAGATCATAAGGACGGTTGGCTGAAACCCGCAGCCAAGGTCGTGCATCAGAACGGCGGCATCCTCATCTGTGATGAGGTCCAATCCGGATTCGGCCGGACGGGTACACATTTCTGGGCCCATGAAAAAATGGGTGTTGTGCCTGATATTTTGGTTTTGGGGAAACCGATGGCGAATGGACATCCTGTTGGCGGCGTCGTGGCAAGACATGACCTCATTCAGAAATTCCAGAACGAATACCGGTACTTTAATACATTTGGGGGCAATCCTGTGTCCTGCGCGGCTGCGCTTGCCGTTCTCGACGAGATCAAGCGCGAAAATCTGGTCGAAAATGCGCGTGTTGTCGGGGCCTATGCCAAGTCTCGAATGAGCAAGCTGGCCGAACGGTACGAAGCGATTGGGGATATCCGTGGATCTGGTTTGGTCTTTGGTGCGGAAATGGTTTTGGATCGCGACACAAAAGCACCTGCAAGCGATTTTGCAGACCGAGTGGTTAACGCGATGCGGGACCGCGGGGTTTTACTATCGAAGCTTGGGCGCTACAAAAACACACTCAAAATTAGACCTCCGATGCTGTTCTCGACCGACCATGCTGACATATTGATCGATAGCCTTGATGACGTGCTTGCCACTACGCCGCTTACGCCATGACAACGGTTCAGAACGCTTTGTCCCATTGGGGGTTTCAAGGGGCCGATACCACGCTTGTTGCAGACCGCGAAAACAAGGTCTACCAGATCGATTTTCATGGCATAAAGTTTGCGTTGCGCCATCATCGATCAAATTATCGCACCGACGCCCAACTGCTGTGTGAGCTGCAATGGTTGGATTGGCTTTCGCGACACAATCTTTCGGTACCACGTCCGATACCCAGCTTGGAGGGCACGCATCTTGTGGATGTGGATGGCGTACAGATCAGTGTCTTGTCATGGATAAATGGAACACCTCTTGCTCAAGCGTTGCCTGACATGACTTCGCAAGAACGTCGCCGCGTTTTTCACAAGATGGGTATCCAAATAGCGAAACTACACAATACTTCAGACACTTGGCCAAATGCCACGACCTGTGATCGCCCACATTGGAATGCCGATGGCTTGGTTGGCTCACACCCGCTTTGGGACCGATTTTGGGAAAACCCGGGCCTTAGCGCGGATCAAAAAACAATGCTTGTGACCTTTAAGGAACGTGCGCGGCTTGATCTAGCCGCGCTTGAAACCAGCCTTGATTATGGCCTTATCCATGCGGATTTGGTGAGCCAAAACGTCATGTTTGATGCGCCGCACATTCAATTGATCGACTTCGACGATGGCGGTTTTGGCTTTCGTATATTCGACGTCGCAACGGCGCTATACCCACATCGATCCGCAGCCGATTTCGAAGCCATCAAGACAAACCTTATTTCGGGCTACCGTACAGAAAGATCGCTCGATGTATCTGCCATTGAATTGTTCACAGCGCTGCGCGCAATGACTTATTTGGGGTGGAACATCGCCCGTATGATGGAAGACGTAGATGGCACGAGAAACATACGGTTTGTTGACGCCGCGCTCAGACACGCCACCGCCTATTTGGCGACCTGACTGTTCATATCATCATCGCCCTAACCGGTCGCGTAATCTGCGCCGTGGGGTCGTTTTCATCATCGACGTTCCATGAAGGTCGCAGAGCACATGAATTTTCCAGCTCACACAAAAGGCAGATAAAAATCACGTACTTCATCAACGCTTTTGCCGATCAGTCGCTTGAACTCATCGCGCTTTAGATACAGCAACGCGTCGCAGTATAATTCACCGATTGCATTTCGAAGTTCGACATCCTTGTCCAACGCATCCAGCGATTTGTCTAATCCAGATGGAACATGACGCTTTTCGCGCACATTCTCCCAACCGTCCAAATCCTCAGCCGGCTGCAAAGGCAACTTGTTGACATAGCCAAGGCGCGCCGCCTGTAAAACGGTGGCAACCGCTTGATAAGGGCTCGTGGCGCAGTCGGCCATTCGGTGTTCAAGCCGCGCAGATTTCGGTGATTTTGACGAGGTGCGTGTGGTCACCAAGCGGTGATCTTCGGCCCAATTTGCCCAATACCCCGCCAAGCCGCCCGGGTTCAGCCGATCATAGCTGTTAACTGTGGTCGCAAGCATCCCAGCCAAAGCCGGGTGATGCTCAATTAGCCCTGCGACGCAGTGTTTGGCCAGTTCTGAGAGTGTCCCATCCGGGGCAATCGCATTCTTCCCGCCTGTGTCATTGAAACTGAAGTTCACGTGCAGACCGGAGCCGCCGCGATCGGGAACGGGTTTAGGCAAGAAGGTCAAAAGCAGGCCCTTTTTCAACCCAATCTCGCGTGCCATCGTGCGCATAAGGAAGGCGTCGTCACACGCCTTGACTGCCTGGTCGAACTTCATCGTGAGTTCGAACTGGCCATTGTCAAACTCGCCGTTCATACTTTCAATCGGGATATCGGCGGCATAGGCTGCCTCCCAGATATCATCCATCACGCCTTTGGGATCACCCTCAGGACCGGTGCTATAAACGAAAGCGCCGGGCGTATCATAGGGCCGCCAAATACCGTCTTCGTCCCGCTGAAAAATAAAGGCTTCGGTCTCGAGGCCGATCATCGGCGAATATCCAAGATCTTCCCAGTCCTTAACCGCGCGTTTCACCGCGCCGCGCGGGCAAAGACCAAACGGCTTATCATCGGCATAAAGATCACCTAGTGCGATCTCAGTACCTGCTTGCCAGCCCTTACGGCGCTGCGTGTCCAACACCAGTTCCATGTCTGGCACACCATTGAAAAACTCACATCCTGGAACGGTGACCAGGTCGCGATCATACGAGACGGCAAAAGCACCACGGGCGAATCCAATCTTGCCACCTGCGGCCATATCCAGAGGAACATATTTGCCTCGTGGCAAATTGAGGAAGTCGGTGAATAAAGCACGAGTGCGGTTGATCTTGGTCATCTAGGCTGCCTTTATCGCACGAACGTGGAGTTTCTTTACACCACAAATGAAGTTGGACCGGGTCCATGTCGGGACGTCGATGGCTTCAAAGCGATCAATGCGCTTGACCAATTCTTCAATTGCAATGCGCACCTCAAGCTTTGCCAGATGCATACCAAGGCACACGTGAATGCCCCCCTGCCCGAATGCGAGATGTCGGTTCGGGTTGCGATCCAGTTGGCAGTCATGTGGTTTTTCAAACACGTTTTCATCGCGACTGCCGGAGACGAACCAAAGCAAGGCCTTGTCACCCTTTTTCAATGTCTTTCCGTGTAATTCGAAATCCTGCGTGATGGTCCGACGGAAGTGCATTGTTGGTGAGGCAAGACGGACAAATTCGTCCGCACACGTTTCCCAGTGATCACAGCGGCGTAGTTGTGCGATCAGATCCGGGTTATGGGCCAAAAGGTTCAGCGCCATCGCAATGGAATAACGGGTCGTGTCGTTGCCAGCGGCCACCAAGAGACAAAAGAAGTTTTTAAATTCCAGCTCCTTTAGCCCGTTCTCATCCCGCATCATTTTGGCCAGTATTCCGTCTTCTGCAACGGCTCGACGGTTTTCAAGCAAGTCAGAAGCGTAGTCGTATAGCTCAACCCCAGCCGGGCTTCGGAACGGCATAAACCGGTAAGCGCTGGTGTCCATCTTATCCACCACATGATCGGTGAAGTCAGGGTCAGAGTTGCCGATCAGCGCGTCCCCCTTTTCTACAAGCCAATCGAGGTCTTCATCTGGCACGCCAAGGATACGGCCAAGCATCATCATCGGAAGTTGTTTGGCGATTGCGTCAACGGCATCAAACTCCGTTTGCTGTAAGGCTTTATCGGTGATGTCACTGGCGAGTTCGCGAATAAGACTTTCAAATCGTCCTACGACAGGTTTCGCAAAATTCGGATTCACCGTGCGGCGCGTTGCTGTGTGTTCCGGCGCGTCGGTCTCTTGGAACGTGCGGCGCGCCATGTATTCTTCATGGCTTTGATCTTCGAGACGGATGCCTTGGGCGGAGCTAAATACTAGCCCTTCGCGATTAGCGAGCGTGATATCTGCATGGCGGGTAAGATTCCAAAAGCCTTTGACGGTAGTATCACCATCAGTCCACGACACGGGGTCTTCGCGGCGCAAGCGATCAAATGTTTTATGAGGCACCCCATTGGCAAAGCTGTCGTGACTGAGCAGGTTTAAGTGGCCGTTGTCATCCATTTTTCATCGCGTCCTTAAAGAATTGCGTGGTCCAAAGGCCAAAGATGTGACCTTCTTGGGTCTGTTGAAGGCTGTCCCAAGCCGGTTTACGACCCTCTTCTGGAATTGCGCTTTCACTAGAGCGAAGCACACAGGACATGAATTCATTGCTGAACTCAGGGTGCGATTGGGTCGTAAAGATATGGTCGTCTTTGGCGAAGCTCGCGATTTTGCAAGCCGCGGTGGAGCCAAGCAGATGGCAACCTTCAGGCAGTTCAGTGACCGCATCTTCGTGAAAGACATACATGGGCAAGCGATCTCGGTCCGGCATCATCCAAGAGCGTTTTGCGTGATAGACTGTTTCTTCTATTCCCACGTTGTAGCCGTCCGGCGATTTTTCGACCGTTCCACCAAGGGCAAGGGCAATCGCTTGATGACCGAAACATGCGCCCATCAATGGTTTTTTGGCTTTATCACAGCGTCGAATAAAATCCATCAAATCGTCGGTGAACACATGTTGATCAAGGACACTAAGAGGGCTACCGGTGATCATGAACGCGTCCTGCTCGTTCAAATCTTGCGGTACTTCGCCACCGATGGTCATATAAATCGTATACTGGAACCGATCGTCCTGCGCATCGAACATATCGCGAAACCGGTGCGCATCATCTGGGAACGCGTCCCCTACCTCGACGCTTTTGTCGTGGTTTGTTTGCAATATGCCAAGTCGTATGCGTTTCATTTTTGTACTTCACTCAAAGAGTGAGTGCCCGCCAAAATCGACGGACACTCAACGTTTTTTATTGGCCGATGGCTTCCATCATGCCACCGACAACTTCACGATCATTGAGAACACGTGCCGCCGCCGTGGCAGCATCCTGCCAGTATACGCCAGCGCCAGTTTCCTTCATCAACTGCTGTGCCGCATCGGAGGCCATCGTTTCTTCTGCGATTGCAGCAAGTTTATCGATGACTTCTTGCGGGGTGCCTTTGGTCACGAAAAGACCGTTCCAAAGTTCTAGGTCTTCAATCCCAGATTGGCTTGACAATGTTTGAACACCGTCAAGTTTCGGGATCGGCTCATTGCCGATGTTCGCCAAGATATTGAGATCGTCGAGGCATGGCTCAATCAGGGCCAGAGTTGTGTTGATCACATCCGCGTCGCCCGCAGATAGTGTATTGCAATCAAGTAGGTCGAACGCCGCATCATCGGCAAATTCAAATCCCATCGCTTGGGCCGCCGCAAATGATGCCACTGTTGGCGTCAAGCTTGCACCGAAGTGACCAAGCACAACATCATTGTCTTGAGCATGTGCTGCGAGCTCTGCCATGTTGCTGTATGGTGCATCGCCGGATGCCGCCAAGACGAATGGGTATGTCAAGAAAATCCCAACAGGGACAAAACTATCCATTTCAATACCGATATCAATCAGTGGACCAACGATTGGCACAACCCCAACAAACGAGCCAACAACTGTCCCGTCATTTGGCGCTGCCAAAACTTCTAATGCTCCCGGGAACGGGCCGTCCCCACCGCCGGGCTTGTTCACGACGGACGCCGAAACGCCTGTCGTCTCTTGCATGTTTGCTGCGATCATCCGTGTCAGGATGTCTTCAAAATCACCCGGGGGGAATGGAACCACAAACTGAACCGGTGATGTTGGGTATTCAGCAAAAGCAGGTGCTGCACCTACCAGAGCCGTCGTTGCGGCAAGCGCCGCAGTCAATGCTAGATTTTTCATTTTAGTCTCCCTTTATTGGTCATGTTTGGTATTCCGTGCGTCTATTTTTGATCGACGTCCAAATGATGAATCCTATGACCATTAGGATCACCACGAAAAGAGTCCCCGAAACGGGACGGTTAATCAGATCAACTGCAGTTTTAATTTGGCCTGCGCCAGCGGTCAGGCGTTCGACAATGATCGACCCCAGAACCAACCCCAACACGATAGGGACCAATGGCCAATCGATCCTGCGTAATACGAACCCGATAAATCCAAAGACGACCGCAAATATGCAATCTGTCAAACTATTGCGAATGGAGTAAACGCCGACGAAAGACAGGATCATGATGAAAGCGCCAAGAAAGCGGTTGGGGATATAAACCATCTTGGCAATAAAACGAGTTGAGACGAGCAGTGTGGCCAAGACCAAGACATTGATGAGCAACAGCGCCGTAAACAGGCTGAATAGAAAGTCAGGGTTGTTTTCGAAAATGTCAGGGCCCGGCTTGATACCGGCATCAAAGAACACAACCATCATCATGGCTGTTAGCGCTTCTCCGGGGACACCAAGCGCCAAAAGCGGAATCATCGCAGCGGCTGGAACCGCGTTGTTGGCTGTTTCGGAGGCGATTAACCCTTCGGGCGATCCGTGTCCAAACCGCGCTGGATCTTTGGACAACGACCGCGCTGTCGAATAACTAAAGAACTGCGCAACGAATTCACCTACACCGGGGATAATCCCCATTATGGTGCCATATGTCGCCGAGAAAAGCGCGATCAGTTTTCGACCTGCAATTTCGCGAAAACCACTCAGCAATCCACCAGAAATCCGCGCTTCGGGCGGATCGTCGTCCTTGCCCACCATCAGATTCAGCGCTTGGCTCAGTGCAAAGATACCGACGATCACAACGATCAGATTGAAACCGGAATATAAATATTCAATGTCAAAAGTGTAACGGTCGATCTTGCGGGTTGATTGACGTCCGATCATCGCAATCAAAAAACCAAACCCAAACAGGAGCGCGGCGATACCCATCGTTTGACGATGTGCAGCAATCAACAAAACGCCACCCAAGATCGCCGCCATCAAGATGTCGCGCTGCCCGAACAATGCGCCAAGGTCGCGTAAATACGGTCCAAAAGCGAAGAGTGCGATCAACGCCATGATGATTGAAAAACACCCCCCAAAGAAGGAAGCAGAATACGCCAAAGACAACGCGCGTGAGGCCTCACCACGGCGCGTCATCGCGTACCCGTCATAGGTCGTCAGCGCATTGACTGGTGTTCCGGGAGTATTGATCAAGATTGCAGGAATAGCTCCGCCGTACATCGATGATCCATAAACCCCAAGCAACAACACAAGGCTGACGAGATCATCCAAGAAGACGGTTGCAGGCAAAAGGATGGCAATCGCAATGGCCGGGCCAATTCCAGGTACTGCGCCGATGATCACCCCACCGACAGATCCGATTAGGATTGCTATCAGGACCGCGGGCTGCATCAAACTATCTAGGCCTGTCAGAAACGCTTCCATTTGAACCCCTAGAAATATGTCAACATGAACGCGCGTGCTGCGTCCGGCAATTGATTGTAGAGCCATATGTTAAGTGGCGTCTTGATTTGCAAAAGGGTTCTAAACGCGATGACAACCGCAACGCTTGAAAGGAAACCCGTCATTATCCAGCGCGGGCTGCGATATCCCAAACGCCATGTCAAAAACGTCCCCAGTATCAATGTCGAAACAAGGTAACCCAAGATTGGTACGATGAGGGTATAGCCAATGAAGTAAGCGACGTATTCTAAGGCCGCGACATATTTCGTTAACTCGAAATATGCTCTTGTGGGTAACTTGAACCTTTTACGCCAAGCTGTTTCTTTCCAAGATCCGCGCAGATTCCAAAGGGCCGCAGGAACTAAGACTAACAAACACAAGAGCGGTGCGACCCAAGACTGTTTAATGATGCGCCCCAGACGCGTTACGCGTCCGTCAATCTCTACCAAGCCGAATTGGTAAGCAACGTAGCTGCCGAGATCGTCAGGCAAATCGCGTGCAGCCCACCCCGTTTGTGTCCAGAAAAACGCTAAGAAAAACAAAGCAAGCAAAGCCGCAACAACAGAAATCTGGAGGTCACCACGTTTGCGGGAAAACTTGAAGAGATCTTCGACTTTCACCTTTTTGTCCGGCGGGCATTCGCTTTGAAAATGGCGGTCAATATCTGAAGGGGTGCTTTCTTCAAATAAGTAACAATCTTTGGCCGAAAGCGCGTTTGCAGTCATCCGAACACCTGTCCAAGGCTATCAACACTATCAATCACCTTGCCGATGATCCCTATGTTGTTTGGTTTCAAAAGCTGCATTTATTTTGCGCCGGCTTAAACACACTCCTTGGAAAAGACTGGTGAAAGATAGTTAACATGTCAAGTATTAAGAGCGGGAGAGAATGAAAGGGTGATGCAGACGGCTGCTCGGTTGATGTTGAACTTGCAAACGTAAGACTTTTCCCGGGAATATAGGTCATGACGTCAACCGCGTCGGCACAGCGTAGTCTCGACCGAAATAGAGCAACGGATCACCAATTGGTTTCGTTGAGACACCTTCAACTTCGCCAACAAACATTCGATGAGACCCAAAGATGTTTTCATGGACAACTCTACATTCAAATTGCGCCAATGCGCCAAGCAGCATTGGAGCACCGGTGTGGTTCGTCGTCCAATCTGCGCATGTGAACTTGTCGATACCTGTTGCGTCCGTTCGACCGGCAAAACAGTTCGATACGTGAGCTTGATCGCTCCCCAATAGGTTTGCGCAAAAGACACCATTCGCGAGAATTGCCGTACAAGCAGGCGAAAGAGTGTGGATACAGACAAGCAATGTCGGTTTGGGTGTGTCGACAGAAACCGAGGTCATCGCTGAAATCGTAACACCGGCACGGCCAGCAGGACCATCGGTGGTCACAACGCAAACCGAGTTCGCTGCTCGCGACATCCCTTCTAGAAAAGCATCATTCATGAGTCTTCCGTTCTCAGACATTTAAGGCATGGCGTTCAGAACTTCTCCGGTCCGACAAAGACTTGGACTTGGCTTGAACAAATGCGTCCAAATCTCGTGCCTGCGATCGCGGGTCCGTTCCATAGGCTTTCAAAAAGACATGCAGACCGTGACCAATGGTGTTCAGCAGTTCTTTGTCATCGGGTCGTTGATCCACGTGATGCAGATAATAGTCGCGCGGCCCCGAAAGGATCAAAGACCACAAGTTCTGAGCTGCCAGTTCGGGGGACTCGGTGGCCAGATCGCCTGCGGCAACAGCGTCACTGATGAATTCCACTAACCCTTCAAATGCGCGAGCTGGGCCATTTTTATGATACGCGATCGCGCTTTCAGGACGGCGGGCCGCCTCACCCAAAATCAGCCGCGCAAGTGACAGCATATCAGAACGCAGCACAAAATCTGCATACCCCCAAGAGAAACGCCAAAGCCGTTCAACCAATGGTCCTTCATTCGCTATTAATGGTGCGACAATCTGCATACGCCCAACATCAAGAACCGCCTCCATGAGGCCATCCTTGCCCCCGAAATATTGATACAGCGTCGGCTTGGAAACATCCGCCCTCGCTGCGATCCGATCCATGGATGCACCGTCATACCCGTTCTCGCAAAACTCATCGTGGGCTGCTTGGCGAATACGTTCGCGTTTTTCTAGTTGCCGTTCAACGACGCTGGATTTGTAGCTGCGTGCAACGTCTGGCAAGCGCGACAGAAAGCGGTTCAAAAGGGTATTGGTGGCATCCGGTGCTTCAAGATTGCAAACATGCCCAGCGCCGGAAATGATTTCAAAATGCACGTCGGCGTTTTTGCCAGCGCCCTGGCGGGCCTCGACTATGCGCTCGGACACTCGTCGAATTTCCGTCGGAGGCGCTAATTTGTCATGTTCACCAGTAAACATAAGTACAGGGCAGCTAATTTGCGAAAAGTCATTAATTTCAAGTGGGTTACAAAAGCAATTTAGCGCGTCTCTGTAGGTCGCTGCTGGAATGTTCGCCATAGAGCGTCGAAGATCATCAAGCTGGGCAGCGCTCGCATTTGGGCCTGCAATCAGCTTCACTACGGCGGGTGCAAAATCTGCGGGTGTTTCGCCTGCGTTCAAAGGAACTTCGCGCGAGACGCGGAAATTTTCCCGCTCTCTTGTATCTGCTTCAGACATGCCGGTGCAGCCCCCAGCAAGAACTAAGCCTTTGAGCAAATCTGGATGGCGAATAGCAAAACTCGTCGCAATCCAACTGCCGTAGCTAAGACCGGCCAACACCAAATGCCGCGCGCCGCGCGCCTCCATTACGCGCAGGATATCGGCGCAATAATCGTCAACCGTGGACGGTTCAAATCCAAGGGTGCTTTCACCATATCCACGCAGATCAAGGGCCGCGATGTTATAGTCCCCACCAAGAACACGCAGCTGGCTGTCCCAATTTGTCGAATTACCGCCGATACCATGTAGAAAGAGGACAAGAGTGTCGGTCGCGTTTCCAGCATCAGGCGTCGACCGTACGCTGAGCGTTGGCACCCCTTCCAATTGGGTCTGCGCGATTTTGCCAACTCCCTCTTTCATTGGAGGCTGAACGATGGGTTTCTTTTCAGCTGAGACTTCTAAAGCATCAAACGCTGCTTCAAAGATGGTACGGGTGCCTTCGGCGATAGCACCGATCCTGCCACTTTCAGCTGAAATCTCTACGTGCCAAGTGACCAGGCTGCCACGATCGTTTTTGGTTACTTCGATGCGAGCGAGATAGGTGTGGATCCCTTCAATACCGCGGTCCAGCTCATAGCACAAAACACGGTCGGTATCGCTCAAATAAATCCGTCGTTCGTTGTAGGCATTACCATTGCTGTCTGTGAAATGGCGCGTCAATGTGCCATTCGGCGAACGCACGAGGTCACAGCCGGCGACTTGCGGGTGCCACGACAAATCGAATCCACCTAACACACTCCACAGCTGATCAGGATCGACCGGGATGTTACGGACACAATGAACCGTGGTTTTGACCATGGTTTAGGCGACCTCTTCCGCAGGGCGCCACATGGAAATACGGGCTGATGCGTTTTCCGTATTCACCTTGTCCACGTCTGCCATGTCATAGACGCTCATCATGGAAAGATAGTCCTCCATGATTTCTGTTGTGTACGGCAACATCAATGCACCACAGCGGCTATCGCGATAGATACGTTCTAACGGCAAGGACTTTAGCATTGATTGGCCACCACACGTTCGAATAGCCAAGGCCGCCATTTCTTGCACACCTTCCATCACCGAATACTGAGCCGCATAAATTCGCATCACTTCGGCCTTTGTCGGGAACGGTTTGGCCTCTAGAAACGCATTCGTCCAAACACTCCTCATCTCGGTCAATTTTTGATACATACGCCCCACCGCCGCCCGTTTGGTCGGGTATATGCGACGATCAATGGGCGGCTGGCCGGGCGTCTCACCACGCAAATACTCTACTGTAAAATCATATGCGGATTGGGCTACGCCCATGTAGGCAGGCGTCAATGTCGCCATCATATGCGGCCATTGAGACAGGGTTTTGCCAAAGACCCCAGCAGGCATCATCAAATCGTCCTCGGACACAAAGACATCCTTGAGGATCAGGTCACGGCTGACTGTTCCACGCATGCCGATCGGGTCCCAATCGCCGACAATGGAAAGACCTTTTGCATCTT
Source organism: uncultured Paracoccaceae bacterium (assembly GCA_937922155.1). GTDB lineage: Bacteria > Pseudomonadota > Alphaproteobacteria > Rhodobacterales > Rhodobacteraceae > Cognatiyoonia. The sequence goes on along the minus strand of CAKZVL010000121.1, from coordinate 3,242 downwards.
TGTGAACCGCAAAATCCATCGTGTCTTCATGTGCGGGATCTTTGCCGTCAAAATGCTCTGTGCAGACGATGGAGTAGTAGTCGCAATTACCTGCAAGTGACGCGAATTTTTTGAAGCCATTAATGACCCAACCACCATCAACTTTGCGGCAGTTTGTTTTAATGGGCTCTGACGTCCAGTTTGCCCCACCCTCGGAGATCGGTTGGCTAAAAATTGCACCTTCATTGACGACTTTTTCAAACTGAATTTCGCGCATCCGCTTAAATGCTGTGCGTTCCTCTGGGGTAAGATTGTCCATTTCGTACATGAACCGCAGCCACATCATTGAGGACGTGTGCATATTGAACGTAAGTGCAGTGGCCCCGCAGTATTTTCCTATCTCTGCACCGATCGTCGCGTATTCACCCAGTGTGAAACCATGACCACCAAACTCTGTGGGGATAACGAGTTTCAGAAAACCCGCCTCACGCAAGTCGTTGTAGTTCTCTGTTGGGAAACTGGCTTCTCGGTCATGCTTTGGCGCGCGCTCTGCAAATTTTGGGCCCAGTTCGTTGATTTTATGAAGCATCTCCACAACCTCGGGGCGAAATCTCGAGAGGTCGTAATATTCGGAAAAGTTCATGCCAATTCTCCTTGGAGTTTGCCGTTCACCACCACAGGTGTGCCGTCGAGTGTTATTGTGCAGCCGCGCATAGGCAGATCGAAGTGCCCCAGCGTGAATCGGTTTGCATATTGATTTGATCCAGTGGACCACAAAAAATTGCCGGCCCAAGCGCGAAACTCGGTCCCCTGAACATCGCGCTTGTCATATAGCGCCATGCTTTCCCATCGGGCATGAGGGTTCATTCCCCACCCCACGTGGCTTAGCCCATAAGCAATGGGATCGTCCCAAGCCGCCAAATACTCGCGAAACAGGTCGGCATCGACGCTATCACCGCTAATGTTGCGTACAAAATCTTCTTCAATTTGAAAATCGATTGGGCTGCCCAAATAGGATTTGAACGTCAGGTTCATATCACCGGGTGCCATAACAATGCGTCCGTTGATCGTGTTTTCTCCGGGAAAGCACAGGCATAAGCCACCAGGCCAATGGGCCACCCCGCCCGGCCGTTCCGTAAAGCCGGGTGTGCCCCCACACGGCGCGTCGCGGATATCAATAACCAAATCCGTTCCAGCCTCAGAAAATACCCGCATTTCCGAGGCATCGCGTAACATTTCTATTCCCCGATCCACTTTCGGGCCAAGTTCCGCTCGGGGTTCGCACCGCTCAAGAATTTCAGGGTGTTCATTGCAAATCACGAAAAGGCGTGTGCCAGACTCCTCTATTTCAGGCCATTCTTCAGCGTGCAGCAGCCCCTCGACAGTCACATCAACAATCACGTCTACTTGCTTTAGCGCTTCGATCACCGGGCGCATATTTGCGATTGCATTGGACGCCCCTGTCGATCGCACAGGTACGGGGGCAGATTGTTCTGGTGTCGGTAGGTCAATCGTGAAGAAAGTAGCGCCCAGATCAAATAGTGCGATTTCACTTAACTCACGCAGTACAGGACGGGTCTGGCTTTCAGCAACAATTGCAACTGAGGTTCCTTGAGTGATCCCATTCAGTTTAAAGACACGCCGAAAGCTCGCGATCCATTTTCCCTCAGGTCTTTCCTGCAGCATATCTATCCACTTTACTAACCGGTTTAGTAAAATAGATCACTAATGAAAGAGGTCTGTCAATCAAAAGCTTGGGTACTTCCCCATTTTTCATGGGGCGCATCCGTAGAATCTAAGCTGTTGTTGATTGTAGAATCGAGTTATCCCACCGATCCCGACGTTTGGCTTAACGAAGCGCCGCACCGTCATCGCCGAAGAAATGCAGATTGGGCGCGTCAAACGAAAGGCCGACAGTCATGCCCTCAATCTCGTCTGACGCCCCAGATGTGCGGACAGTCAACACACCAAGTGGGCCGCAATCGACGTAGTGGAAGTAATCCGCGCCAAGGTATTCGCTTACCTGGACGACGCCTGTGCAATGGCCTGCGCCTTCTGCAACAACCGCGATATGTTCGGGCCGCACGCCCATTTGCGTCGCGGATTTTCGCGCCTCCGTTTGCAGTGCGCCGCGCCCACCACCGGCCAATGTGAAGTCCGCGCCATCAACTGCACAGGACATGAGGTTCATCTTTGGGCTGCCAATGAATTGCGCCACAAAGACGTTGTCAGGGCGTTCATACAATTCGCGGGGCGTGCCAACCTGCATAATCAATCCATCGCGCAACACCACAATGCGATCGGCGAGTGTCATCGCCTCGACCTGATCGTGGGTTACATAGACCATCGTGCTTTGCAGGGTTTTGTGGAGGCGCGCGATCTCAAACCGCATATCAACGCGCAGGGAGGCATCAAGGTTTGATAGCGGCTCGTCAAACAGGAACCCTTTGGGTTTGCGTACAATGGCCCGCCCAATCGCGACGCGTTGGCGCTGACCGCCGGATAAATCCTTGGGTCGCCTGTCCATATAGTCGTTCAGCTTTAGAATGTCCGCCGCGCGGCCCACCTTTTCGGCAATTTCAGCCTTTGGCGCACCTGCCGATTTCAAAGCAAACCCCATGTTGTCCGCAACGCTTAGATGCGGGTAGAGCGCGTAGGATTGGAACACCATCGACAGTTCCCGTTCAGACGGGATCTTGTGGGTCACATCGTTGCCATCGAGCAGGATCTGGCCCCGGCTGGTTTCTTCGAGCCCCGAAATCATGCGCAAGAGCGTGGATTTTCCGCACCCGGAGGGCCCGACAAAGATGATCAACTCGCCATCCTGGATGTCGAGATCGACGCCTTTGATGACCTGCACGTCGCCAAACCATTTTTCGACAGCTTTGAGGGTAATTGACCCCATCTTACGCCACACCTTTCATCTTAGTTTCATGCTGCCACGACAGCCAAACCGCTGCGGTCCATGAGAAATTGGCACCAACGCATCCTTCGCCTGTGAGGGGGTTAAAGCACTCCCAAAAGCCGGATTTTTCAATCGCACGGCACAAGTCATCGCGGATCTTCTGCGCCAATTTCGCTTCGCCTTGTTCAGCCAAGCCCAGAGATGTCATGTAATTCATCTGCGGCCAAAGCGGGCCACACCAATAGCGTTGTGCTTCAAAATCAGCCGCGTCCGGGTCCCAGCTGGGGAGCATATAGTCCACTTTCCCGGCAATACGCGTCAGGTTTTCAGCGACGCGTTTGCGCTGATGCGGCGTTCC
>CAKZVL010000120.1 GCA_937922155.1 uncultured Paracoccaceae bacterium | reverse complement strand
TCGGAGCCAACGACATTCGCAGCATTTACCAAGACTATTTGGCCGCCGTTGACGCGACCGCCAAGTTAGACCTCGTGTCGCAAGGTATTGCCATTGAACAAGCCGAAGCGGTCGCCCGCGCCGCCGCGTCACAGGTTGGCGCGATCTACGGCGCAACGCTTGAGGCGGTTTCACAAACGCCCGATTTCAATGATTTGCTGGCCTTTACCACAGCCAATGCAGGGGCCACGCCTGAATATGATGACCCAACGGACGTTGATTTGCTGGCCGATCTAAGTATCTTGTTCAACGACCAGTTGGCGCAATCCCTGTTCAAAATCGAAACCACCGGCGTCAACGTCTATGCGGTGGACGTCTTCCAACTACAGCAAGATGTGGCGGCCAATCCGGGCGCGTTCGGTTTTACCAATGTCACCGACCCTTGTCTGACGTTTGACCAGTCGGGCGCGGCCTTTTGTGCGACACCCGAAAGCTATTTGTTCTGGGATGAAATTGGTCATTTGTCCGGTGCGGGGCACGCAGCCCTTGCTGGCATTGTTGAACAAACGATCCTTGATGATCTCGCAGGCCAATCCGTAACGATCGCGGCGGTCCCCCTGCCCGGCGCGCTGCCAGCCCTTGGCGCGGGTCTTGCTATGTTTGGGGCATTGCGACTGCGGCGCAAGCGTCACGACAGCTAGGTCAAAAAACCCTCTTCCCAAGCCCGATTTTTCCCCCTATACGCCGCGGATCAATCGGGCTCGGACACCCTTGGAGGCGGGCCCCACAATTTAGGAATATACCGATGGCTGATAAGATCCCTGATCTTCACGCTATGGTACGCGCGGGGACAGGCAAGGGGGCCGCCCGCACTGCTCGCCGTAATGGCGACGTACCTGGCATTGTTTATGGCGGTGGCGAAGACCCACTTTCCATCAACATCCCATTCAACAAACTACTGACACGTCTGCGCAAGGGCCGTTTCATGTCCACGCTGTTCAACCTTAAGGTTGATGGCCACGACGACGTGCGCGTTATCTGCCGTGGTGTTCAGCGCGACGTGGTCAAAGACCTGCCGCTGCACATCGACCTGATGCGCCTGAAGCGGACTAGCCGCGTGAAGATCTTTATTCCGGTTGAGTTCCTGAACGAAGACACCTGCCCCGGCATCAAGAAGGGCGGCACGTTGACCGTCGTGCGTAACGAGGTTGAGCTTGAAGTGTTGGCAGGCGATATTCCTGACAGCATCGTCATCGACCTTGGCGAAGCGGAAATGGGCGATACTCTTTCTATCTCAGACGTCACACTTCCAGAGGGCGCAAAGCCGACTGTTGATCGGGATTTCGTTATCGCATCCGTTGCGGCACCACGTGGTGTCCTGGATGACGATGAGGACGAGGTCGAAGGCGGCGAAGAAGCTGAAGCAAGCGAAGACGCTGCAGCCGAAGGCGACGCAGAAGAATAAGCCTGACTGTGATTTAGGTTTGAGCGGGGTCCCTTTTTGGGGCCCCGTTTTCGTTTCAGGCGGTCAGGCTTCCGTCGCGCCGCCTGCCTCTTTCCAATCGTTGAACCCGCCGACGTTGGTGACGTTTTTGTACCCCATGTCATGCAGAATCTTACCCGCAAGGGCCGCCTGCCCGCCTGCGCCGCAGATCAGGTTGATGTCGGCGTCTTTGGTCAGAAAGGGTTTGTGAAATTGCATGCTGTCATCAGCCGCAAACACCATGAAACCACCAGGCACACGCTCTGCCCCCTTGATGGTGCCGGATGCGGCGATATCCGCGCTGTCGCGCACGTCGATCCAAACGGCGCTGCCGCCTTGGTTATATTTCGCAACCGCTTCTTTTGCACTGATGCGCGGCACAACGGCGTTGGCTTCGGCCATAAAATCTTTGGCTGATTTCATCTGATACTCTCCTGCATGGGCTATGGCCGCGCCCGGCACTGGGGCGGCATGTGATCAAACATGATGAATGCCACCGCTTGCCTATTTGTCAACAAGGTCGCGACGTGGGCCGAGCATTCAATAATTCCAAAGCGTTCCATCCTGCAGCCGAACGACGGGGTGCGATCCGGGTTTGTATTCGTATTGCGCCGCCTCACCTTCATCAAAATCCACACCAAGGCCCGGATCATCGCTGACATAGAACAAGCCGTCTTTTAGATAATGCTTTGATGGGAACAGGGCGTCACATTCTGGCGTGCCAAGGACGAGGTATTCTTGAATACCGAAATTTGGCGCCCATGCGTTTAGATGCGCCTGTGCCGCCATTGAAATCGGCGAATGGCTTGGCGCGCCGTGAAAGCCTGTGCGCACATGATGCAAGGCTGCCAGATCGACGATGCGTTTCACATGGGTGATCCCACCGCCATAGGTAACAGCGATGCGGATGAAATCAATCAGCTCCTGCTCGATCAATTTCTGGCAATCCCAGATGGTGTTAAAAACTTCGCCAATCGCGATGGGCGTCGTGGAATGTTGGCGGATCAGCTTGAGCGCGTCTTGATCTTCTGCAGGCGTCGGGTCCTCCAGCCAATAGAGCCCGACAGGTTCCACCGCCTTGGCAAAGGCTGCAGCCTCACGCGGCAACAGCCGGTGATGCACGTCATGCAGAATTTTCAAATCGGGGCCGAACTTATCGCGTATTTGGCCCAAGGCATCGGGCATAAAGCGCATGTATTTGTCGGTGTCCCATATTTCCGTCTTGGGGCGGATGCCGCTGAAGTCGGTGATGAAATCAGCACCTGTCTGCCCCGCCGTTTCTGGCACAGCATAGCTGGCGGTTGGCATGCCGGGGATACCGCATTGAACGCGCACGGCCTTGTACCCTTGATCCACGTAGCGTGCGATAGACGTCATCAGGTCCGCCAGATCAGCCCCCGCCGCATGGGCATAGACCAACGCACCATCCCGGCTTTTGCCACCAAACAGCTGGTACAGCGGCATTCCCGCCAGCTTTGCCTTGATATCCCAAAGGGCGGTATCAATCGCGCCGTAAGCGGCCATCGCAATTGGACCACCGCGAAAGTATGCGCCGCGATAAAGGAACTGCCAGATGTCTTCGCTTTGCCGTGGGTCCATGCCTATAAGGTTCGAGATCAGATAGTCGGTGAGGTAGGCCGCGGGCAAAGTTTCGCGATTGTTCAACGTCGCATCGCCAAGGCCATATACCCCCGCATCCGTCATGATCTTGATCGTGACGTAGTTCTTTGCAGGCCCGCCCACAAAAACCTGTGCATCCGTGATTTTCATTCGCCTACTCCCTTTAATCTGCCACGTTTTAATCTGCCACGTTCGATCGTTTCCAGTCTCCCCGCCAAAGGCGCATATGGAAAGCCGGGAATTTCAAAATTTCTTCGATCAGGAAAAGCGACAGGATCCAAAAGGCGGATACGTTGAAATAAAGCACCAGCAAAGCAGTCGCAGGCACACGAAACAGCCATTGGGTCGCAACAAAGATATACATCACATAAACCGTGTCCCCCGCTGCGCGCAGGGTGTTGCCGCAGATGGCATTCGTGGCACGCGGGAACTGAATGATCACCAAAATGGGCAGGAACCCAAACAAGATCATGCGCGTTTCAACCGCCAAATCCGGGTACAGCCAATCAAGTGAGAAACACATGAACACAAATATCAGCGCCACGATCACCGCCGTCACAAACGCCCCGCGCCATGCACGTGACAGGAACCGATCCAGGGTTTCCTCGCGCGCGTTTTGTCCCAACAGTTGCGCGACGATGATCCCTGTGGCTTGGGTCCATTGCATGGAGATTTGCCCGGCAAGCTGGTTCCACGGGGCGATCAGCGTCAGGGCTGCAAATCCCGTCAGCGTCATTTTGGCATAAATGAGCGTGCAGACATGGGCGGCCAATGTCGCGCTGATGAATGTTGCGGCGATGGGCAGGGAAAACCGGACATGGCGCGCCAGTGTCGCGCCAAACGTCCCCTGCCGCCAACCGGGCACGAACAGCGCCGCCTTATCTTTGCGGATCAAAAGCAGCACCCAAAAACTGGTCTGCATCGTGATCGCAACCGCACTGCCCACAGCCGCGCCCGCGACGCCCAGTTGCGGCAACCCCCACAGCCCGTGGATCAACGCGACACTGGTCAGGATGTTGACAGGGAGTGAGATGATATAGCCATAAAGCGGCAGCTTGCTGCGCCCGCAGCCGTTGAAAAAGCTTGCGATACATTGCCCAATCGCTTCGCCAAAAATCACAATCGAAAATATCTGAAGATAGACCCAAGCGTCCGCGGCAATCTCTGCCGTGGGGGCGAGCGCCGTCAAAAGAGATTGCCCAAAGGCGAAAATCGCAACGATACCCAACACCCCGACGCACAGGCTGACGGCCAAACCAGAGGCGAGCGCGGATTTCAGCCCAAGATGCTGCCCTGTCCCAAAAGCCTGCGCTGCGCGGATTTGCATGGCGTGTGAAAAGGCAAAGATGACGCCCAAGACGATGCCGCCCAGCGCCGCAGCAAGCCCCATCGCCGCAAGTGCCCCTTCGCCCAGTGCCGACAGCAAAAATCCGTCGATGACCACTGTGCTGTGCAAAAAGATTGCCTTTAACGTCATCGGCCACGATAGTGAAAAGACGCGCCCCGCCCCTGGTGCGGCGACTTGCGCTGCGTGATCAGTTCTTGTGGTCATGGACCTTTTCCCGTTCTGCGCGAGGCCTTCTGGCCAAGCGATACAGAACAAGTATCCGCATTTAGCCCCGAATTGCAGACTAGTATTCCAGATAAATGGCTAGCATACTAGTTGTAGGGAAAAATGATTCGGCGGCTGTTCATTTATCAAACAGCAGCAACGGGGAGAGAGAATGTCGGGAGTAAACCTGAGTGGGATTGTGAAATCCTATGGTGCTGTGCAAGTGGTACACGGCATCGACTTGGACGTGGCGGAAAAAGAATTCGTCGTTCTCGTCGGTCCCTCGGGATGTGGAAAATCTACGACATTGCGTATGATCGCAGGGCTTGAGGAAATCACCGCAGGCGACCTCACGATTGACGACAAACGGATGAACCGGATCGCCCCAAAGGATCGGGATGTCGCGATGGTTTTTCAGAACTACGCGCTTTATCCCCATTTGAACGTGGCCGACAACATGGCCTTTGGCCTGCGTATCCGAAAGATGCCAAAGGCTGAAATCCAGACAACAATTGCCGATGTCGCGGAAATTCTGGGCCTCACCGATTATCTGGAACGCCGTCCTGCGGATTTGTCCGGCGGACAGCGCCAGCGCGTTGCCATGGGCCGTGCGATTGTGCGCCATCCCAAGGTGTTTTTGTTTGATGAACCGCTATCGAACCTTGATGCCAAACTGCGCACGCAAATGCGCGCCGAGATTAAGCGCCTTCATAACCGCTTGGGCGTGACTTCTGTCTACGTGACCCACGATCAGGTCGAAGCGATGACGCTAGCGGATCGGATTGTCGTGATGAATGACGGCCGCATTGAACAGATCGGCACGCCAATGGAACTGTTCAACGATCCGGCCAATATCTTTGTCGCGGGATTCCTAGGATCTCCGCCAATGAACATGGTCAATGGCGTGCTGACCAAAAACAGCGCCAAGATCGGCGCGACCGAGGTCAAGCTAAACGGCGCCTTGGCCAATCATGTCGGGCGCGAGGTCGTCGTCGGCATAAGGCCAGAGCATGTGACGCTGAAGGCAAGCGCGAAAACCTCACCCTTGCCCATCACGATGGATTTGGTCGAACCCTTGGGGTCAGAGGCATTGCTGCACGCCCGCTTTGGCAAACAAGAAATGGTGTTCAAGGCCGAAACGAAGGGCGACATCGCCCCCCTGTGGAATGTGGACAAGGTCCATGTGACGACTGATTTGGTGAAACTCTTTGATGCGCAAACGGGTCAAGCGCTGAACCTAAGGGGTTGATCAAGTGGCCGACAAGAACCTTCCCACCGACGGCCGATTTACACGCCTTTTCGATCACTTCAAACGTGAATGGCAAATCTATGCCATGCTGTTGCCGACGATTGTCTGGTTCATCGTGTTTCTATACAAACCGATGTACGGCCTTCAGATCGCGTTCAAAGATTATTCGATTTTCCGCGGCGTGGCTGGCAGCCCGTGGATTGGGATTGAACATTTCCAGACGTTGTTTGGGAATGATCAGTTCCTGCGAGCTGTTTCAAACACCATCAAAATTTCTGCGCTGAACCTGCTGTTTGGGTTTCCCGCCCCGATCATTCTGGCGTTGATGTTCAACGAAATCCTGCATGCCACATACAAGCGGACCGCACAGACGATTGTGTATCTGCCGCACTTTATCTCATCGGTGATCATCGCCGGTATCGTGATCACGGCCTTTTCGCCAACGCTGGGCATCGTCAACATCATCTTGGGGTGGTTTGGGCTGGATTCCATCTACTTTCTCACGCAGCCACAATGGTTCCGCCCGATCTTTGTCGGCACCGGCATTTGGCAAGAGGCTGGCTTTGGCTCTATCGTGTTTTTGGCAGCCATCGCAGGCGTGAACCCGTCCTTGTACGAAAGTGCGGTGGTGGACGGCGCGAACCGCTGGCAGATGATGTGGAAAATCACGATCCCATCAATCCTGCCAACCATTCTGATCATGCTGATCATTCGCATCGGCAACGTCATGGAGGTGTCGTTCGAGCTGGTGATCTTGCTGTATCAACCCGCCACTTACGAAACCGCTGACGTGGTCAATACATGGATTTACCGTCAGGGTTTGCAGTCGGGGCAATACGACCTTGCAGCTGCCGGGGGCCTATTCAACGCGGTTGTCGCCTTTGTCTTGGTGATGACAGCGAACACTTTGTCGCGCCGCTTTTCGCGCACGTCGCTGTGGTAGGGGGATAGGCCATGCAAAACTGGAACCTATACGCCCGCGGCGACAAAATTTTTGCCATTGTCGTTTCGATCCTGATTGGGATGTTCACTGTCGCGACGCTCTACCCGTTCATCTACATCGCGGCGGTTTCGTTCAGCTCTGGCTTTGCGGCGCAAGCGGGTAAGGTCGTGCTGACCCCCGTTGATGCTACGCTAGAGGCATATGGATACATCATCAAAGATCCGCAATTTTGGATTTCGTACCGCAATACGTTTATTTACACGATCGGCGGCACAATCATGAGCTTGCTGTTCATCATCCCCGGCGCCTATGCCCTGTCACGGAGACAGCTAAAGGGGCGGCGGTTCTTTAACCTCTTTATCGCGTTTACGATGTGGTTCAACGCAGGTCTGATCCCGTTCTTTTTGAACATGCGCGACCTCAACCTGTTGGACAGCATGTTCGGCATCATCCTCGCCTTTGCGGTCAACGCGTTCAACATCATCCTATTGCGCAACTTCTTTGAAGCCATTCCGCAAAGCTTTGAGGAAGCGGCCCGCATGGACGGTGCCAATGATTTCCAAGTGCTTTGGAAAGTGTTCGTGCCCCTATCAAAACCTGCCATCGCCACGATCACCTTGTTCTGCATCGTGTCCCGTTGGAACGGTTTTTTCTGGGCCATGGTCCTGTTGCAATCCGAAGAGAAAATTCCGTTGAAAGTATTCTTGCGTCACACGATTTCGAACCTGAGCGATGATGACGAATTTGCCATCGTACAGACCGCAGCCGGGTTCAGCGCCGAGACCGTGACTGCAGCAATCATCGTGTGTTCGATTATCCCTGTGCTGATCGTTTATCCGTTCATTCAGAAGTACTTTGAGAAAGGCATCCTTCTTGGGGGTGTCAAAGAATAGCAAAACGCAAATGGGAGGAAAACAAATGCGTAAACTGAGCCTTATGGCAGCATTGCTTGCGGGAAGTGCGATGAGCACCCCCGTTCTTGCTGACGGACATCTGCAAATCGCGGATGAACCGTTGGAACTCACAATCCAGATGAACCACCGTGCATATCCGATCTATGAGGAAGATTGGCCCGTCGAACAGCAAGCCCGCGCGTGGACCAACATCCACCTTAAGGACGCGACTGTGGGTGCCAATATGCGCACCGATTCAGAGAACACAGGCCGTACCGAAGCGCTGAACCTGATGTTGGCCTCTGGCAACATCCCTGACATCGTCGGATCTAGCCGGATCAAAGACTTTGTGAACCAGTTCGGCCCAGAAGGCGCGTTTGTGCCCCTGAACGATCTGATCGCAGAACATGCGCCCAACATCGCAGCTTACTATGCAGAACGCCCTGACATCGCCGCTGCGGTGAAAGCTGCTGACGGTCAGATGTATTACATTCCATACCTGCCCGATGGTAAGTATGGCCGCGCCTATTGGCTCCGCACAGATTGGCTGGATGCGCTGGGTCTTGAAGTGCCAGAAACAGTCGAAGACTACGAAAACGTTCTGCGTGCTTTCAAAACACAAGATCCAAACGGCAATGGGTTGGACGACGAAGTTCCGTTCTTTGCCCGCCAATGGCCAGAACTTATCCGCCTTGTCACCCTTTGGGATGGCCGCGCGCATGGGTCTGACACATACCACGACTTCCTAGTTGAAGACGGCAAAATCGGTCACGGCTATGTCGGTGAAGGTTACCGCGAAGGGATCAAGAACCTTGCGCGTTGGTACGCAGAAGGTCTGATTGATGCTGAAATCTTTACCCGCGGATCATCAGCGCGTGACTTCTTGTTGTCCGAAAACCTTGGTGGATCAACGCATGATTGGTTTGCATCCACATCCGGTTACAACAGCCTGTCATCAGAAATCGACGGATTTGAGTTCAAGGCGTTCTTGCCGCCAGCGTCCCCATCCGGGCGCCGCATCGAAGAGCACCGTCGCATTCTGGTAAAGCCTGACGGTTGGGCCATCGGCCACACCAATGAACATCAGGTCGAGACGATCAAGTACTTTGATTTCTGGTTCACCGAAGAAGGCCGTCGTTTGGCAAACTTTGGTGTCGAGGGTCAGCACTATGACATGATCGACGGCAAACCGATCTTTAAGCAGGAATTCCTGGATGCGGGCCCTGTGAACCGGTCGCTGTATCAGGTCGGTTCGCAGTTGCAGGGTCGTGGATATTTCCAAGACTACAACTACGAAATCCAGTGGTCGAATGAGTTCGCTCTGGAAGGGATCGCCCTTTATGACACTGGCGATTACTTGATCCCTGACTTCCTAGGTGTTGCGTTCAATGCTGACGAACAAAAGGTCTATGACCGCACATGGAGCACGATCCGTGACTACATGCTGGAACGTCAGCAAGGTTGGATCCTTGGCAACGGCGACGTTGAGGCTGATTGGGATGGTTACATCGCACAGCTCGAAAGCCTTGGCTGGTCTGAACTGATGGGCGTTATGCAAACTGCATATGACCGTCAGTACGGCGGCTAAAGGTTCCTCTCGATTGGGGGCGGCTTCTTTGCCGCCCTCAGTTTTCATTCTTCTAAACATTAACGGAATTTTTGACCAATGGCGGCATCTGCCCTTCCCACGTTAGACGAACCCAAAGCTGGCCGTTTGACCATCCAATATGGTCCGGTTGCAGACACAGACATCGTCGAAAATCCCCCCCGTTTTACATGGCTTCCCGTGATCGATGAAGGCGCTGCATATGTGTTGCGCGTCTCTTCTGATCCCAAGTTTCCAAAGGGCGCGACGCGTGTCTTTGAAAACCTGCCGCTGAACTTTTTCACACCCGACACCCTGCTTGATCCGGGTGAGCATCATTGGTCCTATGCCACATGGGATACGGACAAGGGCGCACCCAGCAGCGACTGGAGCAGCACGCGCAGCTTTACGATCACCGACGGATTGGCCGAAACACCTGTGCCGCCGCGCGCCACCCGTTTGAACAAGGTCGCCACCGACCACCCGCGTCTTTGGATGACCTCTGACCGGCTGGGCGATTTCAAAGCGGCGGTAAAGGCTGACCCGACCCATTGTTCATGGTCCACGTTTTATGAAAAATCCGTGCTGCCATGGATGGACAAGGACGTCACCAAAGAACCGGCGGGTTATCCAAACAACACGCGCACTGCACCTGTTTGGCGCGCAACCTATATCGAATTGCAAGAGGTTTGGTACGCCGTGCGCCACCTTGCCATCGGTGGCATTGTCACCGGTGATGCGGCCATGACCGCCCGCGCCAAAGAATGGCTGTTGGAAACCGCAAGCTGGGATCCGATGGGCGTCACATCCCGCGCCTATACCGATGAATGGGCCTACCGCGTGTGTAACGCGCTCGCTTGGGGGTATGACTGGCTTTATGATGATCTGACAGAGGACGAACGCGTCACTGTGCGCACCGCCTTGCTGGAACGCACCCGCGACATCGCAGAACACGCGATTCTGAACGCCAAAATCCACCTGTTCCCATACGACAGCCACGCGGTTCGATCCGTCTCGCTGTGCATCGTGCCAGCCTGCATCGCACTGTTGGGCGATGACAAAGACGACGAGGCCCGCGATTGGCTGAACTATTGCATTGAATTTCTGTCGACCGTCTATTCACCATGGGGCGACAATGACGGCGGCTGGGCGGAAGGGGCGCAATACTGGATGATGGGCATGGCCTATCTGATCGACGCGGCCAACCGCCTCAAAAGCTATACAGGCATCGACATTTATAAACGTCCGTTCTTACAAAACACGGGCGACTTTCCGTTGTACTGCAATGCCCCAAATACGCGCCGCGCGTCTTTTGGCGATGACAGCGCCTTGGGTGATTTGCCGGCCATTAAAACCGGGCTTAACATGCGGCAACTGGCGGGCGTGACGGGCAAAGGCGAATACCAGTGGTATTGCGACGAAAACCTGACCACGAACCCAGACACCGAAATGGCGTTCTACAATTGGGGCTGGTGGGACACCAATTTCGATGAGCTGGTGTTCCAAACTGATTTCCCAGTGGTCGATGCCACACCACCCAAAGGCGGCTTGCGCCACTTTCGCGGGATTGGCTGGGTCGGCGTGCAACACGCGATGGATGATCCAGACAACCACATCCAGTTCGTGTTCAAGTCATCAAAATTCGGATCGGTCAGCCACAGCCATGGGGACCAAAACGCATTCTGCATGTCCGCCTACGGCGAAGACATGGCGATCCAGTCTGGCTATTACGTCGCCTTCAATTCGTCGATGCACCAAAGCTGGCGCCGCCAAACCCGATCTAAGAACGCCATTTTGATCAACGGCAAAGGCCAATACGCGGAAAAAGATAAGGCAAGAGCACTGAGCGCGACAGGCAAAATCCTCGCCGCGGAATACCGTGACGATCACGTCTTTATCCACGGGGATGCCACGGCCGCCTATCAAAGCCTGTCGCCCGAGGTCACAAATGCCGAGCGTGAGATTTACTTTGTGCGCAATTCCTACTTTGTCATCGTTGATAAGGTTGATGCAGAAACGCCGGTGACCGTTGATTGGTTGTTGCACGCCAACAATCCGTTCGAGCTTGGCACATCCTCATTCCGAAACTCCGGCGACAAAGCTGGGTTTTACGGGCAAGTCGTCTGGTCCGAAGCGGGCAAGCCCGTCATCAGCCAAGAGGCCGCGTTCAGCGATGTTGACCCAGAAGATTGCGACGGGCTGCACGTCAGCACTGTGCTAAAGGCCAGCTACCCCGCCGCCACACGCCACCGGATTGCGACGCTTTTGGTGCCATACAAATTGGATGAACCAAAACGGGTGTTCAATTTCATGGATGATCAGGGGTATGACGCCGACCTTTATTTCACGGACGCCGAAGAAAACACGTTTAAGGTTGTGATGAAGAAACTCGCCAATACTTAAAGCGTGGCTCAATTCTCCTGATCGACGGTCCCCGCCAACAGCGGAAAAAAAATGGCCCACGCATAGAGCGTGGGCCAGTCCAACAGGGAGAGTGATGGTTTTGGCCCACCATCGGGGGATTTCACGTAGTCGCCTCATAAACGGGAGGATTCATGGGGGCGAATCGTTTCTACGCTACTAGACGGTAGCCACCGGATTCGGTGACAAGAAGGCGAGCATTAGACGGATCTGGTTCTATTTTCTGGCGAAGACGGTAAATATGTGTCTCTAACGTGTGGGTTGTGACCCCGGCGTTATAGCCCCAAACCTCGTGCAGCAGCACATCGCGCGGCACGACGCCTTCGCTTGAGCGGTAGAGGAATTTGAGGATGTTCGTCTCTTTCTCTGTCAGGCGGACTTTTTTGTCATCTTCGGTCAACAACAGCTTTTGCGCAGGCTTGAACGTATAAGGCCCAAGCTGGAAAATCGCGTCCTCTGATTGTTCATGGGTCCGCAACTGGCTGCGGATACGCGCCAAAAGGACCGGAAACTTAAAGGGTTTGCTGATGTAATCATTGGCCCCCGCATCCAGACCATAGATCGTATCGGCGTCGCTATCCTGCGCTGTTAGCATCACAATCGGGCATTTCACGCCTTGCTTGCGCATCAAGCGGCAGAGTTCGCGCCCATCGGTATCGGGCAGACCAACGTCAAGGATCATCAATTCATAAAGCTGTTCTTTGGCCTTTACCATCGCCTCAGCACCGTCACCGGCTTCGAAAACGTCGAACTCTTCACTCATCAAAAGCTGCTCACCGAGCGCTTCGCGTAAGTCTTCGTCGTCGTCAACGAGCAGAATTTTCTTTAACTGTGCCATCGAGGCCTCCTTCATGCGTTGTACCAGATTTGGAGCGCCAAGCGGTTTCAAGCAAGCTTTCCTGCAATGTTTCACACGGACGTGTCCATTGAACGCGAAATGTTTCAATTCTGAGGGATTAGCCGTATGCAGAACGTGATTTTGAAAGGATTGGTTCAGTGCAATTAGCCCCCGACAGGACCCAACGCTTGGCGCGCGCGCGCTCAGATTTGCGCATGGGCGTTCCGGTTGCGACGGATCAAGGGCTCATTCTGGCTGTGGAAACGATCCATATCGAACGCTTTGACGCCCTATCAGACCTTGGCCCTGTAGAGTTGGTTTTGACAGAGCGTCGGGCATCGACCCTCAAGGCGCGGGTGTATGACGGTGATCTCGCCCGGCTGGCGATCCCCACGGGGGCAAGCTTGTCGTGGGTGCAAGCCTTGGTTGACCCTGTTGACGACCTCGCCGCGCCTATGAAGGGGCCGCTGGTCACATTGCGCGAGGGTGCAACGGACCTCGCCCGGTTGGGGATCGCCTTGGCAAAGGCCGCACGGCTGTTGCCCGCGGTTTTAACTGTCGCCCTAAGGGACGCGAAATCTTTCGCCGCTGCAAACGATTTGACCTATTTGGACTCCGCGACCCTAAAGGATGCCGCATTAAGCCCCCTGTCAGTCGTCGCGCGCGCCAATCTGCCGCTATCGGTGTCGGAGGCCGGAAGGTTGCATGTGTTTCGCCCAGAGGATGGAGCTGAGGATCATTATGCGGTCGAAATTGGCCGACCTGATCGTAGCAAGCCTGTGTTGGCGCGCCTGCATTCGGCCTGTTTCACAGGCGACCTTTTGGGGTCTTTGAAATGCGATTGTGGGCCACAACTGCGCGCAGCCCTCGCCCAGATGGGGGAAGAAGGCGCGGGCGTTTTGCTTTATCTGAGCCAAGAGGGGCGCGGGATTGGTCTGGCCAACAAGATGCGCGCCTATGCCTTGCAGGATCAAGGATTTGATACGGTCGAGGCCAATCACAGGCTTGGGTTTGAAGATGATGAGCGCGATTTTCGCATTGGTGCAGAACTGTTGCGCAACATGGGTTTTTCCAAGGTGCGATTGATGACAAACAACCCAGCCAAGATCGCGCGTCTGGAAAGCTGCGGGATTGACGTGACAGAACGGGTGTCCCTCAAGGTTGGGAGAACCCGGTTTAACGAAGACTACCTTACCGCCAAGCGCAAAAAGTCTGGGCATTTGTTGTGAGCGGCAATTTTTTGCAAAAAATTGGATCAGATTATTTGACAATAATCTGGCCTCCGGCGGGAGTATTTTTGGCAAGATGATACCAAAGCGCATGAAATCCACGGATCTTGTCGTGACGACGACCCATGTTCGGTTCATGAACCGTCGCTTTCCCTGCACGATCGGCCGCCGTGGCCTGACCGCGCGCAAGGCAGAGGGGGATGGCGCGACGCCGCGCGGCGTGCATCGCTTTGTTGGGATGCTGTATCGTGCGGATCGAATGGCGCGACCCGCCCCTTGGGCATTGCCGATTGGTTTGCGCGATCTTTGGTCTGATGATGTTAAGGATCCCGACTATAATATGATGGTGCGCGCGCCCCATGCCTTTGGCCATGAACGCCTGCGTCGCGCGGATCCGATGTACGATCTGATCCTGATCACTGATTGGAATTGGCCCTATGCGGTGAAGGGTCGTGGCTCTGCAATTTTTGTCCATGCCTGGCGCGGGCCCGGTCGCCCGACCGCTGGCTGTGTCGCCTTTCGCCGCGATCATTTGCGGTGGATTGCAGCCCGGATCAAACCACAAACCCGGCTTGTTATCGTATAACCACTGGACCTTGTGCTGTTATCGCGCCAAACGTGAAAGGTAGCAGATATGAAGCACCAAGGCCCATTGATGAGTAACGACCAAATTTCCGATCTGCCGTATCGGCCATGCGTTGGCATCATGTTGATCAACACGCGTGGCCATATTTTTGTCGGCCAACGCAAGGATCGTGATACGGATGCCTGGCAAATGCCACAGGGGGGTGTGGACCCCGGCGAAAACACGCTGGATGCGGCTTATCGTGAGTTGTGGGAAGAGACCGGCGTGGTGGATCGCCTTGTCACCGTGGAAGCGCAAGCGTCGGAACTGATCCGCTATGATTTGCCCCATGAGATCATTCCCAAGATTTGGGGCGGTCGTTATCGCGGGCAGGAGCAGAAGTGGTTTTTGTTCCGCTTTCACGGATCAGACGACCAGATCGACATCGCCACAGAGCATCCTGAATTCACCAAGTGGAAGTGGATGCCCAAAGAGGATTTGGTCGCCAATATCGTCCCCTTTAAGCGCGAGGTTTATGAAGCTGTTTTGCAGGCATTTGGCGATAAATTCTAAGATCGCCCGTTGAGGCGCGTCTGAAGTCGAGAAAGGAGACGATGATGAAACCCTTACTGACTTTGGTCTTTGTGATGATTGCATCGCATGCTGCGGCGCTGAGTTGTTTGCGCCCGGATGTGGCCTCTAGCTATCAAGACGCCCATGCCGCTGAGGACCTTTATTACATCCTCCGGGGGCGTTTGGATTTTGACGCGGCTTTGATGCCCAATGGCGTTGAGGCGCGCGCTAGCCCGCCTGCTGCTGTTCCCGCACAGTTTGACGGGATGACGTTGACTGCGCGCGGGTTCACGACACCGTTTGCAGCGCCAATCATCCTGCAACCCTCCTGCGCGGGGCCATGGTGTGGGTCACTCCAGCCCAGCGCGGATATTTTGGTTTTTGCCAAACAAACGGGCGCAGGGCTAGAGGTTGATGTGGGCGCCTGCCCGTGGTTCGTTTTTTACAATCCCACTGACGCGATGGAACAGCGTATCGTCGATTGCGTTGCGGGACGGCGATGTGAACGCGCAGATCGCTAAGAGGGTTTTGCACCTTCCCCTTTTTCTGCGCCGCAGCTAGGTTGCGCGCATGAAGCTTTTGGTTGGTCTTGGAAATCCGGGCGCGAAATATGCGCGCAATCGTCACAACATTGGGTTTATGGCGCTGGAACAGATCGCATCTGATCACGGGTTTGGCCCGTGGCGCACCAAATTCCAAGGATCCATCAGCGAGGGTCGCATAGGCGGGGACAAGGTGACGCTGCTAAAGCCAGAAACCTTTATGAACCTCTCAGGTCAGGCCGTTGGTGAAGCGATGCGGTTTCACAAGATTGATCCTGCCGACGTGATCGTTTTTCACGACGAACTTGACCTTGCGCCCGGCAAGATGCGCCTGAAAACGGGCGGGGGTCATGCGGGCCACAATGGTCTGCGATCCATCCATGCCCATATCGGGGCGGAGTATGATCGCGTGCGGCTGGGCATTGGTCATCCGGGTCATAAGGATGCTGTGGCGGGATATGTGTTGCGCGACTTTGCCAAGGCGGATCAGGACTGGCTTGATGATGTGCTGCGCGGCATCGGCGATGGGATTGCCCATTTGATCGACGGGCATGGCGACAAGTTTATGAATGCCATTGCCTTGCGCGTCGCCCCGGCCAGATCATCGACCAGCGCGTCAAAGCCTAAGGTCAAGCCAGCCAAGCCGGAGCCAGAACCGGTGGAGGACACGCGATCTGCCATTCAAAAGCTGGCAGATCGATTTCGATGAAGGTGCAGCAGGCGTTCGCAGCGCAAGCACAGGCCTGCAAAACGCTTGGATCAGAGTTCATGCATCAGCTTTGTCAGCTGTTTGCCACGCGCGATTGGCCGGACGGCATTATAAGGACTCGTATCTTTGACTGGCCCGGTGACATTTCACCCGCCGCCGCCTCTGTACCCTTGCGGCTGGCGGGGGGATTGCACGCCTTGCATTTGAAGGGGCATCCGCGCCTTGCCCCGCTTTATCCACCGCAAGTGGTGGACGACGACGCGCTGTGGGAGGCTGTGACAGAGGTTTTGCAAACCGAGGCCGCCTTTCTGGACAATTGGATCAATTCAGCGCCGCAAACGAATGAGGTTCGACGTTCTGCCGTGTTGATCGCTGCGGGGCATCTGCTGGCGGATCGTTTTGGCTTGCCGATACGCACGTCTGAACTTGGCGCAAGCGGCGGGTTGAACGTCAACTGGGACGCCTACGCGATACTGGCAGGGGGTCAGATGTTTGGCGCCCCTGAACCCGCCCTTACCTTGTACCCCGAATGGTCCGGTCCGTTGCCACCGGCAACCCGGCCAGAGGTCGTTGAAAAGGCGGCGGTTGATCTGAACCCGCTTGATCCCCGCAGCGCAGCGGATGCCGGGCGGCTGCGCGCGTACCTTTGGCCCGATCAGGCAGAGCGTTTGGATCTGACAGAACGGGCGATTTCCGCGGCCAGCGTGCGCGTGGACAAGGGCGATGCGGTTGATTGGCTGTCACATCGGCTGACGCCTAAACCGGGCACGTTGCACATGATCTATTCCACCGTCGCGTGGCAGTATTTTCCCAAAGCCGCGCAAGATCGCGGAACGGCGATGATTGAGGCCGCAGGAGCAGAAGCGCAACAAGACGCGCCCTTGGCATGGTTCAGGATGGAAACCGATGGTGCGGCACCGGGGGCGGCCCTGACATTGCGGCTGTGGCCGGGGGATGAACACATCCCGCTTGGACGGGCCGATTTTCATGGACGCTGGATCGATTGGGCGGGGCCGGCCTAGAGGACGATCCCCTTGCGCAGGATAAAGTTACCATAGGGGCGCAGCTCACCGGTTTGGACGATGGCAAAGGCTGTTTGCGCCTGCACATAGAATTCTTGGCGTTCGATGCTGGACAACACGCCACCTTCGGGCAGGCAGGGTTCCAAGACATCCCAAACATCGTTGTGCACGTCTGACAAAGTGTCTGGGTCATTGTCGATCTGCATGCGCAGCGCGGAATATCCCGCAGCCCCATCCAGCGGCATGATTGATGTGATCAAATCCGCGATCAGCGGGGCGTTAAAGCCGACCATGGAAATCGGGTCTTTGATGGAACACATCGCAGCCGTGCTCACCGCTGGGTAATTGCGATCCGCAAGGACAAGCTCATCCCCGTGCCCCATCCGCGCCAAACAATGCAGCAATTCCGGAGAGAACCGGCTATCAATTCCATAAAGCATTATGCTTTCCTTCAAACCACCGGCGAAAATAGATGCGCGGTTCACCAACAACAAGCACCAGTGGCGCAAAGCCATCATGATGCGTGATGGCTTTAGCATACCCAGTGTAAAAACGTGATAGGAAAGTTATCGCAGCCCGAATTTGGCTGGATTGGTGGAACAATTAGACCGCAGTCGCCAAAATTGTTGACCAAAGGCGGATGTCACACCACTTCAAAGGGCCAAAAACGGCCCCTTGGGAGCAGCGTTGCAGTTACTTCTTTGCTTCGAGCGCTTCGATACGCGCCAACAAGCTTGCGTTTTCTTCGCGTGCTTTTTGTGCCATGGCACGCACTGCGTCGAATTCTTCGCGGGTGACGAAATCACGATCGGCAAGCCAGCGATCCATCAACGACTTCATCGCTGTATTGGCTTCGTCCTTGGCGCCTTGGGCCACGCCCATTGCGTTGGTCATCAGCTGGCCGATGTCATCAAAAATTTTACCGCGCGTGTCCATCGTCACTCTCCGTTGTCATGGTACTTTCTTGTATATGGGTATAACCGGGGCCGGTGACAAGCGGTCCAATTCGCACGAGCGAGGTTTGAGCATGATAGGCGCCCTTCCCTTTCCCAATATCTCGCCTGAGATTTTCTCGGTTGAGGTGTTTGGCTTTACCCTCGCGCTGCGGTGGTATGCGTTGTCCTACATCGTGGGGATCGCACTGGGCTGGCAGGTGATGAAGTTTGCGCTGAAACGCAGCACGATTTGGCCGGGTGACACGGCACCAATGCCCGTGGCCAAGCTCGAAGATCTGCTCACCTATATCGTTGTCGGGGTTATTGCCGGGGGGCGGCTTGGCTTTGTGTTGTTCTATCAGCCTGCCTATTACCTGCAGAACCCCGTTGAAATCCCGATGATCTGGACAGGTGGTATGTCGTTTCACGGCGGCTTTATCGGTGTGGTCTTGGCCGTGATCCTGTTTTCGCGTCGCAATCAGGTTCCGCTGGGGTCATTGTCAGATGTTGTCGCCCTATCCGCATGGCCTGCGATATTCCTTGTGCGTTGCGCCAATTTCATTAATGGCGAACTTTGGGGGCGCGTGACGGATGTGCCTTGGGCCGTAATCTTTCCCAGTGATGCCGCACAAAGCTGTGGCGCAGCGATCTGCGCGCGCCACCCCAGCCAACTTTATGAGGCGGGGTTAGAAGGGTTATTGCTTGGCCTGTTCATGATCACCCTTGCGTTCAAATTCAAACTGTTGAAATCGCGCTGGGCAATGACGGGCGTCTTTCTGGCCGGATACGGGATCGCGCGGTTCATCGTTGAATTCTTTCGCCAGCCGGATGCGCAATTTCAATCTGTTGATAATCCACTTGGCTGGGCGCTCGACTTTGGCGCATGGGGCCTGACCATGGGCCAGCTTTTGTCGTCCCCGATGATCATCATCGGCTTGGCGATCCTTGTCTGGGCGCGCAAACGCGCATGAGCCTACCCGACCTTCTAAAATCGCGCATTGCGACCACGGGGCCGATGACGCTGGCAGACTATATGGCCGAATGCTTGATGCATCCGCAATTTGGCTATTACGCGACCCGCGATCCCTTTGGCGCGGCCGGGGATTTCATCACAGCACCCGAAATATCCCAGATGTTCGGTGAACTCATCGGGCTGGCGCTGGCGCAGGTCTGGATGGATCAGGGGCAACCTGCCCGCTTTGCCTTGGCAGAGCTTGGACCGGGTCGCGGCACACTCATGGCCGATGCTTTGCGCGCCACAAAGGGCGTGCCGGGCTTTCACGCCGCTGCGGAGGTGCATTTTGTGGAAACCTCAACCACCTTGCGCGCGGTGCAGGCCAAAGCTGTGCCCAGCGCCAGTTTTCATGACAGTGCTGAGACGATCCCTGATCTGCCTCTCTATTTAATAGCCAATGAATTCTTTGATGCCTTGCCAATCCGCCAGTTTGAACGCGCCGAGGGCGGCTGGTGCGAACGTATTATCGGGCTTGAGGGCGACGCGCTGTCCTTTGGGTTGAGCCAGGCTGCCCCGCTTGCCGCGCTCGATCACCGCATGGAAGAGACAAAAGTCGGCGATGTTGTCGAATTGTGCCCCGCCCTACCGTCCATCATCAACCGGATCAGTTCACAAATCGACGCGCAAGGTGGGTGCGCGCTGATCATCGACTACGGCGATTGGGCCTCCCTCGGGGATACGTTTCAGGCCTTG
>CAKZVL010000119.1 GCA_937922155.1 uncultured Paracoccaceae bacterium | reverse complement strand
ATATTCCACGTGCGCGGTTGAGATCGTGATCCCACGCGCCTTTTCCTCGGGCGCCCCGTCAATCGCGTCATACGCTTGGAAGTCACCAAAGTACTTCGTAATCGCCGCTGTCAATGTCGTCTTACCGTGGTCAACGTGGCCAATCGTGCCAATGTTCACGTGTGGTTTGTTACGTTCAAACTTTTCCTTAGCCATGATGGCCTCCTTTTGTGGGGTGTCGGGGCGATGCCCGACCTACGTGTGTTGGGTAGGGCGGGTTTTCACCCGCCGCCCCTTTATGCGTACTTAGACTGAATTTCTTCAGAGATGTTGGACGGCACTGGGTCATAGTGGTCAAACTGCATCGTGAACTGCGCACGGCCCGAAGACATGGAACGCAACGTGTTGATATAGCCGAACATATTCGCCAGCGGCACGAATGCATCGATTGCAATCGCGTTACCGCGTGGTTCTTGGCCAGATACCTGACCGCGACGGGATGTCAGATCGCCAATAATGCCACCGGTGTGTTCTTCCGGCGTGATCACTTCAACCTTCATAATAGGTTCAAGCAGCTTGGCGCCCGCTTTCTTCATGCCTTCGCGCATACACATACGTGCTGCGATTTCGAACGCCATGATAGAGCTATCAACATCGTGGAACTTACCGTCCAGCAGCTGCACCTTAAAGTCGATCACAGGGAAGCCCGCCAAAGGTCCGTTGTCCATCACAGACAAAATACCTTTTTCAACACCCGGGATGTATTCCTTGGGCACAGACCCACCAACGATCTTGGATTCAAACGAATATCCTTCGCCCGGCTCCGTTGGAGAGATCAGCATTTTCACTTCGCCATACTGACCAGACCCACCAGATTGCTTTTTGTGAGTATATGTATGTTCAACTTCGTGACCAATGGTTTCACGATAGGCCACCTGTGGCGCACCGATGTTAGCTTCGACTTTGAACTCGCGCTTCATGCGGTCGACAAGAATGTCGAGGTGCAATTCGCCCATACCCTTCATGATGGTCTGACCTGATTCAAGGTCAGTTTCCACGCGGAAGGATGGATCCTCAGCAGAGAGACGTTGCAGGGCGAGGCCCATTTTCTCTTGGTCTGCTTTTGTCTTAGGCTCAACAGCGATCTCGATCACAGGATCAGGGAAGGTCATTGTTTCCAGAACAACAGGGTCGTTTTGCGCACAAAGCGTATCACCAGTTGTGGTGTTCTTTAGACCACCCAGCGCGATGATATCGCCTGCGAATGCTTCATCGATCTCTTCACGATCGTTAGAGTGCATCATCATCATACGGCCCACACGCTCTTTGTTCCCCTTGGTGGAGTTAAGCATGGTGTCGCCCTTTTTCAGCTGACCCGAATAGATCCGGGTAAACGTCAAAGAACCAACAAATGGGTCGTTCATGATTTTGAACGCAAGGCCAGAAAACGCCATGTCATCATCCGCGCGGCGGGGGATGTCACGTGTTTCTGTCTCATCACCGGGCTTAAAGCCCATGTAATCAACAACGTCCAATGGTGACGGCAGATAATCGACAACCGCGTTCAATAGTGGCTGAACGCCTTTGTTCTTAAACGCAGACCCACCCAGTACTGGAACGAAAGACAGTGACAAACACGCCTTACGGATCAGCTTGCGCAATGTCGGCGCATCAGGCTCTGTGCCTTCAAGATAGGCTTCCATCGCATCGTCGTCTTGTTCAACGGCTGCTTCGACCAGCTTTTCACGCCATTCAGCGGCTTGCGCTGTCAGGCTGTCACGGATCGGTGCTTTGACCCAAGAGGCGCCAAGGTCTTCACCTTCCCAAAGCCATTCTTCCATAGTGACCAGATCAACCAAGCCTTCCAGCTCCGTTTCTGCCCCAATTGGAAAGGCCACCGGAATGGCGCGCGCGCCTGTGCGGTCTTCGACCATTGCAACGCATTTGAAAAAGTCAGCGCCGATTTTGTCCATCTTGTTGACGAATACCATGCGCGGAACCTTGTAACGGTCCGCCTGACGCCAAACCGTTTCTGTCTGCGGCTCAACACCAGCGTTGGCGTCAAGAACACAAACCGCACCATCCAGAACCGCCAGCGAACGCTCAACTTCGATTGTAAAGTCAACGTGGCCGGGCGTGTCGATGATGTTCATGCGGTGCTTGGGTGAATCCGGCGTTGCACCGTCTTCTGTGCGTTCCCAGAATGTCGTCGTCGCAGCCGAAGTAATGGTAATACCTCGCTCCTGCTCTTGCTCCATCCAGTCCATTGTCGCCGCGCCATCGTGCACTTCGCCAATGTTATGTTCTTTACCTGTATAATACAGAATACGTTCGGAACATGTGGTCTTACCCGCATCAATGTGCGCGATGATACCAAAGTTCCGGTACAGATCGAGAGGATACTCACGTGCCATATCAGATGTGTCCTATTACCAGCGGTAGTGGCTGAATGCTTTGTTCGCATCGGCCATTTTATGTGTGTCTTCGCGCTTTTTCACGGCAGTGCCGCGACCGTTGACTGCATCAATCAACTCACCCGCCAGACGCTCTTCCATTGTGTTTTCGTTGCGCTTCTTGGCAGCGGCAATCAACCAACGGATGGCCAGCGCCTCACGACGCTCTGGGCGCACATCAACAGGCACCTGATAGGTGGCACCACCAACGCGGCGCGAACGCACTTCGACGGACGGTTTGATGTTGTCCAGGCTCTCGTGAAACACCTCAACCGGGCTTTTCTTCAGCTTGTCTTCAACGCGATCAAAAGCGTTATAGACGATGCGTTCGGCGACGGCTTTTTTGCCATCAACCATGAGGTTGTTCATGAACTTAGTCAGAACGATATCACCAAACTTTGCGTCTGGCAGAACTTCGCGTTTTTCAGCGGCGTGACGACGTGACATGTGTCGAACCCTTTGTTTTTAAATCGCGGCGAAGCGATCCTTCGCCCTAGAGAATGCGGACAGGGCGAGGCGCACCTCGCCGTCCTAATTATTACTTCGGCTTTTTCGCACCGTACTTGGAACGACGCTGCTTACGATCTTTCACGCCTTGGGTATCCAACACACCGCGCAGGATGTGGTAACGGACACCGGGAAGGTCTTTTACACGACCGCCGCGGATCAGAACCACAGAGTGTTCCTGAAGGTTGTGGCTTTCACCGGGAATATAGCTAATGACCTCAAAACCGTTGGTCAGACGCACCTTGGCAACTTTGCGCATCGCAGAGTTCGGCTTCTTTGGTGTCGTTGTATAAACGCGTGTGCAGACGCCGCGCTTTTGCGGGCATCCTTCCATGTGCTGCGACTTGGATCGCGTAACTTTAGGCTGGCGCGGCTTGCGGATCAGCTGCTGAATCGTTGGCATCGTTTGATGTTCCCATCTATTCACATTGCGCACCCGTTTCAGAGTGCAAGGTTTCTAGTAAATGTCTTTCGTCTTAGAAAAACACAAAAATTCCGCAACAGACCCCTTACCGAGTAGGCCTCCGCGGTGAGTATTCAGAGGAACAAGGAAACAGTATCCCGGTTCGTGACCACTACAAATCTGAGTCTCGCACAAAAATAGGATTTCGCGCTTGGATGAGCGGCGTATAGTGGGACTCCATAGGGCTGTCAACAGCCCCCTCGCCCGGTCCAATTGACCCCAAAAATTCAATCACTTCGCTGCCAATTCCCGCTGCTTTAACCGCCCCTCGCGCCATAGTGTGAACAACCCCGTCGCGACAACAATGACAGCCCCGATCAAGGTCAACCCATTGGGCCAATCGCCAAACACAGCCGCCCCCAGGATCAGCGCAACCAACAGGCTGGTATATCGAAACGGCGCTACCGCCCCAATCTCCCCCACGCGCATCGCCGCGATGGAAAAGATATAACCGCCAATCACAAAAAACATCGCCGCCGCCATCTGCATCACCGCAAGGCCCGACATCGGCTGCCACGTCACAAAAATCGACCCAATCCCAGAGGACGTCATCACAAACACCGCCGCGACCAAGGCAACCAATGTCGATGGCACATCGCGCGACAACCGCCGCGCCGCCAAATCGCGCACCGTCACGAAAAACACCGCGCCCAACACCGCAAAGGAATATGCGTTAAAATCCGCACCCCCCGGCTGCACAATCAACAGCACCCCGAAAAAGCCGATGATGATCGCCAAAATGCGCCGCCACCCCAAGGCCTCTTTAAACACCATCGCCCCGGCAAGGGTCACGGTCAGCGGCAAAACCTGCAAAATCGCCGCAACATTGGCCAGCGGCATCTTGAACAAGGCCCCGATAAACAAAAATGCGGCCATAACCTCCGCTGTCGATCGCAGAACAATCATCGCCCGATCCGGCCCGCCCACATCAAATCGCAACTGGCCCTGTTGGCGGCACAGCAAGAACAACAGGATAACCACGCCGATGCTGCGCACAAACATCGCCTGAAACAACGGCAATTCATCCGACAGCGCCTTCATAAACGCATCGTTCACCGTAAACGCCGTCATCGACGCCATCATGAATAAAGCGCCACGCGCGTTGTCGGATAGGGCCGCCATTGGTTGGGCCTAGCAGCCAAACGGCCTGCGGACCAGTCGTGTTGTCACTCTGCCAGTGACAGCCTGAACCCGTTGGCGAGCCGATAGCGGTAGAACATGCTGCGTGATCAAAGGCGCACAATTCAATCTTCAAAAGTAACGAAGCATTGCGACCAATACCCCCACATCCTAACGTGGCGCACAACATTCAAGCGACAAGGAATTTTTAATGACGACCGTCACGTTTCAAACCATCAGGGGCCGCGAGATACAAGCCTACGACCCCGAAACCGACAACTATGATTACGTTGAAACGTTGGTCTCCGTTGTTGATTTCGAAGCGACAATTCTAGGAAACCTGACCTCCTTCATGTACGAAGTGAATGACTTCGACGAAACAACTCTGCTCAATGCAGATCGGGGCGACCTGGATGCATATGGCTTCCGCGTGAACGGTGAGGCGCTAAACCTCCAGGCATTCGTACCGGAAACCTATCGCTTCAATTGGGGGAATGGAAAGGAAACCGATGTCCTATTCTTTTTCGCCGATAATGACATTGAAGATTCAGTCGATGAATTTGGACGAAATTACTTCGAATATTATCTCATTACGCTTGGCGGCGATTCCTTCAGGACAGATATCCTAGACGATTTCGATGCATGGATTGATACGTTCCCACGGGACGAAGATGGCGATGCCGACATCATATCAATCGACTCTGGCCCGTTTCAGCCCGGTAACCTGATCAGCTTCGCAAGCGTCGCCGATTTTGCGTCATCTTCATTCAATGACGTCGTGAATGCGGCATCCTCCAACTACACCGAATTCGATCTTGGCAAAGGCGATGACACCTTCATTGGCTCCGATGCGGATGAACGTGTGTTTTCAGGCAGTGGCGCAGACGTCATCAACCTTGGCGCTGGCGACGATTACGTCCGCGTCGGCGGCGGCCAAGAAGAATTTTATGGTGGCGCTGGCAAGGATTACATCAGCTATTACGACAGCAAGAACGGGATCACCGCCAACCTTGCCACCGATGAAATATCCGGGTCTTGGGCGGTGAATGACATCATGGTCGGGTTTGAAAGCATTTCAGGCTCCCGCACGGGCGGTGACAGCATCACCGGGACGTCCGGGTCCAACACGATCAGGACCTATGGCGGGAACGATCGTGTTGCAGCGGGCAAAGGCGCAGATATCGTCGAACTCGGCAGCGGCAATGATTATGTCCGCGTCGGCGGTGGCGCTGAAACCTTTGATGGTGGTTCCGGCAGAGACTACATCAGCTATTACAAAAGTTCAGGCGGCATCCGCATTGACCTGCGCGATGATGAGGTCAGCCGGTCCTGGGCCGTGAACGATACCATCAGCGACTTTGAAGGCGCATCCGGATCGCGCACGGGCAACGACGTCATGCTCGGGACCAACGGCGCGAACACGTTTCGATCCTATGGCGGCAATGACAAACTATATGGTCGCGGCGGTTCGGATAAGCTTTATGGCGGCGGTGGCCAAGACTTCCTTGATGGCGGCGGCGGCTCTGGAACCGATCTGCTTTATGGTGGTGCCGGTGCGGATGTGTTCGAATTTGATCGCGGCGAAGGTGTCGATGTGATCAAGGATTTTGAAAACAACATCGACCAGATCAATCTAGACAACTTCAACTTTAGCACGTCCGAGGCCTATGATTTTGCCCAACAAGTCGGGTCAGATGTTGTGTTCGACTTTGGCAGCGACGGCATGCTGACGATTGAAAACACGACCATCGGGCGGTTGCAAAACGATTTAGACGTGGTCTAAGGCGGCTCAAGCCCAATCCATCCAACAAAACGAAAAAAGCCCCCCGGATCGCTCCGGGGGCTTTTCTAATTTATAAACGTCGTAAACCTTAGTCGCGGCTTTCGGGCGTATCTACGATCATCTGATCAAACTCGTCGCCACCGACAACATCATCTGCCATCTCAGCAGGTTCAGGTGCCATCAACGCCGCAGCCTGTTCGGCCTCTTCGCGGCGGGCTTCGACGACGACGTTGTCACGCTCAGACGCGATCCGTGTGACGCGCTGTGCTGCACCACCCGTCCCGGCTGGGATCAAACGACCCACGATGACGTTCTCTTTCAGACCAACCAACTTGTCCTTCTTACCTTGGACAGAAGCTTCGGTCAGAACGCGCGTCGTCTCTTGGAACGACGCAGCAGAGATGAACGAACGGGTCTGCAACGACGCCTTGGTGATCCCAAGCAAGATCGGCTCACCCTGTGCCGGGCGATCGCCACGGGCCAGTGCCTTGGCGTTGGCTTCGTCAAACTCAGCCTTATCGACGTTCTCGCCCTTCAGCAGAACGGTGTCACCACTGTCCTGAATCTCCCACTTCTGGAGCATCTGGCGAACGATCACTTCGATGTGCTTGTCGTTGATCTTCACACCTTGCAAACGATACACGTCCTGCACTTCGTCGATCATATAGTCCGCAAGCGCTTCGACACCCATAACCGCAAGAATATCGTGCGGCGCTGGGTTACCATCCATGATGTAATCGCCCTTCTGGACAAAATCACCTTCCGCAACAGGGATGTGCTTGCCCTTGGGCACCATGTATTCGACCTTCACCTCTGCATCATCAGAGGATTCAATCGCGATGCGACGCTTGTTCTTATAGTCCTTGCCAAAGCGGACATAGCCATCAATCTCAGCAATGATCGCGTGATCTTTCGGACGACGGGCTTCGAACAATTCCGCAACCCGTGGCAAACCACCGGTAATGTCCTTGGTCTTGGCACCTTCGCGCGGGATACGGGCAATCACGTCGCCGGGGGCGATGTCTTCACCGTCTTCGACAGACAGAACCGCGTCCACAGACATGGCATAGGAAACCGGGTTACCATCGTCTTTCAACACAGGTTCCCCATCAGATCCGGCCACGATGATCTTAGGAGCAAGCTCATTGCCCTTGGGTGCTGCACGCCAGTCTGACACGATCTTTTGTGTCATGCCGGTTGCATCGTCAGTTTCCTCGCGCAATGCGATCCCGTTGATCAGATCAACGTATTTCACCTTGCCGCCCTTTTCCGCGATGATCGGCAGCGTGAATGGATCCCATTCAAACAACTTGTCACCGCGCAGGATGTCCTGACCTTCTTTGACGAACACTTTGGACCCGTAACCAATCTTGTGATTGGCCCGCTCTTCACCGTTTTCGCCCATGATCGCCATGACCATGTTCCGGCCCATCACGACCTGCTCACCTGACTTATTCTCAAGCAAGACAGCGTTACGGAATTCGATCTTACCGGGCTGTGACGCCTCAAGGAAGGATTGCTGACCACCTTGGGCAACGCCACCGATGTGGAACGTCCGCATCGTCAACTGTGTACCGGGTTCACCGATGGATTGCGCCGCGATGATGCCGACAGCCTCACCAATGTTGACGCGCGTACCACGGGCAAGGTCACGACCATAACAGGTTGCACAAACACCATCTTCGGCCTCACAGGTCAGTGGGCTGCGGATCCGCATCTTAGTGATGCCTGCGATTTCGATCATGTCAGCCTTGCGCTCGTCGATCAGCTCGCCTGCTTCGACCAGCACTTCGTCTGTGCCAGGCTTGAGGATTTCATCCGCAGACACACGACCCAGCACACGTTCGGCAAGGGATGCAACAACTTCACCATCGTTCACCGCCGCCTCAGCAGTGATCGCCAGTTCAGTTCCGCAATCGACTTCGCGCACGATGCAATCCTGCGCCACGTCCACCAAACGACGTGTCAGATAACCAGAGTTCGCCGTCTTAAGCGCGGTATCCGACAGACCCTTCCGGGCCCCGTGGGTAGAGTTAAAGTACTCAAGAACGGTCAGACCTTCCTTAAAGTTTGAGATAATCGGCGTTTCGATAATCTCACCGTTCGGCTTGGCCATCAGGCCGCGCATGCCGCCCAACTGCTTCATCTGCGTGACAGACCCACGCGCACCAGAGTGGGCCATCATGTAAACCGAATTCGGCTCATTCTCGACGCCGTTTTCATCAGAACCGGTTGTCGAAATCGTGGACATCATCGCGTCGGTGACTTTGTCGTTGGCCTTTGACCATGCATCGACAACTTTGTTGTACTTTTCGCCCTGTGTAATCAGGCCGTCCATGTACTGCTGTTCAAAGTCTTTCACTTGCTCGCGCGTTTCGCCAACCATCTCCCACTTGGTATCCGGAATGACCATATCATCCTTACCGAACGAGATGCCCGCCTTAAACGCCTCGCGGAAACCCATCGTCATGATCTGGTCACAGAAAATAACGGATTCTTTCTGGCCGCAGTAACGATACACTTGGTCAATAACCTGCTGTACTTCCTTCTTGCGCAGCAAACGGTTCACCAGATCAAACGGTGCCTTCGCGTTCAGCGGCAAAAGCGCACCAAGACGCAAACGGCCCGGTGTGGTTTCAAAACGCTTCATGAATTCCTGACCGTCTTCGTCGATCTGCGGAATACGGGCTTCGATCTTAGCGTGCAGATGCACTTCACCCGCGGTCAAAGCATGTTCAACCTCTTGGATGTCGGCAAAGGCCATGCCCTCACCCTTCATGCCCGCACGTTCGATGGTCGTGTAATATAGACCAAGGATCATATCCTGTGACGGCACGATAATCGGGTTACCGTTGGCCGGGGACAGAACGTTGTTGGTGGACATCATCAAAACGCGCGCTTCTAGCTGCGCTTCAAGGCTCAGTGGGACGTGAACCGCCATTTGGTCCCCGTCAAAGTCGGCGTTAAACGCAGAACAGACCAGCGGGTGCAGCTGAATGGCCTTACCTTCGATCAGAACAGGTTCAAACGCCTGAATGCCAAGACGGTGCAGCGTGGGCGCACGGTTCAGCATGACAGGGTGTTCGCGGATCACCTCATCCAGAATATCCCAAACCTCAGGGCGTTCTTTTTCGACCAGCTTTTTCGCCTGCTTCACAGTGGATGACAGACCTTTGGCCTCCAACCTGCTGTAAATAAACGGCTTAAACAGCTCCAACGCCATCTTCTTGGGCAAGCCACATTGATGCAGCTTCAGCTCTGGGCCCGTCACAATGACCGAACGACCGGAAAAGTCGACGCGCTTCCCCAAAAGGTTCTGACGGAAACGACCCTGCTTACCCTTCAGCATGTCTGAAAGGGATTTCAACGGACGCTTGTTCGCACCAGTGATCACACGACCGCGACGACCATTATCAAACAGCGCATCCACAGATTCTTGCAGCATCCGCTTTTCGTTACGCACGATAATGTCAGGCGCGCGCAGTTCGATCAAACGCTTCAGACGGTTGTTCCGGTTGATCACACGACGATAAAGATCGTTCAGATCAGACGTCGCAAAACGGCCCCCATCCAGCGGCACCAGCGGGCGCAGCTCTGGCGGGATCACAGGCACAACGGTCAGGATCATCCATTCAGGACGGTTGCCAGATTCAATAAAGCTTTCGACGATCTTCAAACGCTTGATGATCTTCTTTGGCTTCAACTCACCGGTGGCTTCTTTCAGGTCCGCGCGCAACTGTTCTGCCTCGGATTCAAGGTCGATCTGGGACAGCATCTCGCGGATCGCTTCGGCACCGATGTTGGCTTGGAACGCGTCCATGCCATAGATGTCTTGCGCCTCATTAAACTGCTCTTCCGTCATCAGATCCCCGTAGGTGAGGTCTGTGAGGCCGGGTTCGATCACCACGTAGTTTTCGAAATAAAGGATGCGTTCCAGATCGCGCAGGGTCATATCCAGCATCAAACCGATACGGCTTGGCAGGGACTTCAGGAACCAGATGTGCGCAACAGGGGCGGCCAATTCGATGTGGCCCATACGCTCACGACGGACCTTTTGCAGCGTGACTTCCACACCGCATTTCTCGCAGACAACGCCGCGATACTTCATCCGCTTATATTTGCCACACAGACATTCGTAGTCTTTGATCGGGCCAAAGATACGCGCGCAGAACAGGCCGTCACGCTCAGGCTTGAACGTGCGATAGTTGATGGTTTCCGGCTTTTTGATCTCACCAAAGGACCACGACAGGATCCGTTCTGGTGAAGCCAGCGAGACCTTGATTTCGTCAAACGTTTTAATCGGTGCGACCGGGTTAAACGGGTTGTTTGTCAGTTCCTGGTTCATATCGATACCTTCTCAGTATGGCGGGAGGGGAATGTTTGGGCGCCAGACTTTTCGAAAAGTCTGGCAAAACTCTTGGAAGAGTTTTGATCCCTACTCTTCCACCTCCGCATCCAGGAGTTCCATGTTCAGGCCAAGGCCGCGGACTTCTTTGACGAGCACGTTAAAGCTCTCGGGCACGCCCGCTTCAAAGTTGTCTTCACCCTTAACGATGCTTTCGTAAACCTTGGTCCGGCCAGCGACGTCATCGGATTTCACCGTCAGCATCTCTTGCAGCGTGTACGCCGCGCCATATGCTTCCAGTGCCCAGACTTCCATCTCACCAAAGCGCTGACCACCGAACTGCGCCTTACCACCCAGCGGCTGCTGCGTGACAAGTGAGTATGGCCCGGTTGAACGCGCGTGGATTTTGTCATCCACAAGGTGATGCAGTTTCAGCAGGTACTTGACCCCTACTGTCACCTTTCGGCTGAACTGTTCGCCGGTCCGACCGTCAAACAGAACCGACTGACCGGATGTATCAAACCCAGCCCGCACAAGGCTGTCGTTCACATCCGCCTCTTTGGCACCGTCAAACACAGGTGTCGCAATAGGAACACCGCGCGTGACGTTGCCCGCCGCTTCGACAAGGTGGTCTTCGTCCATGCCCTCTAGGCCTTCGGAATACACATCGTCGCCATAAGCAATCTTCATCGCCTCACGCACGGGTGTCAGATCGCCAGACCGGCGGTATTCACCCAATGCTTCGTCGATATCCATGCCCAAACCGCGTGCGGCCCAGCCCATGTGCGTTTCCAAAATCTGACCGACGTTCATGCGCGATGGCACACCCAGCGGGTTCAGACAGAAATCAACCGGCGTCCCATCCGCAAGGAACGGCATGTCTTCCATGGGGACAACCTTGGAAATAACACCTTTGTTCCCGTGACGACCCGCCATCTTATCACCTGGCTGCAGCTTACGCTTCACCGCAACAAAGACTTTGACCATCTTCATCACACCCGGTGGTAAATCATCGCCCCGGCGGACTTTCTCGACCTTATCTTCGAAACGAGCATCCATAATGCGCTTTTGAATTTCGTATTGCTCATTCAAAGCTTCAACGATCTTCGCATCATCCTCGTCTTCCATGGCCAGCTGCCACCACTGTCCACGGGACAGTTCTGACAGGCTTTCCTCGGACACGATAGAACCTGACTTGAACCCTTTAGGGCCTTTAACAGCCTTCTTGCCGTTGATCAGATCCCAAAGACGCGCATAGATGTTGCGATCCAAAATCACCATTTCATCGTCGCGGTCACGGGCAAGGCGTTCAACCTCTTCCCGCTCGATCTGCAAAGCACGCTCGTCTTTTTCCACACCGTGGCGGTTAAAGACGCGCACTTCGACGACCGTTCCGAAATCACCCGGCGGCAGTCGCAAGGACGTGTCACGCACATCCGACGCCTTTTCCCCAAAGATAGCACGTAAAAGCTTTTCTTCCGGCGTCATCGGGCTTTCGCCCTTTGGCGTAATTTTACCGACGAGGATGTCAGCAGGTCCAACCTCAGCCCCGATATAAACGATCCCAGCTTCGTCAAGGTTGCGCAAAGCTTCCTCACCGACGTTTGGAATATCGCGGGTAATTTCCTCTGGCCCAAGCTTGGTATCACGGGCAGCAACCTCAAATTCCTCAATGTGGATCGAGGTAAAGACGTCATCGCGTG
This sequence comes from uncultured Paracoccaceae bacterium, assembly GCA_937922155.1. Classification (GTDB taxonomy): domain Bacteria; phylum Pseudomonadota; class Alphaproteobacteria; order Rhodobacterales; family Rhodobacteraceae; genus Cognatiyoonia. Next base: position 24,925 of record CAKZVL010000119.1, on the reverse strand, counting down.
TGATACGCTCAGAAATCAGAATGGAATCTTCGTAGTTGTACCCATTCCAAGGCATAAACGCGACGACCACGTTCTTGCCCAAGGCAATCTCACCAATATCCGTGGACGGGCCATCGGCGATAACCTCATCCTTCAGAATTGTATCGCCCACCTTCACCAGCGGACGCTGGTTGATACAGGTGTTCTGGTTAGACCGTTGGAATTTGCGCAGACGATAGATGTCAACACCAGCATCGCCAAGCTCTAGGTCTTCGGTGGCACGAATAACGATACGTGTGGCATCCACTTGGTCGATGACACCGGCGCGTTTCGCCATAATCGCCGCACCACTATCGCGCGCCACGACTTCTTCCATACCGGTCCCAACCAATGGGGCCTCAGCCTGCAACAACGGCACAGCCTGACGCATCATGTTCGACCCCATCAACGCACGGTTCGCGTCATCGTTTTCAAGGAATGGGATCAGAGATGCCGCAACAGAGACCAGCTGCTTGGGTGAAACGTCGATCAGATCAACGTTTTCGCGTGGGGCCAATGTATAGTCCCCGTTCATCCGCGTGGACACCAGCTCATTCTTGAACGAACCATCTTCGTTCATGCTCGCGTTGGCCTGCGCCACAGTGTGACGCATTTCCTCGGTCGCAGACATATATTGAACGTCGTCCGTGACCTTACCATCTTCCACCTTACGATAAGGCGTCTCGATAAAGCCGTATTTGTTCACCCGCGCAAATGTCGCGAGAGAGTTGATCAAACCAATGTTTGGCCCTTCCGGCGTCTCAATCGGACACATGCGACCATAGTGGGTCGGATGCACGTCGCGTACTTCAAATCCGGCACGCTCACGGGTCAAACCGCCAGGCCCAAGCGCAGAAAGACGACGCTTGTGCGTGACTTCTGACAGCGGGTTGGTTTGGTCCATGAACTGTGACAGCTGCGAAGAGCCAAAGAACTCACGCACAGCCGCCGCAGCCGGCTTGGCGTTGATCAAATCCTGCGGCATCACCGTGTCAATCTCGACGGATGACATACGCTCCTTGATCGCGCGCTCCATGCGCAGCAAACCAACGCGGTACTGGTTTTCCATCAACTCACCAACGGATCGCACACGGCGGTTCCCAAGGTGGTCAATGTCGTCAATGTCACCGCGCCCATCGCGCAGTTCAACCAGCGCCTTGATACAAGATACGATATCTTCCTTGCGCAGCGTGCGCATGGTGTCTTCGGCATCCAGCGCCAGACGCATGTTCATCTTCACGCGACCCACCGCGGATAGATCATACCGCTCTGAATCAAAGAACAACGTGTCAAACAACGCGCTTGCCGCATCCACCGTCGGCGGCTCACCCGGACGCATGACGCGATAAATATCCATCAACGCGGTTTCGCGGTTCATGTTCTTATCCGCCGCCATCGTGTTGCGCATATACGCACCCACATTGACGTTATCGATATCCAGAACCGGGATCGTCTTGATCCCTGCATCCACCAGATCTTTCAACGTCCCGCCAATGACGGTTTCGTCTTTATCCAGCTCGATGGTCAACTCATCACCAGCTTCGACATAAATCGCGCCAGTTTCCTCGTTGATGATGTCGCAGGCAGCAAACTTGCCGATGATCTGCTCATAAGGCACCAAAAGTTCAGTGACCTTACCTTCGTCCTTCAGCTTCTTCACAGTGCGCGGCGTGACCTTTTCACCGGCCTTGCCGATAACCTCGCCCGTGCCCGCATCGACCAGATCAAACAAGGGACGCGTACCGCGCACGCGATCTGGGAAGAATTTAGTGACCCAAGCACCACCCTTTTTGTCCAGCGTGTAATCAACAGTGTCGTAATAGGCATCCATAATGCCCTCTTGATCCAGACCCAACGCATATAGCAGCGTGGTCACTGGCAGCTTACGGCGACGGTCAATCCGGCAGAACACCAAATCCTTGGCGTCAAATTCGAAATCAAGCCATGACCCACGGTAAGGAATGATGCGGCAGGCAAACAAAAGCTTACCAGAGGAATGCGTCTTTCCCTTGTCGTGATCAAAGAACACGCCGGGGGAACGGTGCATCTGGGAAACGATCACCCGCTCTGTCCCGTTCACGATGAACGTCCCGTTTGGCGTCATCAACGGCATATCGCCCATAAAGACGTCTTGCTCTTTGATGTCCTTAACCGACTTCGCGCCTGTGTCTTCGTCCACATCAAACACGATCAGACGCAGCGTCACTTTCAACGGCGCACTATAAGTCATGTCGCGCTGCTGACATTCCTCTACATCATACTTTGGCTTTTCCAGCTCGTACTTCACGAACTCCAGAACGGAAGTTTCGTTAAAGTCTTTGATCGGGAAGACCGATTGAAACACACCCTTGATCCCCTCGCCGTCAAGCGGGGTCTCGCTGTCGCCAGACCGCAGGAACAGATCATATGATGATTTTTGAACCTCAATAAGGTTCGGCATTTCAAGGACTTCACGGATTTTGCCGTAATACTTGCGTAAACGCTTCTGACCAAGGTAGGATTGAGCCATTCAGCCGGTTCTCCATAATGTCGGGACGGGCCTTGGTCGGGTCACCAAAACGCGCCTCTATCCGGTAAGACCGATTCCATTCCTGAGATGCGCCCAAACATCTCGCTCGAAACGATCAACTTACCTGTCAAAACGCGCGTATCTGGCGCTTTGAGAGACAAGTTTTAAGGGTTTATTGGGTTTTTGCTGTGCCGAGTTGCTATGACGAACCGCCCGATTATGTCAGATTCGGGGAAAGTTCAAGGTCCCCTGCGAAAATCAACATATTTTTTCAACAGTTTCTTGTGTTGGTAAATTCAAGGCTGAAAAGAGCCCAAAGACTCAAACCGCAGACGACCCAAAATCCCATCAGATTCGGCCGCCCCCCCAATTCATCGTTCATTAACCAAAAGCACCGCACGGGGCGTTAACCCGGTCCAACGCGCCGCTCAGGTGCACCAGCTGTGTACGCGCGGTGTACAGGGTGTGACACTCGATTTCCCAGCAAACAAAGGCGTTAATCTCAATTCTTCGCCCCCACATTCCGCCATGGCACCGAACGTTGCGCACAGGCTTCGACGCAGCGCAGCCAAATCGGGCCAAACCACGTTTCAAACGACCAACAATATTGGGAAAGTTAAATCCCGACGTCGCACCACTGGGTGGGGGCTGTGATTGCACGACGCCGGGAGAAGCTATGCAGCTACAAGATTGTGTTTGACGCCTCTATGCGGCGCCTGCAGGGCGCAATTATGACTTTCCAATGGTCATTTACGATCATAACTTGGGCCCTGAAATACGGCGAAAACCAAAAGCAAATAAATGTGATCACAAACCCATGAAGCAGGTTAACTACGACGATTTAAACCGCACGATTGCCGCCCTGACGACGGGCGAAGATGACGCCATATCCCTGATGGCGACGGTTGCTTGCGAAGTCCACCACAGCGACCAACGCTTTGATTGGACAGGGTTTTACCGCGTCACCGCCCCCGACCTTTTGAAAATCGGCCCCTACCAAGGCGGGCACGGATGCCTCGTTATCCCATTCTCACGCGGGGTCTGCGGAGCGGCGGCCAGAATGCGGCAAACCCAGCTGGTCGCGGATGTTGACGCCTTTCCAGACCACATCGCCTGCGCCAGTTCCACACGATCTGAACTCGTCCTGCCCGTTTTTGACAAAACCAGATCCCTGATCGCCGTTTTCGACATCGACAGCGATCAACCAAACGCCTTCACCCAAACCGACGCTGACCGCCTCTCCACAATCCTCGCCTCCGTCTTCGCGCGATGATTATCATCTTGCCCAACATACTTTCGCCGAAGGCCAAGAATTTTCTCAAAAATTCTTCCCCAGATTTTTCCCAGTAAAATCTGCCGTCTGGTGAAAAAATGCTTTGCATTTTCACAACAATCGCTCTTCTATGAAATTTAGGAGAGAAACTTCATGAAACACGCCCTACCCGTGGAAAGCCAAACCCTCGGCGCTGACCTGCGCGCCCTGCGCAAGGCTCGCCGCCTCACGCTCAGCGACCTTGCCGACGGACTGGATAAATCCGTCGGTTGGCTCAGTCAGGTGGAACGGGATATTTCCGAACCCTCCATCGACGACCTGCGCGAGATTGCCCGCCACTTGGACGTGTCTATGTCTTCCCTTTTTCGTCAAAAGGCGGCGCCGGGCGAGGAAGGCTTGATCGTGCGCCACGCTGCCCGCCGCCCCATCGGATCTCGGCAAGCTGGCTTGGTCGAAGAACTGCTGTCACCGGACCTGACGGATGATTTTGAAATGATCCACTCCGTCTTTGAACCCGGCTCCGCCCTCAGCGACGCACGACAACGCCCCACGCAAGAGGTCGGATATATTGTATCGGGCCAGCTCGACCTCACCATTGATGGTAGGGTCTTCCACCTTACCCCCGGTGACAGCTTTCGCATCCGGGGCGAAACATATGCATGGGCCAACCCCCACGCGACGCCATGTGTCGCGATCTGGGTCATCGCCCCGCCCGTCTATTGAAAGGGACTGTCATGAAACGATCCGGACAATGTGAATGCGGCGCCGTGGCCTTTGATGTGGACACATCGCGCGACACCGTGACGTTTTGCCATTGCAGCCAGTGCCGCCGCCTCACCGGGCATCATTTCGCAGCCACCAAAGCCAGAAAAAGCGATCTCACCTTTACCCAAGACCGCGGCTTGAAATGGTACGCCTCCTCCACTTGGGCACAGCGTGGGTTTTGTGGCGACTGCGGCAGCACCCTGTTTTACGAAGCCCTCGACACCGGCGACATCAATATCGCGGCGGGGTCCATCGTCAGTCCAACAGGGCTGAAACCCGGACGCCACATCTTTTGCGCGGACAAAGGCGATTACTACGACATCGCCAACGACGCACCACACATAGACAAATACTAGGGGACGACACATGGCATTTCCAACATCAGCAAGGGTTGTGATCATCGGCGGCGGCGTCGTCGGCGTTTCAACACTGTATCACCTCGCCAAAAAGGGCTGGACCGATTGCGTCCTGCTGGAAAAGAACGAATTGACCGCCGGCTCCACATGGCACGCCGCAGGCAACTGCCCGTCGTTCAGCACCTCTTGGGCAGTCATGAACATGCAACGCTATTCTCTCAGCCTTTACAAAGGGTTGGCAGACGAAGTTGATTATCCCATGAACTACCACGTCACCGGCGCCGTCCGCCTGTCCCACAGCAAGGAACGCACCCAAGAATTCCAGCGCGCCATGGGCATGGCGAATTACCAGGGCCTCAGCATGGAAATGATGACCCCGGATGAGGCCAAGGCGATCTATCCCTTTATGGAAACCCATGATCTGGACAGCGTTCTTTACGATCCCGACGACGGCGACATCGACCCCGCACAGCTGACCCAAGCGCTGGCCAAGGGCGCGCGCCAGATGGGGGCAAAGATTGAACGCTTCTGCCCCGCCACAGGCGTCACCCAAAAACCGGACGGATCATGGACAGTCCACACCGACAAGGGCGACATCGATTGCGAAAAGGTCGTAAATGCCGCCGGATATTACGCCCAGCGCGTCGGCGAATGGTTCAAACCCTATGGCGGCCGCACCGTCCCAATGGCGACCATGTCGCACCAGTATTTCCTCACCGAGGAGATTCCAGAGCTGAAGGAATGGACAGAAGCCAAAGGTGGAAAAATTCCGCTGCTACGCGATGTCGACAGTTCTTATTACCTGCGGCAAGACAAGAACGGGCTGAACCTCGGCCCTTATGAACGCAACTGCAAAGCGCATTGGATGACCAAGGACGATCCAATGCCCGACGACTTTAGCTTCCAACTCTATCCCGATGATTTAGAACGATTAGAATGGTATATTGAGGACGCAATGGCCCGCGTGCCGATCCTTGGCACCGCCGGCGTTGGCCGCGTTATAAACGGACCAATCCCCTATGCACCTGACGGCCTGCCGCTGGTTGGCCCGATGCCCGGCGTGAAAAACGCGTTTGAGGCTTGCGTGTTCACATTTGGCATCACCCAAGGCGGCGGCGCGGGCAAGGTCATGGCCGAATGGATCATAGATGGTCAAACCGAATGGGATATGTGGGCCGTCGATCCGCGCCGCTATACCGATTATACAGATCAGGACTATTGTAACGACAAAGCCATCGAAGTTTACGGCCACGAATACGCCATGCACTTCCCCCAGCACGAATGGCCCGCCGCACGGGATCGCAAACACTCGACGTTGCATTCACGGCTGCAAGACGCAGGGGCCGTCTTTGGCCCCTACAACGGCTGGGAACGCGCCAATTGGTTTGCAAAAGATGGCGACGATACCTCGCTTGAGGCGACAGAAACGTGGTCGCGCAATGGCCCTTGGCAAAAGCGGATCAAAGAAGAATGCGAAGCGGTACGCGACAACTGTGGCATGCTGCCCATCACAGGGTTCAGCCGCTATCAGGTCACCGGACCCGGCGCGCGCGACTGGATCGACAGCCTGACAGCCTCCCGTTTGCCAAAACCCGGCCGCGTCAGCCTCGCCTATTTCGCCGACGACCGGGGCCGGATCGTGACAGAGATGTCCGTAATGGCGTGGTCCGACGAAGAAGTCGGCCTGATCACAGCCGCCACCGCTCAGTGGCACGACTTTGAATGGCTGTCATCACATAAACCGGACGGCATCACCATCACCGACAACACCAAAGCAATGGAATGCCTTCTCGTGACCGGACCAAAGGCGCGCGACATCCTCTCGCCAATAACCGATGGACACGACCTGAACGCATCTTGGCTGAGTGTGTCGATGACAGGCACCGTCGCAGGGCAAAACTGTGCGCTCCTGCGCGTATCCTTTGCTGGCGAACTGGGCTGGGAAGTTCACGCCACCCCCGAGGCAATGCCCGCCATATGGGACGCTTTGTCTGCCGCTGGCGTGAAACCCTTCGGCATGTACGCCCTCAACAGCTTGCGCATCGAAAAAGGATACCGCGCGTGGAAAGGCGACCTTTCCACCGATTATTCGTTATTGGAAGGTGGCTTAGACCGTTTTGTTAAGCTCGACAAACCGCAGGATTTTCCGGGCAAGGCCGCGCTCTTGAACGAAAAACAGCGCGGTGTTGCGAAATCCTTTACCACCCTCACGCTCGACGCACCGGGCGACTGCGACGCGCCCTATATGTCCACCGTTTGGCACGAGGGAAAGGTCGTCGGCGAAACCACCTCAGGTGCGTTCGGCTATCGCACCAAGCAATCCATCGCCCTTGCAATGATCGCGCCAGACGCCGCAACCCCCGGCACCAAGCTTGAGGTTGAAATCTATGGTGAGCGGTTCACAGCCACGGTTCAAGACGACGCGCCCCTTTGGGATCCAGCCAACGACAGGATCCGCGCATGATCACCATTCTTGATGGCGGCATGGGGCAAGAACTCGTGCGCCGCGCGGGCAAGGCCACGGGCATGTGGTCTAACCAAGCCTTGATCGACAATCCTGATCTAATCCGGGCCGTGCATAACGACTTTTTCGCCGCCGGGGCGGACATCGCCACGGTAAACAGCTATGCGATCCTACCCGACCGGATGAAAGCATATGACCTATTGGATCAAATGGATGATCTGATGATCAAGGCCTGCGCCATCGCCTGCGCGGCGCGCGACGCCAATGGCAGCGGGATCGTGGCAGGCAGCTTGGGCCCGATCGGCTTTTCCTATCAACCTGATAAGGCCCCACCGGCTGACAGAGCGGCAGAGATTTACGCTGAGCTTGCCCGCGTTCAGGCACCGCTTGTTGATGCGCATTTGTTGGAAACCATGGCCTCCGTGGACCAGGCCAAAGGCGGACTCATGGGCGCTTCTGTCACCGGGAAACCAGTCTGGATCGGGCTGACAGTCGATGACACCGACGGAACCAAACTGCGATCAGGCGAAGCCTTGGCAGACGTCGCCCCCTTGCTGGCACAGTACAAACCAGCCGCTGTCTTCCTCAATTGCTCAAAGCCAGAGGCGATTAGCGAGGGCCTTCCTATTCTTGCCAAAATGGATGTGCCCTTTGGCGCTTACGCCAACGGTTTCACCGAAATCACAAGCGATTTCAGCGACATTGGCGCAACAGTTGATCTACTGACAACGCGCACCGATCTCACCCCCACCACCTACGCGGACCACGCCGAAAACTGGGCCAAAACCGGCGCGACCATTATCGGAGGCTGCTGCGAAGTTGGCCCAGACCACATCGCGGAACTCTCCCGCCGACTGAAAGGAACGTAACAATGGCGCTGCCCCCATCCCATGCCCGCGTCGTGATCATTGGCGGTGGCGTCATCGGCTGCTCTGTCGCCTATCATCTGGCCAAACTGGGCTGGAAAGACGTCGTATTGCTGGAACGCAAACAGCTCACCAGCGGCACAACATGGCACGCCGCAGGGCTCATCGCGCAATTGCGCGCCACCGCCAATATGACAAAGCTCGCCAAATACAGCCAAGAGCTTTATGGCAACCTTGCCGCGGAAACCGGCGTTGAAACCGGGTTCAAACGCTGCGGCTCGATCACCGTGGCTCTGACAGACGAGCGCCTAGAAGAGATTTACCGCCAAGCAGGGATGGCCCGTGCATTTGGCGTCGAGGTCGAAGAAATTTCCCCCGATGAGGTGAAAGCAAGATACGAACACCTCAACATCGACGGTGTCACAGGCGGCGTCTACCTACCGCTCGATGGACAAGGCGACCCTGCCAACATTGCACTCGCACTGGCCAAAGGCGCGCGTCAGAACGGCGCGCAGGTGATCGAACGCACCAAGGTCACAGGTGTGGCCCGCGACGAACGACGTATCACCTCCATTAGCTGGGAACAGGCTGGCGAAACCGGCACAACCACCTGCGAACAAGTCGTAAATTGCGCGGGCATGTGGGGCCATGACGTTGGCAAAATGCTAAACACCAATGTGCCGCTGCACGCCTGCGAGCATTTCTACATCGTGACCGAAGCGATCCAAGGGCTGACGCAAATGCCGGTCCTGCGCGTGCCCGACGAATGCGCCTATTACAAAGAGGACGCAGGTAAAATGCTGCTTGGCGCGTTTGAACCTGTCTCAAAACCGTGGGGGCCAATCCCCGAGGACTTCGAATTTGACCAACTGCCCGAAGACTTCGACCACTTCGAACCCATCCTAGAGGCCGCTTGCGACCGCATGCCGATGCTGGCGGAGGCAGGTATTCACACGTTCTTTAACGGCCCCGAAAGCTTTACCCCCGACGACGCCTACCACCTTGGCCTTGCACCGCAGATGGACAACGTCTGGGTCGCAGCCGGGTTCAACTCCATCGGCATCCAATCGGCAGGCGGCGCGGGTCAGGCCTTGGCCTCGTGGATGGACACGGGCGAGAAACCGTTCGATCTAGGCGACGTCGACATCGCCCGCATGCAACCGTTTCAAGGCAACAAAACCTACCTCGCCGAACGCTCCAAGGAAACGCTCGGCCTGCTTTACGCCGATCACTTCCCTTACCGGCAAAAGGCAACCGCACGCGGCATCCGACGCACCCCGTTCCACCAACACCTGCTGGATCATGGTGCCGTCATGGGCGAACTTGCGGGCTGGGAACGCGCCAATTGGTTCGCCCGCGATGGGCAAACGCCAGAATATGAATATTCATGGAAACGCCAAACCTTCTTTGACAACGTCCGCGACGAACATCTGGCCGTGCGCACAAACGTCGCCATGTACGACATGTCCTCCTTTGGCAAAATCCGCGTCGAAGGGCGCGATGCGGAAGACTTCTTGAACTACGTTGCAGGCGGCAATTACTCCGTCCCAGTGGGCAAAATCGTCTACTCGCAATTCCTCAACGCCCAAGCGGGGATCGAGGCGGACGTGACCATCACCCGCCTGTCGCAAACCGCCTATCTGGTGGTGACCCCCGCCGCGACACGTCTGGCCGATGAAACATGGCTGCGCCGCAACGTGGGCGATTTCAACGTGGTAATTACCGATGTGACAGCAGGCGAAGGTGTCTTGGCCGTCATGGGGCCCCGCGCGCGGGATTTGCTGCAAGCCGTCTCACCCGCAGACTTTTCCAACGAGGTCAATCCGTTCGGCACCGCGCAAGACATCGAAATCGGCATGGGGCTCGCACGGGTGCACCGCGTCACCTACGTCGGCGAACTGGGGTGGGAGGTCTACGTCAGCGCCGACCAATCCGCCCATGTCTTTGAAACATTGGCAGAGGCAGGCGCAGACTTTGATCTCAAACTCTGCGGCATGCACATGATGGACACCTGCCGCATCGAAAAGGGCTTTCGCCACTTCGGCCACGACATCACATCCGAAGACCACGTGCTCGAAGCAGGCCTCAGCTTTGCCGTCAAAAAGGACAAAGCCAACTACATCGGCCGCGACGCGATCCTGCGCAAACAGGACGAAGGACTGGCAACCCGCCTTGTGCAATTCAAACTGACGGATCCAGAACCCCTGCTCTACCACAACGAACCCATCGTGCGGGATGGAGAGATCGTGGGCTACCTCAGCTCTGGCGGCTACGGCCACCACCTCGGCGCGGCAATAGGCATGGGCTACGTCCCCTCCAAAGGCGAAACCGCCGCCGAACTACTGGCAAGCACGTTCGAAATCGACGTGATGGGCACACGGGTCAAGGCCGAGGCGCAATTGAAACCGTTCTACGATCCAAAGGGGGAACGGGCAAAAGCATAAGGGCGCAATCAACTGCGCTCCCAGCTCCACGGCACTTGAATAAAGCCATCTAGATCATCTTGCCCAAAATACTCTCGCCGAAGGCGTCGCCGCGTCCACACGCGCAAAGGGCGCCATTTTCCTCGTCTTCACCCCTTTTTAACCATGACTCACCGAACGCTCCGTTAACCGGGCGAACTAGTAGGAAACGGTGTACAGGTTGTGTACAGCTTGTGCGCCGCTTGTGATCCGCTCCCGCCCAACAAAACAAGGGCGTTTACCACGTTTCCGCGAGAATGCCGTCAAAAGTCACAACACCGTTGCGCGCCCAGCCCTGTCAAAAGTCACAACACCGTTGCGCGCCCAGCCCTCAAGACACAAAAAAACCCGAGGCACGCAAAAACGTACCCCGGGTTTCTTTAGATAAAATCGGGCGGGGCTTAGGCCAGCTCGACCTCTGCGCCAGCTGCTTCCAGCTTGCCTTTGATGTCTTCGGCTTCGGCTTTGTCGACGCCTTCTTTGATCTTGCCGCCAGCTTCGACCAGATCCTTGGCTTCTTTCAGGCCAAGACCAGTGATGCCGCGCACTTCTTTGATCACGTTGATTTTCTGAGCGCCGGCGTTCTTGAGAACAACGTCGAATTCAGTTTTCTCAGCAGCGTCGCCACCAGCGTCGCCAGCAGGACCAGCCATCATCACAGCGCCACCGGCAGCTGGTTCGATGCCATACTCGTCCTTGAGGATGGTTTTCAGTTCTTGTGCTTCGAGAAGTGTCAGACCGACAATCTCTTCTGCTAGTTTTTTAAGATCAGCCATTTTGCTTTTCCATTTCTAAGGTTGTGTTCTAACGCGCGGGATATCCACACGAAAGTATTCCAAGTTGCTTTATGCAGCCTTCTCTTCGATCGTCGAAAGAACGCTCGCGATATTGGAAGCAGGCGCGCCAATGGCCCCGGCGATGTTGGAAGCAGGTGCCCCGATGCAACCCGCGATAGAAGCAATAAGCTCCTCACGTGATGGCATCCCGGCCACGGCTTTCACACCAGCGACGTCAAGTGCTGTCTCACCCATAGCACCACCAAGAACGACAAGCTTGTCGTTGTCCTTGGCGTACTTATCCACGACCTTCGCAGCTGCGACAGGGTCTTCAGAATAGGCAAGTACAGTCATGCCCACGAGGTATTCCGCGATGCTTGCGCATGGCTTCCCCTCAAGGGCGATTTTGGCGAGCTTGTTCTTGGTCACGCGTACAGACCCGCCAGCTTCGCGCATTTGCGCACGCAGGTCTTGCATTTCGGCAACTGTCATACCTTCGTAGTGGGCAACCACAACGACGCCAGAGCTTTCAAAAACTTGGCCGAGTTCGTCGACCAGTTGTTCTTTTTGGGCTCTATCCACAGTTTCACTCCAAGTTTGGCACCAGATAAAATCCGGGGCCGGCTCAATTTTGCCCGATGGCGAACCACCGAACGTAACAGTCCTCGATATAACGGGGGCGAGCCGAGAGTTAGCTGAGGAGAGCCTCAGAGAATTCCGTTCTTTCCCGTCTCAGGCAAGAATTACATGGGTTACCCCAAACTCACCGTCTCGGACGACATGCAGGCACCACACGACGAATCGCGCAGGTCTTGCATGAGAGCGGGTTTAGGCGGTTCGCGCGCGTTTGGGAAGGGGGTTTGGCCTATGTGATATGCACGGAGGCCGTGGATGTGTGGTTTAAGAATAACTCACCCAACGAAAAAGGCCGCCCCAACCGAGACGGCCCTTGATCTCATCTTTCGCAAACGCTTTACGCGTTGCCAGTCGCGCTATCGACCGCGACGCTCACACCCGGACCCATGGTCGAGGTGAGCGAGATTTTCTTCATGTATGTGCCCTTGGCGCCTGATGGCTTTGCCTTTTGCACAGCATCAACGAAAGCCAACAGGTTTTCTTCGATCTGCTTGGCTGTGAACGACACTTTGCCGATCCCAACATGCACAACACCTGCTTTTTCAGCCTTAAACTGAATTTCGCCGCCCTTCTTGGCATTGATCGCTTCGGTGACGTCTGGCGTCACTGTACCTGTACGTGGGTTTGGCATCAGGTTGCGTGGGCCCAAAACCTTACCCAGACGGCCAACAACGCCCATCATGTCAGGGGTTGCGATGCAGACGTCAAAATCGATCTTGCCGCCCTGAACCGCTTCCATCAGGTCTTCTGCACCAACGATGTCCGCACCTGCGGCTTTGGCTTCATCAGCCTTATCGCCTTTTGCGAAAACGGCGATGCGCACAGTCTTACCTGTACCATTCGGCAGGGTTACTGTTCCACGTACCATCTGATCTGCGTGGCGCGGGTCAATGCCCAGCACAACCGCGACTTCGACAGTTTCATCGAACTTCGTTTTTGCGTTGTCTTTCACAAGGCCAACAGCCTCAGATACTGTGACGTTTGCTTTACCTTCAAATGCGGCGCGAGCAGCCGTCATGCGCTTACCAAATTTTGCCATTACTTCACCTCGATGCCCATAGAGCGAGCAGAACCCGCGATGATTAGCATAGCGCCTTCGATGGACGTCGCGTTGAGGTCCTTCATCTTGGCTTCGGCGATTTCACGCACCTGCTTGCCAGTGATAGACCCTGCAACTGACTTACCAGGTTCCTTGGAACCGGATTTCAGCTTGGCAGCCTTTTTGATGTAATAGGACGCAGGTGGCGTCTTGATTTCCATCGTAAACGACTTGTCCTGATAATACGTGATCACGGTCGGGCAAGGTGCGCCCTGTTCCATATCACCGGACTTCGCATTGAAGGCCTTACAGAATTCCATGATGTTGATCCCGCGCTGACCCAATGCAGGGCCCACTGGCGGTGAGGGGTTCGCTTGTCCTGCAGGGATCTGCAGCTTCAGCATGCCCATTAGCTTCTTGGCCATTGGCCGTCTCCTTCGTCCAACGCCCGATCGTCGCGACTTTCGGGCTTTTCGTTGTGTGGTCCGGCCTGACGCACGCGTGCGCTGCACCTCCCACAATGGATGCCGCCTTAGAAAGGCGAACCAAGCCTGCCCTTAGAACGACGCGCCCTGTTTTGCAAGGGATTTTCGTCCCGAAAGGGCGGCGATCTCGCACGGCAACCAGCGACGGAAAATCAGGGCTCCCCCCGTATCAAAACCAAGCGCCCACATTTTCTTTACCGAAATTCCAGTTGCCGCCGCCAAATTTGCACTATTGTTTAGCCAAACGGAGGACGTTCTTGCCCTACTCCACGCTCCAAATCGCCTACCACTGGATCACCTTCGCGCTGATCATTGTTATGGTTGGCACGGGTCTTGCCTATAGGTACGACCTCGCCGATGCGGGCGCGATGACGATCCACCAGATCAGCGGCCAGCTCTTGATCGTGGTGCTGATCGCGCGACTGGCCACGCGCCTGAAAGCCGGCGCCGCCACACCAGCGCCCGATCACGCCGCATGGGAACGCCACCTCGCGCACTTTGTCCACATCGCCCTTTACCTCTGCCTATTCGCCTTTGTCATCACAGGCTATGTCGCCGCCTCTGGCGAAACAGACTCTGCCCTGCTTGCGCCGCTCAGCCTGACGTTCGCACGCTCTGACACCGGTGAATGGCTGCTTGAGGCGCACTATACATTGAAATGGATCTTACTCGCGCTGTTCGCCTTACACGTCGCAGGGGCCATGAAACACACGTTCATCGACAAAGACCGAACCCTCGCCCGCATGTCATTCACATCCAGAAAGGACGACACCAATGCATAAACTTACCCGCCGAAACGTCATCGTGAAACTCACCGGAACCGGGGCCGCCCTGATGTGTCCGGCCATCTTAAACGCGCAAACTGTCGACCTTGATTGGGATAATGTTCCCACGACTGCACCCATTGGCCAAGATCGCCTGATCAACGTCGACGCAGGCACATCCCAAATTGAAATCAGCGCACTTCAACCGGGCGAAGTCGCGGTCATCGCGCGACCCACCACGGATGAAACCTACAGCGCGACAGGCATGATCCAATATATCGCCGTTCACCACCGCACCCCAGATCAAATCACCTTTGGCGAAGCCAACGATCAGGCCGGCACCGTTCAAAACAGCACCTACTTTGTGGTCAACCTTGTCTGCGAACACCGGGGCAAAGCGATCGGGATCACTGGTGATCCGAATGTCCCCTTCGCCTGCACGGATCGTGGGTCGCGCCATTCCTCCAACTACAACGCCAGCGGCATCGGCGTGTCTGGCGCATCGGAGGGCGACTCGCTGTCCTTCCCGGACTATACGCTCAGCGTGGAGGGCGATCAGATGATCTTGCAACTCGCCTAATGACATCAGGGGTGGGCCGCGCCCACCCTGATTAGCGTTTCTTTAATGTCGGCATGTTAGGCAGGACCCCGGGGCGCTTACACCAACCCGTGATTCGGGGACTAAGCGGACACAAAAACAATCGCATCGAAGCGCCGGTTTTGTTCGCAAATCGAAATCCACCATTGGCAGTTTTGTGGTTAACTCCCCGTTAAACATCCCTAACTAGAAGTAACGCTTGGTTTTGAGCAGGCGATGCGGCACATGTAAGCCAAATTTCAACATCACATGGTTCTGACGTGCAGCAAGCGACCTCTTCTTATTCTCAATCCATCGCGGTTGTGACCGTAAACTATGGCACCGCAGATTTAGCAGCCGAAGCCGTGCGGTCCGCCTTGCGCCAAACCGTCGATGGCTTTGATGTGGAAATTCATCTGGTCGATAACGCCTCCCCCGGCGATGACGCGGCAAAGTTCACGCAGCTGCACAAGGCCGAAGCTTGGAGCGACCGCGTGACGCTTTACCTTGAGGCGGAAAATCACGGCTTTGGGCGCGGCAACAACGTGGCGCTCAACGCGCTCGCCACCCGCGAAAACCCGCCGCAATATGTGCTCCTTCTGAACCCAGACGCCATGATGCAAGACGGTGCCTTGGCCGCATTGGTCCAGCACCTTGAAGCCACGCCCAGCGCCGGTAGTGCCGGTGCGCAGATTTCAAAACCAAACGTGGGGCCGGTATCGGCCGCGTTTCGCTTCCCCACCGCGATGGTTGAATTTGTCTCTGCCGCAAACATCGGGCCCATCACCCGGGCCTCTGGCAACAAAACGCTCTGGATGGCCGCTGACCTTGCCACCCAACAGGTTGATTGGGTCGCAGGTGCGGCTGTGATGTTCCGCATGAAAGCGCTTGAGGAAACCGGATTTTTCGACCCAGATTTCTTCCTCTACTTCGAAGAAGTTGAATTGATGTGGCGCCTCACCCAAAAGGGCTGGCCCTGCTGGTTCGTCAGTGAGGCAAAAGTCATCCACGTCGAGGGCGCCGCCACCGAAGTGCGCAGCGAAGAAGACGTCCGCTCCCGAAAACCCGCCTATTGGTACAACTCCAGAGCGATGTACTACCAAAAAACTTCCAAAATCCCCGGTGCGGCTTTGGGGCGGGCGTTTGCTCGCCTGACCGGATCCCTGATCGGATCTACGCTGTCTTTCGTGCGCCCCGGAAAGGCACCCTTACCCAAAAACTTCTATGGCGATTATATGCGCCACACCGTTGCGCCCATATTGGGCTTTGCAAATCGCGGCACGAAATAGGGGCGGTCATGGAATGAGCCAAGCACAAAACGATATCGATAGCGGCGCAAAGCTGACCGCTGACATTAACGATGGCGCGCAAAACCGAAACCCCGACAACCTCAGGTTTTGGAACCTGATCGGCGAAGATTTCCGCACCCATGATCGCGACATCTTTGCCCAAGGGTTCTGTGCTTTGTTTTGGCACCGCGTCGGCAATTGGCGCATGTCCTTGCCCAACAAATTTCTGCGTCTGCCCTTCACCTTGCTCTATCGCATCGGGGCCAAACTCACGCAGTGGATCTGCGGCATCGACCTGCCCTACACGGTCGTGGTCGGTCGGCGCGTCAAGCTTGAACACTTCGGCGGCATGATCCTGATCGGCCGCGCGATTGGTGATGATGTCATCATTCGCCAAAACACCACCTTCGGCGTCGCCTCCCCCGCAGCCCCGTTTGACCGCCCCACGATTGGCGACGGGGTGGATATCGGCACAGGTGCAGTCCTGATCGGAAATGTCACCGTGGGAAAAAACGCTGTGATCGCGGCCAATGCAGTCGTCACCCGTGATATCCCCCCAGATACCGTGGCAGGTGGCATGCCCGCGCGGGTTCTCAAACAACGCACGCCTTAAAGTCCTGTGTAGACTTTGTGCCCCTAGTCCACGATCATCTTGCCCAAAATACTCCCGCCGGAGGCGGTCCAAAAGGTACAAAACGCCCCTACACCAAAGCGATCGTGCCCCCTCTTTTAGTCAAATTCAGCGTCATGAGCGGTGATTCTCCGCACACGTGCTAAATTCACCGGCAACAAGGCAGTAACAATTACCGGGATACAAGGCCTGCTCAAAAGTCAAGCACTAGCCCCATTTGTTACAATCTGAGGGCTAAAAATAGGTCACAAATCCGTGCGCTTTGCGTCATCAGCCCGGTTTCGATAAGAAACAAAAGAAATTCACGGATAACTTCAAATTATTACAAATTATGACATTGCCAGCACTAATCACAGAAAAGTGTGCATTTTATGCCACACGGTAACAGGTTCGGCATCGACTTTAGTTTGCGTTGATTTGACGCAAAGCTTACCGTCCTTATGTTAGCGAGCGGCAGTAGTCGTTACGTACAACCCCCAAGAAAGGACACTACCCAAATGAAAAACCTAATTACAGCGACAATCGTCGGGCTTTCCCTGGCTGGTGCTGCACAAGCTCAGGACATGTTCGCATACATGGGCTCACAGGATCGCGGCACGAACGTTATCACAATCGACCCATTCAGCGCATCCGCCGATGGTTACGTCGCAATCTATGACAACCACAATGGCGAAATTGGTCGTCTGTTGGGCGTCGCTTCCATTCAGGAAGGTGCAAACCTTCAAACACGCATCCAAGTTGGACGTGGTGTAAACCGTGACGCAATCGCTTTGTTGTTTGCTGGTGATGACTTCACCGACCCAAGCAAAGCAGTTGATAGCGTTGAGATCGACATCGAATAATCGATCGTCCTCAGCACTAACTTTAAGAGAAGAGGGCCCCCAGCTAATCTGGGGGCCCATTTCTTATTCGACCAAATTCCCCGGATCATTGGCACCACGGCATAGGATCACTCCGCGCGCTAGGCCGCAGCCGGCGTGAACGACAGCGCAGACCCATTGATGCAATGCAACGTCATGCCTTCCACCAATAGAATATGCCCCATATGAGAACCGCACCGGCGGCAATGCGTCTCGATCGCAAAATTTGACGTTCCAGCTTCGCCCGGCATCCCAGCAAAGTTATAGTCTTGCGACATCATCTGCGAATTAGGCTCTGAGCCCACGAAAAAGGCCCAGCCCTTCGCAAGGTTGATCTTGGCAAAGGAACGATACTGCAAAAGATCGCAGCCAAGGCAGGAATAGGTCCCCTCTTGCGCGTTGGCCCAAAGGCGGCTTGATCGCTGCGGTTCCGTTTTGCCTTCGCGCAAAATCGGATAGGCATCGCCCAATAGGGCACGCCATTCTTCTTCGGTGCGTTGAACTTCATATTCAAAGGGATCATCGCTCGCCACGACTTGTGCTTTCGCGGTTGACCCAAACGCAGCTAGACCGGCAATCGCAGTCGTGCCCGCAAATAACTTTCGACGGCTTATTTCTGTCATTATAAAATCCTTACTCTGGGCCGCGGGCATCGCGCCCCGGCAGTATTCATGCACTAAGGATAGCAGCAAACGCGATCACTCCAAGTCACATTGCGGACACAACTTGGGCGATAAGCCGTAATTCTCACAATCAGGGGCCAATCAGGCCAGATCGACAGAATCCGGGCAGAGGAATTTAGCTTTGTTTGACGACCTGTGTAAATTCCAGCTCGACCGGGGTCGCACGTCCAAAGATGGACACCGTCACCTTAAGGCGCTGATGCTCTTCGTCGACCTCTTCGACCATACCGTCGAAATCTTCGAACGGGCCATCGCCAACCTTGACCTTCTCGCCGATTTCAAAGTGGATCAATGTGCGCGGCGCTTCTTGGCCTTCTTCAACGCGACCTAGGATGGCTTGCACTTCGGCATCGCGCATCGGCATCGGGCGCCCCTGCGGGCCAAGGAACCCTGTGACGCGGTTGATGGAATTGATCAGGTGATATCCTTCGTCCGACATTTCCATGTGAACCAGAACGTATCCGGGCATAAAGCGACGTTCGGCTGTCACTTTCTTGTTGCGGCGCACTTCAATCACTTCTTCGGTGGGCACCAGCACTTCGTCGATGGCGTCGCCAAGACCTTGTTCGTCCGCCTTTTGGCGGATCGTCTCAGCGATCTTCTTTTCGAAGTTGGACAGGACGCTAACGGAATACCAACGTTTCGCCATGGTCTTCGATACCTCACCGTTGTGCGGGGCTCCCCGCCAGTTTCGTTCGATAGGACGCCAGAACGTCCATCAGGTTAATAAAAATCGGCGCGCAACTTGATTCGCCGCACGCCTAATTCCTGAGTTCGCCGGTGATACGATCCCGCCTGCCCAATGACAAGGGGCCAACCCAAAATCAGATCATCCGAAATACGACAGCACACCGTTCAAACCGCCGCGAATGATCATATCCACCAAGGTGAAAAAGATCGCAGTCACAACCGCCATGATAAACACCATGATGGTCGTCGTGACCACTTCGCGTCGCGTCGGCCAAATGACCTTTGCGATTTCAGCGCGGGTTTCGTTGATGAATTTGACGGGGTTCATGGCCATCGGAGTGTCCTGTTTAACGGTTATAGGCGACATACGCCCTCCCCCCCCGGTTTTCAAGCCCGTGGCTGGATCAGATGCACGCCGTCCATCGCCGCAATCTTGCGCAGCTGCAACTTGTAACCCACCCGCGACGCGGCATGTTCAATGGCACCAAAGGCCGTAAAACTGGGGCTTTCAGGGCCAACGGGATAAGCCGCACGGGTAGAGTTGCGAAAATCGCTCCTCTTACCCTCTGCATGCAGCTTTTCGATCTGCGCGGCCGCTTCCTGCGATATGCCTTGATGCACAATGCGATCCAAGGGGCGCACAAGGGCTGCGCCGTCTATTCCAAGCATCGTTTCGGTGATCTGATCAAAAACCGCCGGGTAATCCTCAAACTTCCAAACTGTCAGACTGCGCACACCCACCGTTTCGCGAACCCGCGTTACCAAATGCGCCCAATCCACAATCCTTGGCGGGTTTTTCCATAAGAAGTCTTTCAGCGGCAAGGTGCCCCCGCTCATCAAATGTTGACCATATGCAGAGCTGAGAAAATGCGTCGGCTGCCGGATGCCCAGACAGACATCTATCCCTTGCGGCGCCACCTTTGAGGCAAGATCAGCAATCCGCAACGATGCGTCAGGATAAATCGGTTCTGGCATCTTGCCATACCTATTCAAAAGAGAGCCGATAACGTTCTCTTCACTCAGAACAAGCCTGCGTCCGCCCCTCAACATATCCGCAAACACAGCTTCTGGATCGCCTAGCCCGTCGTTTGATCCGGGTAGGTCAAAAAGGCGCAGCAATGTTGGATGGTCACCACGCAATTGCGGCGGGCCATAAACTTGAACCCCCAGCTCGGCCAAAGGCGCGCGCGCAGCTAGAATGGACCTTTGCAAATGGGTCGTCGCGGTTTTATGCGCCCCAATGTGCAATACGATGCGGGTCTCCGTCATGCGAAGACGGCCCAAATCGCCAGTGTTAATTCCCTGCTGATCGTCATTGTCCGGTCATTCGTGGGTTCGACAAGCGACTTAAGTCAGGCACAAACGCCTGTAAAGCCTTTCAACCGCTCCAATACAAAGCCGCGCAGTTAGTTCCCGCCCTGCGAGGCGTTACGCACGAAAAGCGCAAACAGGGTTTTCTGATCGGGAACACCGCTCACCGTAATGGATTGTTCTGCCTGAAACGCGCGGACCGCTTGGGCGCTCGCCTCGTCAAATTGGCCATCAATTTCACCGGGTTCGAACCCTTCTTGCGCCAAAACAGCCTCGACCCTCAAGACAACGGCTTCGTAAATCACAACGGTACGGTCTTCGACGCGCACAGCTTGAACGCTCGACTTTTCGGTCAACGCAAGTGGGCGAAAATCGCGCAGCAAGGCGCTAAACACATCGACAACACGCTGATCGCTGGTTTGGGCGGCACACAGCTCGCGCACAAGCCCGACAAGAGTTTCTGTGGTTTGCCACGGGGCTGCATCAAACGTGTTTGCTCGAAACTGGTTCATCCCCGTCACAAAACCATCCGCCCAGCCATAATAGAGCGGCAAGTCCTCAGATCGGTTGTCAAAAGCTTGCACAAAGGTGGAACACCCCTGCAACCCAGCACCTTTGATCGCAAATTCACCCGATTTATCGGCAGCCGCTGCCGTAGACCCCAAACTGATTGAAAGTGCGCAAAGATATTTGAACATGCTTCCCCCTAAAACGATGTTTGCGCACCCCCGAACCCGGCAATGCGCAAACAATTTCTACTACGATGTCAAACGGCAGACTAGACCGCGCGCGACTTACGACGACGCAGGCCAACCAGTCCCATCAGACCCGCCCCAAGAAGCAAGCTAGACGCAGGCAGTGGCACAGGCGCCGGACCGCCAATATCGACGGTTTCTGGCGTGATCGTCACAGTCCCAAGGGTAAAGGCCTGCGTAAAGGAAACAGCAATTGGAAACGCCAGCGGATCGCTTGGATCAAGCGACAGGCTGGTATTGATGCCAGACAATGTGAACGACTGAGGCGCAAAACCAAAAATCGCTTCAAAGTCCAACATTGCCCCAGCAGCCAACGCTTCTGTCTGCGTCCCGACGGTGATGAAATACCCGTCAAGATCAGCAACCGTCGCCAATGACGGCGCAACAACGCTCTCAAATGGAGAAGAGGAGCTGGTGTATTCATAGCCAACGGCAACAGGTGGATCGATCCAAATCAACTCACCGACTTCGACAACGTCCAGCTCAATGACAAACGCGCCCGTTTCGGGATCGGGTGGATTGGACGGCAACAGCGGGTTAAATTCGTTCTCACCCGCACCTGCAACTTCTGTACCCGGATTGGATGGCCCATCCGTCTCCGCGACAAAGCTGCTGAGATATACAGTCGTGTCAAAGAAATTATCGCTGGCATCCGCCAAAATGATGTCAAACGTGTTCGTTTCACCCGCTTGGAACGGCACATCAAATTGCAAAACAGGGTTCCCATTTGGTGCAAGTAGACCGTTCAATTCGGTCCCCTCAATCGCCGCAAAGTCTGGGTGATCGATGTTGACAGGCAGGTTTGGGCCACCGAACGATGGCTGAACGCCAGCCACATTTTGATTGGTAACAACCGAATTGCTGATGAACAGACCAAAACCATCCGTAAATTCCGAACCGACGAAGGTAGGAAATTCTTCGGAGCCAAATGCGCCGAAAAAGCTCACAGACGTCACATCATCAGCGACATCAAAGTCGATGGAGAGCTGAACAACGTCAAAATGTAACTCTTGGCCTGTAATCGGCCCGAGCAGTTCTTGCTGAGCTGCTGTCGCTTGCGCCCCACTGCCATCTTCAAAATCAAAATCCCCCGCGTCCGCGGCTTCAACGTCAAATTCACTGTCAGGAGAAATGGTGTTCAGCCCATCGCCATAGTTGCTGACGTTGCCCGTTGAAAAAACGATACCATTAATTGGCAGACCATATGTGCCAGTATCGTTTGTGAACGTCCCCGACTGAAGGCCATTGGTCGACAAGGTCGCGTTCTGAACAGTCAGACCAGGTACGTTCAAGAAAAGCGTATCGGCAAGGTTGGCAGCGCTTTCATCGCCCGTAATCGTCAGCGCAGATGCCGACGTTGTTCCCACAACGACCATCGCCGCGGTTGAAAGTAAGTACTTTCGCATTTTGGTTAACCCCCTCAAAGAATCATCACTAAAAAGTTACTTTACCACGCGTCGCCGAGGTTGGCCAATTTGGTTAATGTTGTGGAAAATGGCAGGGGCATGGAGACTCGAACTCCAGACCTACGGTTTTGGAGACCGTCGCTCTACCAACTGAGCTATACCCCTAAGGCCAATCGCTGGTTAGCCCGTGCAACACCTAGGATCAAGTGCTGGCTTGCCTCCACACTCAGAAATATCGCATCAGTGCCCGACAATCACGGGACGCAACATGCCATCATTGCGCAAAAGACTCGAACACGCGCCCCTTTTGGCCAGTATCGTGGCCCGCGTGGTGGGCTCCTACTTGGCATTTTGCAACCGCACCACCCGGTGGGACATCGTAGGCCTAGAGCCGCTCAAGTCCGATCTGGCAACAGGCCCCGTGCTCTTGGTGATGTGGCATGAGCGATCCTTGATGGGGCCGGTGCATTGGCCTATCGCCGCAGGACAACTGACCAGCCTTTATGCGCGATCCGCAATCGGCAGAGTATCGGGCGCAATGCAGCGTCAGTTTGGCCTCAAACCAATGGAAATGCGCGATTCTGCCTCCAACGTGACCGCCTCCCGCGCCATCCTAAAACGTGTTCGTGCCGGGATAAGCATCGGCATGACAGCCGACGGACCGCTCGGCCCACCTTTACAAGTGAAAGATGCTCCACTGGAGTGGGCCCGAGTTATGCAGCGCCCCGTTTGGACTTACGCCTTCGCAACATCGCGGGGACGGCAATTGAAAACCTGGGACAGTCTCAGGATCCCTTATCCGTTTGGACACGGAACAGTCGTGTTTACCCGCTGGGAAAACGATCTCACCCGTCGCCCAAGCACAAATCAGATCAAAGCCGCACGCAACGATCTAGAGCGGTGCCTGACGCAAACGTCATCAAAAGCAGATCGTTTAACCGGCACGTCTTAAGGACCGACCGAAAGGCAGGCATGACTTTACCGCATTGAAACAACTTCCCTCCAAACAGCATTACATGTTGTTTGTGGGGCATTTTCGTTTACCACCAGTGCAAAATATCTAAAAACAGCAGGCCCATGATCCAAGAACCCAAACCCATTTCACAATCCCCTGAAACACGCAGCGCACGGGACTGGGTCAAAATCCTCGCCAATTACCGCGAACCCAGCGCGGGGCGCAGTGCGTTTGAACTTGCTGTGACACTCGGACCTTTCGTTCTGCTTTGGACCGCCGCTTGGTTCGCGCTCTCCATCAGCGGATGGCTGGCATTGGCGATTTCGATTGTGAACTCAGCCTTCTTGCTCCGGCTCTTCATCATCCAACACGACTGCGGGCACAGTTCTTTCTTCAAAAACAGAACCTTAAGCGATTGGGTCGGGCGCGCGATCGGGGTTGTCACGCTCACACCTTACGACGTCTGGCGCCAGTCCCATTCTGTCCACCACGGCGGCTCTGGCAATCTGGGGCGCCGGGGTATGGGGGATGTTCACACCCTGACGCTAGCAGAATACCGGGCCCTCACACCAATTCATCGACTGCTATACCGCATGTATCGCCACCCAATTGTAATGTTCGGCCTTGGGCCTGGCTATCTGTTCTTTTTGCAAAACCGCCTGCCACTCGGCCTGATGGCCAAAGCAAAATACTGGGTCAGCGCGATGAGCACGAACGCCGCGATTTTCGTGCTCCTTGGGATCATCGGCTATTTCGGCGGGCTGATGCCCATCTTTTTGATTTTTCTGCCCTCAACCCTTTTGGCCGCGACAGCGGGTGTTTGGTTGTTTTACGTCCAACACCAATTTGAAACGACCCATTGGGAAGAAAACGAAGATTGGGACCTGCACGACGCCGCCCTCCACGGCAGCTCTCACTATGTCCTGCCATCGCCGCTGCAATGGCTCAGCGGCAATATCGGCATCCACCACGTCCACCACCTTTACAGCCGGATCCCGTTTTATCGCCTTCCAGAAGTGATCAGCGATCACCAGACGCTATTTGACGGCAACCGTATGACAATCCGCGAAAGCCTGATCAACGCGCGCCTTCACCTTTGGGATGAAAAGTCCAAGCGCTTGATTTCTTTCGCACAAGCCCGCACCACAGGCTAACCCCACCAATCACCTTGCCCAAAATACTCCCGCCGGAGGCGGCGTTTGGGCCGGCGGGCGGGGCGTGTTGGCGCGGACAGCGTCCGCGGCAAGAGCGGCACCCGGGCGGAACATAGGAATAGAAAAAGGCCGTCGCGGAGTGCGACGGCCTTTCTTTTGGTACCCAGATTGGTTGAGTGTGGGACACTTTCGGCATCTTTT
>CAKZVL010000118.1 GCA_937922155.1 uncultured Paracoccaceae bacterium | reverse complement strand
TTTGTTCTTTTTATGTTCTCACACACTCATGAGACCAAAACGAGAACAAATCAACTAAAATCTTCACCAATCACCTTGCCTTGGTGGTGGTTAAGGAAGGGTTGATCGCGTAGAGTATCTGCAAAATACTGCAAAAGGTTCAGGCAAATGCTTGTTTTCTGGGATCAAAAATTGGTTCTACTCTCTGTTCCGAAAACCGGGACGACCGCCCTCGAAGGGGCGCTTTCGCCACATGCGGATATTGTTATTCGCAATCCGCCGCCTTTGAAACACGCGCCCGTCTATCGCTACAGACGATTCTTAAAGCCGCTGTTCATCCAAGGCGGTGGCGCGACAGAGGCGGAGTTGCAAACAGTGGCGGCTGTGCGCCATCCGATTGATTGGCTGTCGAGCTGGTATCGGTATCGCCACCGCGACGATCTGAAGGGTCACGCAAATTCGACGCAAGGCATCAGTTTCGATGACTTTGTCACAGAATATATGAAGGGCAAGCCGGCGGGTTTTGCCAATGTGGGCGCGCAGTCCAAGTTTTTGTTGGATGGCGACGGCAATTTGGGGGTCGATCATCTTTTTCGCTATGAAACGGGCGATCTGCAAGATTGGCTGGAACAGCGCTTGGGCATCAACGTGACGATAAACCAACGCAATGTCTCGCCCAAGATGCCCATCTCCCTGTCCCCGGAGGTGGAGGCGAAGTTCCGCAGGAAATGTGCAGCAGAGTTTGACGTTTGGGATATGGGCCAAAGCTAAGGTTGGGTGATTACGTCGCGCTGAGTGTGCGGCGCACGGCGTCTTGCCAGCCTTTATACCGGCGATCCCGCGTTTTGGCGTCCATCTTGGGATCAAAGCGGTGTTCCACGGCCCAATTGGCGGCAAAGCCTGCTTGATCTGGGTAGACGCCTGCCCGTGATCCGGCCAGCCATGCGACGCCGAGGGCTGTGGTTTCCAACACCTCTGGCCGGTCTACCGGCGCGTTGATGATGTCGGAGAGGAATTGCATGGCCCAGTCTGACGCGCTCATCCCGCCGTCGACGCGCAGGACGGCTTGGTCGGCGGCGCCTTTCCAATCGTCTTTCATGGCATCCAAGAGTTCGCGGGTTTGGAAACCGACGCTTTCTAAGGCGGCGCGGGCGAATTCTGCGGGGCCTGATCCGCGTGTCAGCCCATAGATCGCGCCGCGCGCGTCTGCGTCCCAATGGGGTGCGCCAATGCCGGTAAAGGCGGGCACGAGGTAGAGTTCCTGTTCTGGGTCCGCCTTTTCCGCCAAGGGGTGCGTATCGGCAGCCTTGGCGATGATGCCGAGCCCATCGCGCAGCCATTGCACCACCGCACCTGCGATAAAAATTGACCCTTCGAGCGCATAGGTCGGTTTGCCATCGAATTGATAGGCAATCGTGCCGAGCATCCGGTTTTGGGAGGTCACCAGCGTGTCGCCCGTGTTCAGCAGCGCAAAACACCCGGTGCCATAGGTTGATTTGAGCATGCCCGGTTCGAAACAGGCCTGCCCGATGGTCGCTGCCTGCTGATCGCCTGCGACGCCATAGATCGGCATATCCGCGCCAAAGACATTGGTGACGCCAAAGTCGGCAGCGCAATCTTTCACCTCTGGCAGCATGGACATAGGTATGTCGAAACGGTCGCAGATTGTCTTGCTCCACTCGCCATCACGGATGTCATAAAGCATCGTGCGCGCGGCGTTTGTCGCGTCCGTTGCGTGCACGCGGCCTTGCGTCATTTTCCAGATCAAGAAGCAGTCGACTGTGCCGAAAAGTAGTTCGCCTGCTTTCGCCTTTTCCAATGCGCCGTCAACGGTTTGCAGGATGTAGCGCACCTTGGTGCCGGAAAAGTATGGGTCTGCTAAAAGTCCGGTGCGGGAGGTGATTTCAGCCTCAAAACCCTCTCTGCGCAGTTCTGCGCAAAAATCGGCTGTGCGGCGATCCTGCCAGACGATGGCATTATGGATCGGCTCCCCCGTGGTTTTATCCCAGATGATCGTGGTTTCACGCTGGTTGGTGATGCCGATGGCGGCCACGTCTCTGGGTTTGATCCCCGCTTTGGCAATCGCTCCTTTGGCGGTGCTGACGGTCGTGTTCCAGAGATCAGCCGGGTCATGTTCAACCCAGCCGGATTTGGGGAAATGCTGTTTGAATTCTTCTTGATCGGTGGCGACGATTTTCATGTCGGCGTCAAAGATGATGCCGCGACTGGATGTCGTGCCTTGGTCGATTGACAGGATATAGGTCATGGTTCCCCCCTTGGTCGCGCTAGATTAGGCGGCTTGCATGAATGCCTCAAGCGCTGCGATTTGATCTTTGGTCAGGCGCAAACCAAGTTTGCTGCGGCGCCACACGACATCTTCGGCGGTGTGTGCAAATTCATGGACCATGAGCCATTGCACCTCTGCCGCGGTGAGGGTTGCACCGAAGTCGGCGCCAAGATCAGTTGCAGATTTGGCATCGCCTAGGATTTCGCGGGCGTCTGTGCCGTAGGCCTTGATCAACCGCGTCGCCCAACGGTCGGAAAGAAAGGGGTAATCGCGGGTTAGGTCTGCGATCAGGTTTTGAACTTGGCTGACAGGAAAGTCGCCGCCCGGCAAAGGGGCTTTTGCTGTCCAATTTGCGCCGCCGCCGACATGATCGTGCAGTTTGGCCATCGCCCCCTCAGCCAATTTGCGGAACGTGGTGATTTTACCTCCAAAAATGCTGAGCAATGCGGGGCCGTTTGTATCGAGTGACAGGACATAATCACGGGTCGCAGCGGTGGCGGATTTCGCGCCATCGTCATAAAGCGGACGCACGCCTGAATAGGTCCAAACGACGTCATCCTGCGTGATTGTTTGCTCAAAGTATTGATTGGCGAAGGCCAGCAAATAGTCCTGTTCGACTTGCGTTGCATAGGGTTTTTCGTTGACGTCATCATGTTCGGCGTCTGTGGTCCCGATCAAGGTAAAGTCGGTTTCGTAAGGAATGGCGAAAATGATGCGGCCGTCTTCGCCCTGAAAGAAGTAGGATTTGTCGTGGTCAAACAGCTTTTTCGTGACGATGTGGGAGCCGCGCACGAGGCGCACGCCCTCAGTAGAATTGAGGCGTGCGACGTTGCGGATGATGTTTTCCACCCACGGGCCGCCTGCGTTGACCAAGGCGCGTGCGGTGACCTGCCGTCCATCGTTTAAGGTGATTTTCCAATGATCGTCGGTTCGTTCCGCGCTGGTGACTTGCGTGCGCACCATAATGTCTGCGCCCCGGATTTTGGCATCGCGGGCGTTCAGGACCACAAGACGGGAATCTTCGATCCAGCAGTCGGAATATTCGTAGGCCTTTACGAATTTGCCCTTGAGCGGCTTGCCAACCGGATTGCTTGGCAGATGCAAGGTCCGCGTACCGGGCAGGATTTTGCGCCCACCGAGATTGTCATAAAGGAACAGGCCAAAGCGGATCAGCCATGCGGGTCTACGCCCTTTCATCCACGGCATGAAGGCTGTCAAAAGCTTGCCTGTTGGCGTGCCGCCCTCAAACCGCATATCTTTGTGGTAGGGCAGCACAAATCGCATCGGCCAAGAGATGTGCGGCATAGCGCGCAACAGAACTTCGCGTTCGATCAAGGCTTTACGTACCAGGTTGATTTCAAAAAATTCCAGATAGCGCAGGCCGCCGTGAAATAATTTGGTTGAGGCGGAGGATGTGGCAGAGCCAAGATCGTTCATTTCCGCCAAGCCGACTTTCAACCCACGACCAGCGGCATCACGGGCAATGCCGACGCCGTTGATGCCACCACCAATGATGAAAAGATCGAAATTTGTTTGCATCGCATTCTCCAGACCTGTGCAAACTGATGAAGCGGCTTGGTTCAAAGTGCAATAGGGTCGTTGCGTTCCATCCGTGCGCGCACACAAACCACGGATCACCCTTTGGTGAGGCGCCTACCCTTTGAACCCTGTTGCGACGACGAATTTTTCTGAGCTGTCAGAACGGGACGCGGGCGGTTTGACGTTTGCGACCTTTTTGAAGCGCATTTTCAAGAGCTTTTGCAGCTCTCCCTCTGCGCCGCCGGCGAGGACCTTGGCGACGAAAGTGCCGCCTTCTTCTAGCACGTCAAAGGCGAAATAGGCTGCCGTTTCGCAGAGCGCCATGATTTTGAGGTGGTCGGTTTGCTTGTGGCCGGAGGCGGAGGCGGCCATGTCTGACATCACCACGTCCGCTTTACCATCAAGCCAGTCTTTGACCTTTTGATCGGCGTCGTCATCGAGGAAGTCGAGGACGTGGATGTCTGCACCGGGGATCGGATCAACCTCTTGCAGGTCAACGCCAAGGACGGTGCCGATTGATTTTGATGTGCGTTCGCCCAGTGCGTTCACCCGTTTGACCGCGATTTGGCACCAGCCACCGGGCGCACAGCCGAGGTCCACGACCCGCGCGCCAGGCACAAGGAAGCGGAATTTGTCATCGAGTTCCAGAATTTTGTAAGCCGCCCTGCCGCGATAGCCATCGGCCTTGGCCCGTTTGACATACGGGTCATTAAGTTGGCGTTGCAGCCAAAGGGTTGAGCTTAGCTTGCGCCCACGGGCGGTTTTGACCTTAACGGTCAAATCGCGCTGCCCGCGACCGGATGTGTTTTTTGTTGGTTTCTTTACCATGATTGTCCTGTGCCACGCGCCGGTGGCGTTTTCCAGACCTACTTAATACGGGGCGTCTTCTAACACGCCGTCTGCGGACATTTGCGCATAAAGCAGCCCTTCGCGCAGGCCGCGATCGGCCACGGACAAGCGATCAGTTGGCCAAATCCGCATTAACGCCTGCAAAATCGCAGAGCCGGACATGATCAGCGCCTGCCGATCGCGCCCGATGCGCGGGTCGGCGCGGCGCCCTTCGGGGCCGAGCGATAGGTAACGTTGGATGACAGCGTCGATCTGATCGCTGGTCATGCGCAAGCCATCGACCTTGGTGCGGTCGTAGCGTTTCAAGCCAAGATGGGAGGCGGCAACGGTTGTGACGGTTCCGCTGGTGCCGACGATCTGGAAGTTTTCACGCACCGTTTCTGCGGAATAGGGTGAGAACTTTGACAGGTTTTCCTCAAAAAACCAGCTCATCAAGGCGAAGCGTGCAGCGTCGTCTTCGACGTCTTCGAATTGGTCGCGTAGCGTGGCGACGCCGAGGGGGACGGAAATCCAATCCACCACTTTGGCGGCGGCAAAGGGGCCAGGATCAGCCTTGAAACCCGCATGCAGGCGCATGATGGCGCGGGGACGTTCACGCGGTGGGACGTGCGAGATGTCGATCCACACCAGTTCGGTAGACCCCCCGCCGATGTCGACGACCAGCAATTGTTCGGTTTTGGTGCTGACCAAGGGCGCGCAAGAGACGACGGCAAGACGCGCTTCTTCCTCTGGTTTGATGATTTCGAGTTTGAGGTTGGTTTCACGCGCCACTTGGGCGACAAAAGCGTCGCCGTTCACGGCCCTGCGGCACGCTTCTGTCGCGATGAGCCGCAGGCGCTTGACGCCGTGGCGTTCCAATTTTTGACGGCAGATTCGCATGGCCGATATCGTTCTTGTCATCGAAGAACGACTGAGCCTGCCAGACGCCTCAAGCCCCTGACCAAGCTGGACAGCCTTTGAAAAGCTGTCGACCACATGAAACTGGCTGCCCTTTGGTTGAGCAATCAGCATGCGACACGAATTTGTACCCAAATCCAAAGCGGCATAAAGCTGCGCCGGATCGGGCGGTTTTGGCGCGGGGCTTTCAACCGCTTTCGGGAACGCGCCCGCACCAGTGGGACGCTTGGGCGCCATCGTTACGCCCTCCAATTTTCAAGTTAGGTTTAAACTATGGTGTCGCGCGCGTTCTGGCAAGCTTTGTGAAGCGGGTTCAGCTCTTGCATGAATATATTGCGGCTTTGCCTCTCTGGTATGGTGCGCAGAAGGCCCCTAGTTAGGGCGCGTCGCTCAACCACGACCGGATGTCGAAAATGGCCAATGTTGCGGGTGCGGCTCTGATAGAACCGCAGTTAACGGATGGAGCATACGATATGGCAGATGTGATCATGGTTTTTTGGCGTGACATTCCGATGCAGGTCATCGTTGGCAAAGGGCGCCGCGGTACCAAGCGGGCACTGCCGGAGCGGTTTGAACAAGCGATTGATCGCGCGGCCATGAAAAGCGGTGCTGCTGAGTCTGATGCATATCTGGAAGGTATCCGCAAAGCCGCGCCATTCACGGTTGAGGGCGAAGATGCCGCCGTTGCAGATGCGCAGGTCGTCAAGATCGATACTGAATATGATCAAGCTCGCCTGAAAACCCTGATTGAAAACGACGGTTGGGCCTAGTGTCCAACCCGTTCACCCCACTGACGGAGGCTTTTATGTCCTTGCTCCCCTTCAAAAAGAAAGCGGCCCCGGCCGAGGCTGTGTCGAATGCTGAACTAGAGGCGTTTTTGGAAGGGTATTCCATTGAGGTCATGCCGCGCACGGCGGCCAAGGTTGAAGATTTCACCGGCCTTTTGCCTGCCGAGACCCGCGTTTACATCGCTCATATCGAAGGCACTCCGATTGAGGAGATGGTAGAGACCGCCAAGCGGCTGAACGCGGATGGTTATAAGGTCATGCCGCATTTCCCGGCGCGCATTATCAAGGACAAGGCTGTTCTGGCCGATTGGATTGCGCGTTACCAAGGGGAGGCAGACGTAAAGCAAGCGCTTCTTTTGGCGGGTGGCGTGGCAGAGCCGCATGGGGATTTTGAAAGTTCTATGCAGTTGTTGGAAACGGGGCTGTTTGATCAGGCAGGGTTCACGCATTTGCATGTGGCAGGTCACCCAGAGGGGAATAAGGACATTGATCCTGACGGGTCGGACGCCAATGTGATGGAGGCGTTGCACTGGAAATCCCGGTTCAACAACACCACTGATGCGCAGATGGCGCTGGCCACGCAGTTTGCGTTTGAGGCTGGGCCCATCATTGCATGGGCCGATGCGATCAAGGACGCGGGCGTTGATATTCCGGTGCACATCGGGATTGCGGGCCCTGCAAAGCTGCAAACATTGATCAAATTCGCCATTGCCTGCGGTGTTGGCCCGTCGTTGAAGGTTTTGCAAAAGCGGGCGATGGATGTGACCAAGCTGTTGTTGCCTTATGAACCGACCGAGGTCTTGAGCGAATTGGCCGCGCACAAGGCTGCGCACCCTGATTTCAATATCGAAAGAGTTCACTTTTTCCCACTTGGCGGGATCAAGACAAATGCAAAATGGGCCATCGCCCACGGCGGTGCCGCGGCGCAGCCTGTTAACCCAATGGAAACCCCAGAATGACCCGCACAATCGTTGAATCCAAAACCAAAACCGCCGTCATCGGATTTGACGAACCCTTTTGCGTCATTGGGGAGCGGATCAATCCAACGGGTCGCAAAATCCTGAATGAAGAGTTAGAGCGTGGCGATTTTTCCCGCGTTGAGGCCGATGCCTTGGCCCAAGTTGCGGCTGGTGCAAACATTTTGGACATCAATTCGGGCGCTGTGTTTTCCAACAAGATGGCCGAGGACCCGCGCTATGCCGACAACAATTTTGTCGAGCCGACGTTGATGAAAGAATTGGTGGAACGGGTTCAAGCGATCACCGATTGCCCGCTGTGCATTGATAGTTCGGTGCCCGGTGCGCTGGAAAACGGTTTGGCTGCTGCTGAGGGTCGCCCGCTGTTGAATTCTGTCACGGGTGAGGAAGACCGGCTGGAATTGGTTTTGCCACTGGTGAAGAAATACAACGTGCCTGTTGTTGCGATTTCCAACGATGATACGGGCATTTCAGAGGATCCGGACGTGCGCTTTGCCGTGGCCAAGAAGATCGTGGAACGGGCGGCTGATTTTGGTATTCCGGCCCATGATATCGTCGTTGATCCGCTGGTGATGCCGATTGGGGCGATGGGCACGGCGGGTTTGCAGGTGTTCACGCTTGTGCGGCGGTTGCGCGAAGAATTGGGCGTGAACACGACCTGTGGTGCGTCCAACATCAGTTTTGGCCTGCCCAATCGCCATGGCATCAACAACGCGTTTTTGCCGATGGCGATGACGGCGGGGATGACCAGCGCGATTATGAACCCCGTCGCGTTGCCCGTTGGACCCAAGAAGATCGCGGAAAAGAAGGCGGAAATTGCGGCCTCTGGCATCATTTTGCCTGATGATTTGGATGATGAGACGTTTGTGACGTTGTTTGGCATGGGGTCCACCAAAGCGAAGGCCGGGAAAGAGATGGAAGCGATCCGTGCGGCGAATTTCCTGACCAACAACGATGAAGGCGGTGGCGAGTGGATCCGATTTAACCGCGCGCCAACAAAGCCGGGCGAAGGCCGTGCGCGGACAGGGCGTCGCGGACGGCGCTAAGAGGGAGTTGATTCCGCACGTTGGAGCGGACAATGCGTGTTTGAAGCCTTTACAAGCGGTCGTGGTGCAGTAAACACCAAGGCCGCTAAGTTAAGGATCAAAATACCATGGCTCACGCCCCCAATTCCCTAAACCTTGTTGCCGATATTGGTGGCACCAACACCCGCGTTGCCCTGACAGACGGGTGCAATTTGTTGACGGAAACGATCCGCCGTTATGCCAACAAAGACTTTTCCGATTTGGAAACCATCCTAGCCAAGTTCATTGCGGAGGAAGGCAACGTCGACCCAAAGGCGGCGTGTGTTGCGATGGCGGGCCCGGTGCAGGATGGTCGCGCGACGCTCACCAATTTGGATTGGACGATCACAAACGAAACGCTGGCAGAGGCCACGACGACAGAGCGGGTTGCGATTTTGAACGATTTGCAGGCACAGGGGCATGCGATTGATCATTTGGAAGCTGACAATCTGCGCCAAGTTTTGCCCGGGAGCGAGGCACAGACAGGTGCAACAAAACTAGTCATCGGGGTTGGCACCGGATTTAACGCCGCGCCGGTTTTTTACGCGCAGGGACAGCGATTGGTGCCGCCGTCAGAGGCTGGACATGCCAACCTACCCCTTAGAAACGCGCAGGAACTGCGGTTGTGCGAATTCGTGTCCATGGCCCATGGGTTTCCAGCCGTTGAGGACGTTTTGTCTGGTCGAGGATTGGAGCGTGTCTATGCATTCCTGAGTCAAGAAAATGGGACCGATCAAAGTCAGTCCGCGGCAGAGATTATGGCCGCTTGTCACGACAAGAGTGACGCGCAAGCGATTGAGGCAGCACGTCTTTTCACCCGTATACTTGGAACCGTTTGTGGGAACCTTTCGCTGATACAGCTCCCATTTGGGGGGATCTATTTGGTTGGTGGAGTTTCCCGTGCGTTCGCGCCGTATCTAGAGGCGTTTGGATTTGCAGATGCGTTCCGAGACAAGGGTCGGTTTGCGGAGTTTATGGATGATTTCGCCGTCCATATTGTTGAAGATGACTACGCCGCTTTGATCGGCTGTGCCGCGCACCTAGAGGATACGGCAGCCTAGTGAAGCTGGCTTTGAACCGTGGTCGTCAGTTGGTTGAGCGAGAATGGTTTGGGCAGGAAGACCGAGTTTGGAATTTCTGGTTTGCCTTCTGCAAAGGCATCCTCTGCATATCCTGAGACAAAAACGACTTTGGTGTCGGGGCGATCTACCAAAGCTTCTTTGACCCAAGTGGGGCCATCCTTTCCGGGCATGATGACGTCGGTGACGAAAATGTCCACGTTTAGGTCGGGGTCGTCTAACAGGTCTAGCGCGACTTCTGCTGAGTCCGCTTCAAGCACGGTGTAGCCACGCAGCCGCAACGCGCGGCTGGCAAAGGCGCGAACCGGTGCTTCGTCTTCGACCAGCAAAACGACGCCTTCGCCGTTGAGTTGGACGGATTCGGTGCGGTTAACGACGACCGGCAGGCTTTCGGCGACCTGACCGGTTTGCGCGGGGAGGTAGATTTCAAATGTCGTCCCCTTGCCGACTTCGCTTTCCGCAAAGATGAAGCCGCCGGTTTGTTTCACGATGCCGTAGGCGGTGGAAAGACCAAGACCGGTTCCTTCGCCGACGCGTTTCGTTGTGTGGAAGGGGACAAAAATTTTGTCCATAGCGTCTGGTGCGATGCCGATGCCCTTGTCGATGACGCGGACCACAACATAGTCTCCGCGGCTGAGGATCGCGCGATTTCGATGCAAGTCTTTGTCAAGAGAGACGTTTTCGGTCACGATCTGAATTTCGCCGCCATTTGGCATCGCGTCACGCGCGTTTACGACCAGATTCATCATGACCTGTTCAAACTGCCGTTTATCGGCGCGCACGGCCCAAAGTTCAGGATCATGGCGCAGGGTGAGCGTGACGCGTTCGCCGACCAACCTATTCAACAGATGGGTCAATTCTGACAGCACGTTGCGCAAGTCAACATTTTCCGGCTTGAGGTTTTGCTTGCGCGAATAGGCCAAAAGCTGACCGACGAGACTGGCCGCGCGATTGGCGTTTTGATGGATTTGGATCAGATCGCCGTAATCCATATCGCCATGATCATGACGCAACAGCAAAAGGTCGCAATGGCCTGAAATTGCGGTGAGGAGATTGTTGAAATCATGCGCAACCCCACCGGCCAACTGGCCTATGGCCTGCATTTTTTGGCTTTGGACGAAGTGGGCTTCGAGCGTTTTAATCTCTGTGACGTCGGTGATAACGGCAATCAAATGGGCGCCTTGCGCATCCCTGCCCCGCCTCAGCGTCACTTGAACAAAGGTTTCTGCGGCTTTTCCCTGCCCGCGTAAAAATTGTGGACCATAGCCTGCACCACTACTTAACGCTTCATTCAGCCATTGTTTGATGGGCCGACCCAAACCGTCCAGGATTTCGCCCAATTGCCGACCATCTGTGGTGTCGAGGTTGAATAGCGTCCGTGCCTCGCAATTGGATTCGAGTATCGCACCGGTGGCATCTACTTTTAGGAGCGGTACGGGGAGTTCTTCCAAGACACCCCAACGACCATTTATTGTCGCTGCGGATGGCGGGTTATCGTCTTTTGTGGTGATGTCTTCGTCACGCAGGACATAAATTTCACGCCGCCCTGCAATGCCTTGAACCACGGCGACCAAGATGTCGGTTTCGCCTTTGGCAGTTGGAATGCGATGTCGTTCGCCCGAGCGCACCGGTACTTTGTCAAAAAGGTCGAACACGGATTTGGGTCGGACGCCGGCAAACTGCCGCATCGCGTCATTGACATATAAAACGGCATTGCTGGGACCAACGGCCATCATGGGTAAGCAGAGCGCATCTGACCCACGATTTGTTTCGCGCGGTCCGATAGCTGTTTGTTCAAAGCGCCATAAATAGTTTTCGCCGCCAGCCTGGACCACAGACAGTCGAAAGTGGCCGGTGCGGGTGACAATGTCTTCCTTTGCGGCGCCAACGGTTATGGCGCGGTTTTGCAGCCGGAATAAGACGCTGTCAGGGTTGGCGAGCACTTCGGCCAGGGTTGTGGACAGATCGGTTTCTGCCGCATCGCCAAATTTGTCTTTTGCGGCCGGATTGGCAAAGCGCACATTGCCATCCACGTCCGTCAGAAAGGCGGGATCAGGATCGTGGGCCACCAAAGTCGAAACCGCATTTTTAATGACAGAGCGTTGTCGCCGCGCAGCGCGCGATTGATTTTCTGCAAGGTGGGATCGGCGAAACGACGCAGCACCCAGCATCAATAGGGCAAAGCCACCTGTCAAAAATCCGAGCCGAAGAGCGGTATCCACCAAAAAAGCGGCCCCAAGCAAACACAACACGCCAATCGCGACCAGCGCAATCACCGGCGGCCCACTGGGAAGCTGACGCATAACACTGCGCAATTTGATGGTTTCTTTCTCCACCCGGTTCGGTCCTCAATTATTTGAAATGGGATATCACGTGACTGATTAAGAGTTTGTTAATACCACAGGATCGGATTGCTGAAATTAGCCGCTTTGATCCCGAAAAACCTGTGTAATGAAAAAGCCATCTTGTAGGGCATCAGGGATAAGCGTGCGTGTCGATTTAAGCGCCCAGTCCGGGTTCTGTTTCAGGAAGTGATCCACGACCACCTGATTTTCGGATTGAAAGACAGAGCAGGTCGCATAGGCCAGCGTGCCTTTGGCCGCGACGTATGCTTTGGCCGCTTCCAAAACGCCCCTTTGGATCTGAGCAAAGTCTTGCACCATGTCAACGTTCGTGCGCCATTTCATGTCTGGTGCGCGCCGCCACGTACCGCTGCCACTGCAGGGCGCATCGACCAGTACGAGATCAAAGGGGTCTTGCCCAGAGAGCTGATCCGTTGCGCAC
>CAKZVL010000117.1 GCA_937922155.1 uncultured Paracoccaceae bacterium | reverse complement strand
GTTAAACGACCTTGCCGCTGATATCAGGCGCATGGTTAAACAAAGCTTATGACATCGCACCCACCGTCCCGCCGCTTGCGCATTTTCCTCACGCTATACACTTTGTTGTGGTGGCTGATCTTGCCGCTGGTGCTGATTTATCTGGCGCTGCGCGGGCGCAAGGATCGGCTTTATCGACAACATATCAGCGAACGCTTTGGCCGCTATCCAAAGGGCATGACAGATCCGGTCTGGGTTCACGCCATTTCCCTCGGCGAGATTCGGGCCGCTGCCCCACTGATCCAGGCGTTGCTTGATCGGGGTGAGAAGATCGTGACAACCCATTTCACGCCCGCCGGACGCCGCGCGGCACATGCGATGTTTGGCGATGCGATTGCATCAGGCCAGATGGTTGCGACTTGGATGCCATTTGAATTGCCGTTTATTTACAAACACTTCTTTGCCAACTTTCATCCGAAATTCGGTTTGTCGATGGAGATTGAGGTTTGGCCGCGCATGATCGCAGCCGCACGCAAGGCGGGCGTTCCTTTCTACCTGTGCAATTCCCACTACCCCAGCCGCAGCTATGACCGCGACATGAAACGGTTCAAATGGCGCACTGAGGTTCTGAGCCTGCTGGCCGGAGCCTTTATCAAATCTGACCTACACCGCCCCCGGTTCGAAACCAGCGGAGTCACAGACATCGCTGTCACGGGCGAGATGCGGTTTGACCAAGCGATCCCTGCCGATCTGGTGACAGCGGGCGAACGCTGGAAGGCCACGTTAAACGGGCGGCATGTCATCGCCCTGCCAAGCGTGGTTGTGGGAGAGGATGAAACCTACCTCAACATGATCAACGCCTTGCAAGGCCTTGATGCACCACTGTTTATCTACATCCCTCGCGCGCCTGAACGGTTCGATGAAACCGCCGACCTGCTGGCCGCACGCGGCCTAAAAATTGCGCAGCGCTCTGATGCGTTTGACGCCGATTTCAAAGGCGATCCCGCTGCCGACATTGATGTGCTGTTGGGAGATAGCATGGGAGAGATGTATTTTTATCTGGCCGCGTGTGACCTTGCCATTATCGGGGGTGGTTTCATTGAAAAGGGTGCGCATAACGTAAGTGAACCGCTCGCGCTGGGGAAACCCTGCGTCGTTGGCCCCTATACGCACACCATCGAATTCCCGCTGGAAGAGGCCAAAGCCGCAGGTGTTGCCCATCAGGTGCAAAGCGAAGCGGACTTGATCAGCTACGTTCAAGCACGCCAGTTCCCAAGTTCGCAAAACGCGCGGGCCTTTGCAGCCGATCAGAGAGGCGCGACAGAGCGGACGATTGCCGCGCTGGTGCAAAGAGGGCTGATCTAGCGTAAACCCTTTGTTAAGCTTGAGCGTATTGAACATCAATTGCTTGAGGTAAGACAATGAAACTTGGTGCTTTTTCCATCAGCCTGAACGTCGAAAACGTTGAGGTGAGTCGCGATTTTTACAAGCTTTTGGGCTTTCACGATTTTGGCGGCGACGCGGCACAGGGTTGGTTGATCATGAAAAACGGCGACACGATCCTTGGGTTGTTTGGCGGAATGATCGAAGCCAACACACTGACCTTTAACCCCGGCTGGGATCAGAATGCGCAGAACATCGACGAGTTTGACGATGTGCGCGTGATCCAAAAACGACTGAAGGATGCAGGCATTTCGCTAAGCTCAGAATGCGCTGACGGTGGCGAAGGGCCTGCGCATATTGCCCTGACCGATCCGGACGGCAACGCCATTTTGATCGATCAACACCGCTGAATATGCGGATCACACCCTGTACACACCGCGTACACAACCGGTACACCGGAACAGTGATTTAGCCGAATTTGTTGTTCTTGGGGAACCCATGTGGGGGTCGTTTGCCGACTCCGGCGCGCGAACCTTTCCAATCGGTTAAATCGGCTTCGGTGCGGGTTTTGCCCCCGCCCATTTCCCAGCTAAGCCCATCGGCCCAGTTGAACGTCGTCACATCCGACAACCCACCGTCCAGTTCCAGCGTACCTTGGCGTCCGCGCACGGATTTGTATTTCTGCAAACGCACGCCCTTGCCGCGGCCCATTTCGGGCAGTTCGGTGATGTCAAACACCAACAGCTTACCATTTTCGCTGGCCACAGCGACATGATCGCCCGCAACGCGGCGGCAGATTTTGGCAACCGCGTCGCCTTTGACGTTCAGCACCTGCTTGCCCGTGCGGGTTTGCGCGATCACGTCATCCTCTGGCGCGATGAACCCATCCCCGGCGGAGGACGCCACCAACAGCTTTGCCCCCGGCGTGTGAATGAACAAATCAATGATCTGCGCCTCATTGGGCAAATCCACCATCAGGCGCAGCGGTTCACCCATGCCGCGCCCACCGGGCAGGTTTGCAGCCGTGATCGTATAGACACGACCGTTGGAGCCGAAAACAAGAAGCTTATCAGTGGTTTCCGCATGGAAGATAAAGCGCGGGCCATCGCCATCCTTGAACTTTAGCTCGCGCTCCAGCGGGATATGCCCGGTCATCGCGCGCACCCAGCCCATTTGCGAACAAACGATTGTGACGGGTTCTTTGTCGATCATCGCCTCTAGCGGGACATCGGCGACATCGCCAGCCTCACCAAACGTAGACCGACGCGCGCCGCCTTCGCTGTCGCGGCCAAATTGCTTGCGGGTTTCGCGCAGCTGTTCGGCGATCTTGGACCACTGCAGGTCTTCGCCTTCTAACAGGTCTTCAAGCTCTGCACGTTCCATCATCAGGGTGTCGCGTTCTTTGACCAGCTCCATCTCTTCCAGACGGCGCAAGGAGCGCAGGCGCATGTTCAGAATGGCTTCTGCCTGCACTTCGCTCAGCGACACCTCCGGATCGGCGCCTTCGACGATGGGCGAGACATAGTCCCCCTCGGTCATGGCGCGGACATGATCCTTGGCC
>CAKZVL010000116.1 GCA_937922155.1 uncultured Paracoccaceae bacterium | reverse complement strand
GGGACAACTTCGTATCCCGGCTCTTCGGGTTCATCGTCCACCATTTCCGCCGGAAACCCAGGGGCCGTAATGTCCAAACCCGTCGCATCCTCAAGCCTGCGAATGATGTCATCTGATTGCGCGCGCGGTCCATATCGTTCGATCCCATCTTCGAAGATGGACACCATCAGCGGGCTGATTTCCAACGGAATGCCATGATCTTGAGCAATACTCTGGAACAGCCCAATGTCCTTTTTCACAAGGTCCATTGTAAAATTGATATCCCGGCACCCATTTAGGATCATCTGACTTTCGGTTTCATGCACAAAGGACGTTCCAGAACTGATTTTGATCGCCTCATAGGTTGTCGCCATATCCAGCCCCGCAGCCTTCATCGTCACCAGCGCCTCGCACACTGTCAAAAGGTTTGCCGTGGCCAAATAGTTTGTCATCACCTTCAGCTTGGACGCCGTTCTAATGGGCCCGGTATGCAAAACGCGTCGTCCCAAAGTCGTCA
The DNA here is from genome assembly GCA_937922155.1 of uncultured Paracoccaceae bacterium. Lineage (GTDB taxonomy): Bacteria > Pseudomonadota > Alphaproteobacteria > Rhodobacterales > Rhodobacteraceae > Cognatiyoonia. The sequence continues at coordinate 30,389 of CAKZVL010000116.1, read as the reverse complement.
ACAGCGGCAGAATCCGATCAAAGGTCGCCCGATCACATCCAGCGAAAATACTAATGTTGCCCGTCGCCGCCCGGTGGCAGCCCCCCGAAACCGGGCATTCAACCGCAGAACCGCCCTTTTCTTCAACCAAGGCGGCAAGGCGCGCCACCTCGCCTGCGTCTGTTGTGGACATTTCCATCCAAATCTTGCCCGGTGCCACCTCTGGTATCATTTGCGTGACAACCGCTTTGCAGGCCTCAGGTGAAGGAAGGCAGGTGATCACAGCCTCACAATCGCGCATCAATTGCGTCGGGCTTTCGCCCGCAGTCGCGCCCTTTTGAACAAAGCCTTCTACAAGGCTCGCATCCAAATCGTGGACCACTAGGTCATGCCCATTGCGCAAAAGGCTCCCCGCCAGTTTCGCACCCACGTTTCCTAAACCGATAAAGCCTACTTTCATTTGCATCTCTTTCTTTCGTGTTTTCCCAACCTTCGCCTCATGCCTTGGGCCCGTCTGTACCAATTGCGACTCTTGAGTGCGCGCACCGCATCTGCGCATGAAATCACAAAAGCAAGCCTTGGCGCTGGTCGCTGCTCGGCTTAGGTATCACCGAAAGGAGCAACATCATGTCCATCAGACCCATCCTCGAAACCCGCGCAGCCGTCCCCACGCTCGAAGGGGCAGGCGTGAAACTGCACCGCGCTTTCGGTTTCCAAGATCCGACAGAGCTTGATCCGTTCCTTTTGTTCGACGATTTTCGCAATGACAGGCCCGAAGATTTCATCAAAGGGTTTCCATGGCATCCCCACCGGGGGATCGAGACGATCACCTATGTACTGGATGGCAGCGTGACCCATGCGGACAGTCTAGGAAATACCGGTGATCTCAACGCAGGCGACGTTCAATGGATGACAGCCGGGTCAGGCATTTTGCATCAGGAAATGCCGCGCGGTAACGCCAATGGTCAGATGCATGGTTTTCAGCTTTGGGCGAACCTGCCCGGATCGCTCAAGATGACCGCGCCGCGCTATCAGGACGTGGAAGGCAAGGATATCCCGACCGTTGTTGACGACGACGGCACATCCGTTCGCGTGATTATCGGCGACTTTTGGGGCAAAAAGGGACCCGTGGATGGAATCGCGGCTGATCCACAGTATTTGGATATTTCTGTGCCAGCGGGCGTGCGCAAAACGTTCAAGGTGGACACCTACCGCCGGACGTTCGCTTACGTTTTTGCCGGATCAGGCAACTTCAAAGACGCCTCCCAGCCCGCTGGAATCCTTTTGGAAAAGGAAGTCATGGGCGAAGAAGTGAACATCCGCGATATGTCTGGTGACCGCACATTGATCCGGTTCGGCACAGGGGATGAAATCACAGTGCAAGCGGGGGGTGAAGGTGTGCGGTTCCTGCTCATCTCCGGCGCACCGCTCGAAGAACCCGTGGCATGGCACGGACCGATTGTCATGAACACCAAGGATGAGTTGCGACAGGCGATATCAGACCTCAAGAACAACACGTTCATCAAACCCGCGCATTAAGGTAGGGGTGGGCTATCACCCATCTGACCGCACGAAAATCACCGTTCGCTTTGGCTGGCGCTCACCACGCCTGCGCAGTATGTAACGCCCATGATTGTTCGCCACGTCCCACTTACCCTGTTTACGCTTTGCCTGATGACAGCGGGCTGTGCGACGTTTCCAGAACTGGACGCAACCATCACAGATGCAGATCGCGCCGCCCCCTTTCCCCGGCTGACAAACCTTGATGTGCTCTTGTCTTCGATCCCCGAAAAAACAGTCGTCGCCGACACATCCAACATCAGTGGGCGGATCGCGGCGCTGAATGCGCGGGCAAATCGCATGCGTGGCCCTGTTCTGACGCAAGCAGAACGCCAAAGGTTGACGCGCGGCGTTGCGGTGCCTACGGCAATTCGATAACACCGCGCCAAACTTGCGCATTTGCAGACAGGAACTAAACGATGACCAACCCCCTTCGCCTTGGAATTGCTGGCCTCGGGACAGTTGGCATTGGTGTGGTCAAGATCGTGCAAACCCACGCCGATTTGCTGGCGACCCGCGCAGGTCGCCCCATTGAAATCGTCGCCATCTCCGCACGCAGCCGCAGCAAAGATCGCGGCGTTGATCTGACCGGATACGCCTGGGAAGATGATCCCGTCACTCTCGCCAAACGTGACGACATCGACGTCTTTATCGAGGTGATGGGCGGCGACAGCGGCCCGGCCAAAGCCTCTACCGAGGCAGCAATCGCAAGCGGCAAAGACGTGGTCAGCGCAAACAAGGCGCTTTTGGCGTTGCACGGGCAGGCCCTCGCCCAAGCCGCAGAAGACGCCGGCCGCGTGATCCGATTTGAGGCTGCAGTCGCAGGCGGCATCCCAGTCGTTAAATCCCTGACCGAAGGGTTGGCGGCCAATGTCATTACCCGGGTCATTGGCGTGATGAACGGCAGTTGCAACTACATCCTCACCCGGATGGAGGACGCGGGCCTCCCCTATCAGGACGTTTTTGATGAGGCCAACGCGCTTGGCTATCTTGAGGCCGACCCAGAATTGGACGTGGGCGGGATCGACGCCGCGCACAAACTGGCGCTTCTGTCTTCGATTGCCTTCGGCACGCGGGTTGATTTCCCAGCCGTCGAACTGGAAGGGATCGGATCCGTCAGCATCGAGGACATTCGCCAGGCCGCCGATATGGGCTACAAAATCAAGCTTCTCGGCGTGGCGCAAATGACCGGGCGTGGGCTGGAACAGCGCATGTCGCCTTGCTTGGTTCCAGAAACCTCACCGCTGGGGCAACTACAAGGTGGGACGAACATGGTCGTGCTCGAAGGCGACGCCGTTGGTCAAATCGTCCTGCGCGGTGCGGGCGCGGGCGAAGGCCCAACCGCAAGTGCCGTCATGGCTGATGTGATAGACATCGCCCGTGGTACACGCCTGTCAACATTCGGCCAACCAGCCAGCACATTGCGAAAAGTACGTGCTGCGCAAGCCTCTGTCGCAGCCCCCTACTATGTGCGGATGGAACTGGTCGACAAACCCGGCGCCCTATCCAAAGTGGCAGCGATTTTGGCCGACGCAGGCGTCTCCATTGATCGCATGCGTCAATACGGGCACGACGACACCGCTGCCCCTGTTCTAATTGTGACCCACAAAACAACGCGCACAGCACTGGACGCCGCAATCGAAGGATTTGCGCGCACAGACGTGGTCTCCGGCCCACCAGTCGCGATCAGAATAGAAGCAGAATAGCCGATCTTTCGAATAATTCGTCGAAACAATAACGCTAATCCATCACGGATTGGTCACGTTTTGGAATTAATTCAGTGTCACGCCCAGACGTTAGCGCTCACACAGTTGTCACATCAACCTGTGATGGTTACGCGAAGGAAAATGATACTTGAAGGATCACACAATGGCCAAAGAACTTGATTTCAATGACCGAAACCTGTCGCTCGGCCTCGCCCGCGTCTCAGAAGCGGCGGCAATCGCCTGCGCGCCCCTCATCGGTCGCGGCGATGAAAAGGCAGCAGATCAGGCCGCCGTGGATGCGATGCGCCGCCAGCTCAACACATTGGACATCGCAGGCGTCGTTGTGATCGGTGAAGGCGAACGCGACGAAGCGCCAATGCTCTTCATCGGCGAAGAAGTGGGAAGCGGCACGGGACCCGGTGTGGATATCGCCCTAGACCCGCTGGAAGGCACGACCCTAACAGCCAAAGACATGCCAAACGCCTTGGCCGTGATCGCGATGGGCCCGCGCGGGTCTATGCTACATGCGCCAGATGTCTATATGGACAAGCTGGCCATTGGACCGGGGTTTCGCGACGGCGTTGTCACGCTGGATATGTCGCCAAGCGAACGGGTGTCTGCCCTTGCATCAGCTAAGGGATGTTCAACCAAGGACATCACCGTCTGCGTTCTGGAACGCCCCCGCCACGAAGACATGATCGAAGAGTTGCGCAGCACGGATGCGGCCATTCGTTTGATTACCGATGGCGACGTTGCAGGTGTGATGCATTGTGCGGAGGCCGAAAAAACCGGCATTGATATGTACATGGGATCAGGTGGCGCGCCCGAAGGCGTGCTTGCCGCTGCGGCGCTCAAATGTATGGGCGGTCAGATTTTCGGTCGCTTGCTGTTCCGCAACGACGACGAACGCGGCCGCGCATCCAAAGCGGGCATCACAAACTTTGAACGGGTCTATACCCGCGAGGATATGGTCACCAACGATGTGATTTTCGCAGCAACGGGCGTAACGGATGGTTCGATCCTGCCGGGCATTAAACGCGAAGTTGGCTTTGTGACGGCAGAAACCGTTTTGATGCGCTCAAAAACAGGCTCTGTCCGGCGGATGCAATATCGCAACCCTATCGGCTAATTGCCAAACGACCCTCCGGGGGCGTTTATTTGACCAGATGACGATCAAAGATGAACGGGAGGGCGTGGCAATAGCTGCGCCCTTTCGATATTGTGCGGGAAAACCTGTGGGGTGAATCCATGACGTCTTTTCTTGATGTAGACTCCAGCGCGCTTGGACGCCGCTGGGTTGGTCCCGATCCAGAAAATGATCGCCTCGCCGAAGCTTTGGCCCAAGACACAGGACTACCTGCCCCCTTGGCCCGCGTTCTGGTACGGCGCGGCGTCAGTGCGGCGGCGGCAGAAGCGTTTTTAGACCCCAAGCTAAAGGACCTTTTGCCCGACCCGCGAACATTGATCGACATGGAAAAGGCCGCGACCCGTTTCTTGGCGGCGATCAACGCGCGAGAGCGGATTGCGATCTTTGCCGACTACGATGTGGACGGCGGCACATCAGCCGCCCTTTTGGTTTGGTGGCTGCGCGAAAAAGGGCTAACCGCGACGGTCTATGTCCCCGACAGGATCGATGAAGGCTATGGCCCGAATGAGGAGGCAATGGCACGTTTGGCGGCTGATCATGACCTCATCATCTGCGTTGACTGCGGCACGCTGAGCCATGGGCCGGTGTCGGCGGCAAAAGGCGCTGACGTGATCATATTGGATCACCACCTTGGCGGGGAAACCCTGCCCGACGCCCACGCGGTTGTGAACCCAAACCGACAGGATGAAAGCGGTGATCTTGCCCACCTTTGTGCAGCCGCCGTCGTGTTTCTGATGCTGGTCGAGGCGAACCGACAATTGCGCGACGCAGGCGTAAAAGGACCAGATTTAATGGCCTTGCTTGACCTTGTCGCTCTTGCAACGGTGGCGGATGTGGCCCCTTTGGTCGGTGTGAACCGCGCATTTGTGCGCCAAGGCCTGCGGATTATGGCGCAGCGTGAACGCCCCGGCATTGTTGCGCTGTCGGATGTGGCGCGGATGGACACAACGCCAAGTTCTTATCACCTTGGGTTTCTGCTGGGCCCGCGCGTCAACGCAGGCGGGCGCATTGGCAAGGCCGATCTTGGCGCGCGGCTTTTGTCGACGGACAACATGCAAGAAGCAAAAGATCTGGCAGAGATGCTAGACAGCCTTAATGGCGAACGACGTGATATCGAAAACGCCGTGCGGGACGCGGCCCTAGACCAAATCGAAACCCGCGACAAAAACGGCGCCTTGGTTTGGGCGGCTCAGGATGGCTGGCATCCCGGCGTTGTCGGAATCGTTGCCTCGCGCCTGAAAGAAGCAACGAATCGCCCAGCCATTGTGATCGGCTTTGACGGCGACATCGGCAAGGGATCGGGTCGGTCCATCGGCAAGATCGATTTGGGTGCATCCATCCAACGTCTGGCCGCGGAAGGGTTGTTGATAAAGGGCGGCGGGCATAAAATGGCAGCAGGGCTGACCGTTGCACGGGACAAATTGGAGCCAGCGATGGCCCGGCTTGAGGAACTGTTGGACAAGCAAGGCGCCACACTTGCCGGCCCCAGCGATCTAAAGATCGACGGCATCCTGATGCCCGGCGCCGTAACGGTCGAGCTGATCGAGCAGTTGGAAAAAGCCGGGCCATATGGTGCGCAAGCCCCGGCCCCTCGTTTTGCTTTTCCCGACTGCCAAATTCTATTTGCCAAGAAAGTCGGTGCAAATCACCTCAAGGTGACATTCGGCGACGGACTTGGCGCGCGGATTGATGCGATTTCCTTTGGCGCCATGGATGGCCCCCTTGGAAGCATGCTAACAGAGCATGGTGGGCGGCGTTTTCACCTTGCTGGGCGGCTGGACATCAATGTCTGGCAAGGGAAACGAAGCCCGCAGCTGCGATTAGAAGATGCCCAACCCGCAAATGCGACCTAAGGCAAAAAAGCTATCAAACCCTCTTGCCACTGCGATCTGAATTGCCTAATTACGCGTCACCAAGTGCGGTCCCTTCGTCTATCGGTTAGGACGCCAGGTTTTCAACCTGGAAAGAGGGGTTCGATTCCCCTAGGGACTGCCACTTTGGTTCCACTCCTTTTCATACATGCGACGATCCCCCTTTGACCGGGATCAGGCGCGTTGATGCGTTCGGTTTTGCGCCGCAATGGCGCAAGGCAAATCGCTAAAGCGTGCCTCTTGCCTCAATCGCTAGGGCAGACAGCGCAAGATCACCAAGCGCATGGCCACGAAACACAAATGCCGTCCGATCGCTTGGCCCATCCCTGCCCTTCAGCTTGTTCAGAACCAGCCCCGTCAGATCTCCATGAATATGCGCAGGATCACAAAGCTTGTTGGCAAGCGCTTCCTCTTGCACCAAATCGTCAATCACAACGCGATCAAGCACGCCAAAGCTGTCGCGGTGCCATGGGGCCGCCAGATCAACAACAGCAGCAAACGCGCCCGGCCGCAGCCCTGAGGCATCCAAAAACGGCGCAGCGCCGCCGGTATGGGTCACGGTGGTCACCAGCACATCGCAGGACGCGACGACCTCTTGCCCAGTGGCGCAGACTTGCGTCGTTAACCCAAGGGCTTGCGCCTGTTTCACCAATCTCTCCTGATTGGGCTGACCGCGCCCGAAATAGACCATGTGATCCAACTCAAATAAATCCGCAAAGGCGGCAAGGTGGCTGCGCGCCTGCGCACCGCAACCGACAAAGCCAATCGTTTTCGAATTTGGGTCCGCCATATATTTCGCTGCCAGCGCACTCAGCCCTGCAGTGCGCACCTCAGTGATCCAGTTTCCATCCAAGATCGCGACCGGCAATCCGGTAACGCTGTCCAATACGGTGACAAGGCCGTTGATCTGCGGCAAACCGTTTTCCGTGTTCTGAGGGTTCAACACGACCGTCTTCACCGCGAGGAGCGAAGGCCCATCCATCGCCGCAAGGGCTGCCATCATATATCGCTGATCGCTCGGCGGAATGATGACGGCCTTTGGTGCTGCCCAAACCGAACCATCAACGCTGCCTTGAATAACGCGCTTGATAGAATCGACGATTTGATCGGTGCTCAGCCCCAATCCAATAAGATCATCTTGCGATAGAAATGGTATCTTTTGACCAGCCATGCCGTGGTGCCCCCAACGTTCCAAAAACTATGGCGCAAGTTCGCGGTGCCGGGCAAGGATCAATCACCAAAAGCTGAAACGGGCCGGCAGCATCCGCGCTGCCGACCCATCAAAGCACACAAAAACTAAGAACACTCACCTCCCCAACTTCATCCGCGCAAGCGTCAGGACTAAGGCGTTTTATGGCCAATGCTATGAAGCTTTAGCGCTGCGCATGTTTCCAATCAGGATGGATCCAAGGGCGATCATTTGCCGCTGGTAGCCGCCGACCCAAGATGTGATCCGCCGCTTTTTCACCTGTCATAATGGATGGCGCGTTTAGATTACCATTTGTAATCTGGGGAAAGATAGAACTGTCAGCGACGCGCAAATTGTCCACGCCAATGACGCGGCATTCGGGATCCACCACCGCCATCGGGTCGTTTTTCCGCCCCATTTTGCACGTCCCACAGGGATGATAGGCGCTTTCCGCATGTTCCCGAATTGCTGCGTCCAACTGTTCATCCGATTGCACGTTGTCGCCCGGTTGAATCTCATGCCCTCGAAACGGGGTAAACGCATCTTGGGCAAAAATCTCGCGCGTCAATCGGATGCAGCGTCGGAAATCCGTCCAGTCATCGTCATGAGACATATAGTTAAACACGATACGCGGCGCAGCGATTGGATCATTTGATTTCAAGGTAATTGCGCCGCGCGATTTTGATCGCATCGGCCCAACATGCGCTTGAAATCCATGCCCGTCGGGTGACACTCGACCGTCATAGCGGATCGCAATGGGAAGAAAGTGAAACTGAATATCAGGGTATTGCACCCCAGCCTGCGACCGGATGAAACCACAGCTTTCGAATTGGTTGGACGCGCCCAAACCTTTGCGCGTCAACAGCCATTGCGCCCCAATCAGGGCCTTGCTGAACAGGTTCCAATGTTTGGCCAATGACACCGGTTGGATCGCAGCCTGCTGGATATACATCTCTAGATGATCTTGCAGGTTTTGCCCAACGCCAGGACGGTCCACAATGACCTCAACCCCGAATTCCTGCAAATGCGCAGCGGGCCCAATCCCCGAATGCATCAAGATTTTGGGTGAGTTTATGGCAGAGGCGGCAACAATCACTTCGACATTGGCGCCGATCACGTCGACCTTTCCCTTACGTTCGACCTCTACACCAACAGCCCGCCCGTCCTTGATGACCACGCGACGGGCAAGGGCGTGAACCAATCGGCAATGCGGCCCAGCAAGCGCAGGTTTCAAATACGCACTGGCCGCAGACCACCGTTTGCCGCGATGAATTGTTGAATCAAACGGACCAAACCCTTCTTGCTGCGCGCCATTATAATCTGCCGTGATCGGATAGCCCGCCTGACCACCCGCTTGCACAAAGGCCTGCGTCAGCGGGTTGCGCCGCAGCCCACGCGAAACATGCAAAGGCCCATTTGAGCCACGCCACAAGGGATCACCGCCGTGGCCACCATCCGTCCAGTTTTCCAACCGCTTGTAATAGGGCAAAACATCCGCAAAGCCCCAACCATCCGCGCCCTGTTCCTCCCAATGATCAAAGTCGAGCGCATGGCCGCGCACATAAATCATCCCATTGATCGAAGATGATCCCCCGATCACCTTACCGCGCGGCGTGGCAAGGCAGCGGTTGTTCAGATGCGGCTCCGGCTCACTTTGCAGACCCCAATCATAGCGCGCCATGTTCATTGGATAGCTGAGCGCGGCAGGCATATTGATGAACGGCCCAACGTCCGAACCACCTTCCTCAATGACCAGAACCTGTTTTCCAGCCTCCGCAAGGCGATAGGCGATGGCACACCCAGCAGAGCCTGCACCAACTATGACGTAATCCGCTCGCACTAAAACGGCGCCTCAACATCGTTCATCGCCACGTATACCGTTTTCATTTCTGAATAATGATTGATTGCCAATTTGCTATTCTCGCGCCCCACACCCGACAGCTTGCTGCCCCCGAACGGGGCCTCGACCGGCGCAAGGTTGTGGGTGTTAATATAACATGTGCCCGCCTCAAACCCGGCGGACATCCGATGCGCACGGGTCAAATCTTTGGTAAAGACCGACGCGGCAAGGCCGAACTCAGTGGCATTGGCGCGCTTCAACGCCTCTGCCTCGTCCTCAAAATCCAGCACACACATTACAGGTCCAAAAATTTCTTCGCGTGCGATCGTCATATCGTCAGTGACATCGGCAAATACCGTCGGTTCAATAAAGAACCCATCGCGATCCGGCGTCTGACCGCCCGCCACCAAACGGGCGCCTTCGACGACGCCTTTCTTGATATAGTCCTGCACGATCTTGCGCTGTGCCGCGCTCACCATGGGGCCGAAATTAACATCCGGATCTTGTGGATCGCCCATGATCACATTCTGGAGCCTTTCGCCCAAACGTTTCAGGAACGCGTCCTTGATACCCTTTTGCACAAACACCCGCGTGCCGTTGGAACAGACCTGACCGCTGGAATAAAAATTGCCAAGGATGGCGCCGGACACCGCACATTCAAGGTCCGCATCATCAAAAATAACAATGGGGCTTTTGCCGCCCAGTTCCATCGTGACATGGCGCAGACCTGCCGCCGCGGCGGCATAAACCTTCTTGCCCGTTGGCACAGATCCGGTCAAGGACACCTTTGCAACGCGAGGATCACCGATGAGGGACGCGCCAACGGCCCCTAAACCCTGCACTACGTTAAAGACGCCCTTTGGCGCCCCCGCTTCGATCAAAATCTCTGCAACCTTAAGCGCGCTCAGTGGCGTGGTCTCAGACGGTTTGAACACCATCGTATTGCCACAAGTTAGGGCGGGGGCCGCTTTCCAGCAGGCGATTTGCGTGGGATAGTTCCACGCACCAATGCCGACGCAAACGCCCAATGCTTCGCGCCGTGTGTAAACAAAATCACCCCCCGCCAAGGGGATATGCTCCCCCGTCAGCGCGCCCGCAAGCCCGCCAAAATATTCAAACGCATCCGCGCCGGATGTGGCATCGGCCACGGATGTTTCTTGATAAGGCTTGCCCGTATCATAGGTTTCCAAGACCGAAAGATCATGGTTGCGTTCCCGCATAATATCCGCCGCCCGGCGCAAGACGCGGCCCCTTTCGACCCCCGTCATCGCCGCCCAAGCCGCTTGCGCGCCCTTGGCAGCAGCAAGTGCCATATCAACGATGGCCGGTGTCGCGCTGTGAAGTGTTGCAATCACTTCGCCCGTGTAGGGATAGATGACGTCAATCACCTCACCGGCGGTGTCTTCAACATGCTGACCATCAATAAAATGGCTGGCTTTGGGTTGGGTTTGCATCGGTAGGAGCCTCCGGCGGGAATTTAATTGGCCAGATGAAGAGGGTTACTCTCCTCTAGGGAAACGTTGGTTTTCTTCAAGGACGTTGAGGTCCATGTGGTTGCGCATATAGCGTTCGGATGCCTTTTGCAGCGGCTGGTGATCCCAAGGGAAATACTCCCCATTGCGCAGAGCCTCATAAACCACCCAACGTCCTGCTTGGGATTGGCGCACATCTGCGTCAAAGGCGGCAAGGTCCCAACGCGCCAGTGCTTTGGCCTTGATCGTCGTTCTTGTGCCTTGGTGCGCTGGGACTTCAGCCAGATTGGTTAGCTCTTGCGGATCAGCTTCCATATCAAACAGCTGATCAGGATCGAGCGTGCAGAGGTTGAACTTCCACTTGCCATATCTAAGCGATACCATCGGCGCATAAGACCCTTCCGCCGCGTATTCCATCGCGACCGGCGCATCGCGACGCGCGCCCTGCCCCAAGGGTTTCAGGCTTTGCCCTTCTGTCCACGGCATGACCTCGGACATATCAACACCGGCCAGATCACATAGCGTCGGGCAGACATCAATGTTGCTGACCGGATCGGTGATCAGACCGGGTTCCATATCAGGGCTCGCGATCATCAGCGGCACACGGGCAGAGCCATCAAAGAACGACATTTTAAACCAAAGCCCCCGTTCCCCCAGCATATCACCGTGGTCAGCGACGAACATAATCGTCGCCTCTTGCCGCGTGTCTTGCAGCGTTTGCAAAACCTCGCCCACTTTGTCGTCAAGGTAGCTGATATTGGCGAAGTAGGCGCGGCGTGCGCGTTGCACCTGTGCGTCAGAGATGTCATAATTTTCGTGATCATTGGCATCCAGAATGCGTTGGCTATGGGCGTCATGATCGCCGTAAGGCATGAGGCCAACCGTTGGCATCAAGTGGTCGCAGTCTTCGTAAAGATCCCAGTATTTCTTGCGCGCGACATAAGGGTCATGCGGATGGGTAAAGCTAACCGTCAGGCACCAAGGGCGCGCATCATGCCCGCGTGCCAGATCGTATAGCTTGCGCGTGGCGTGATAGGCGACCTCATCATCATATTCCATTTGGTTGGTAATCTCAGCAACGCCAGCGCCCGTGACCGAGCCCATGTTGTGATACCACCAATCAATCCGCTCCCCCGGTTTGCGATAATCTGGGGTCCAGCCAAAGTCAGGAGGATAGATGTCGGTGGTCAACCGCTCTTCGAACCCATGCAGCTGGTCCGGGCCGACAAAATGCATCTTGCCCGACAAACAGGTCTGATACCCCGCGCGTCGCAAGTGATGGGCATAGGTCGGCAAGCTTGACGCAAATTCAGCCGCGTTGTCGTAAACCCCGGTGCGCGACGGCAATTGCCCCGTCATAAAACTGGCCCGCCCCGGCGCACACAGCGGCGATGCAGTGTAAGCCTGTTGAAACCGGGTTGAGCGTTCGGCCAGTTTGCGCAAGTTGGGCGCGTGCAACCAATCCGCTGGCCCATCGGGAAACAGCGTGCCGTTCAACTGATCAACCATAATGATGATGATGTTTGGTTTACTCATATCGCCCCATCAGAATAGCTGCCCGCAAATCTAGCCTGCTTTTTATTTTCTCGCCAGTCAGGAAACACCCCAAGACCGCTAGAGTTTTGTGGCAGGCGCTGGCGGCGTCACCTGACGTTTGGCGCGGGCTTCGCGCCATGTGATGAAACTCACGCTGCCCATAATGATCGCAGCCCCCACAAAAACCCAGACATCAACCGCTTCGCCAAAGACGAGGGCGCCCAAAAGGACCGCCCAAATCAGTTGCAAGAACGTGACCGGTTGCGTGACGGTCAACGGGGCTGCCGCAAAGGCGAATGTCATGCTGTAATGACCTGCCGTGGCGAAACAGGCGACCAGAAACAGCCAGCCGACGTTTTCCCATGACACGGGCACCCATACCGCCCAAGCAAAGGGCGCAAGGCCGATAGTCACCGTGATCGATAGCATACCCACGATCACCGTCGCGCTTACCTGGCTCGACAGAATTTTGGTGATGAGATAGCCCGCCGCAAACAGCATCGCTGTGGCCAGCATGGCGATATGGCCTGTTTCCACCACCCGCAGCCCAGGGCGCAGGATGACGACGGCACCAAGCAGCGCGACGATCACCGCAATCAACCGACGCGGCGGCAATGCCTCGCCCAAAAACAGCGCGGCCCCCAAAGTCACGTAAACCGGGCTAAGGTAATTCATCGCCGTGACATCCGCGATCGGGATGCGCGCCATGGCAAAAAACCACAAAATCACCGCCAGCGTATGAACGAACCCACGCACACCAAAGGCCGCCAATTGCCGCCTTGTCAGTCGTGCGTCCAAAATCGGGCGGATCATTGGGATCAGAAAGACAAGCCCCAGAAGATAGCGCAAAAACGCGCTTTGCGCTGCAGGCACCTCACCGCCGATATGTTTCACAATGGCCGTCACAGCCACAAACATCAGGCCGGTGGTGACCATCCAGAAAATTCCGGCAATGGGGCGGGAGGGAGCGGTTGTCATGAGCGCACTGTCTGTCCAGCACACCAACCTTGCAAGGGGCGGTGATCAACTTTCTTGGAATGAGCGCCAAATGCTATGAATTTGCGTAGGCGTCCATCACCTCATCTGAGGCTTCGAAGTTTGTTGTCACGTTTTGCACGTCATCATCGTCTTCCAAAACTTCGACCAGACGCATCAGTTTGGTCAAACCATCCAGATCAAGCTCTGTCATGGTGGTCGGCTGCCAAATCAACTTGGTGCTTTCGCTTTCGCCCAGTTCCGCCTCAAGCGCTGTGGACACTTCGTTAAGGTCGGTATCGCCACAGAGGATAACATGCGCGCCCTCATCCGATTGAACATCCTCGGCACCTGCTTCGATGGCGGCCATCATCACGGTATCCTCATCACCCACAGAGGCCGGATAGATAATCTGCCCCTTGCGATCGAACATAAACCCGACGGAACCTGTTTCACCAAGGTTGCCACCATTCTTGGAAAACGTGGATCGCACGGTTGAGGCTGTGCGGTTCTTGTTGTCGGTCATCGCCTCAACAATTACGGCCACACCGTTCGGGCCATACCCTTCATAGCGGATTTCGTCGTAGTTCTCTGCGTCGCCGCCTTGGGATTTCTTGATCGCGCGATCAATCACATCCTTAGGCACGGAATTTGATTTGGCTTCCTTGACGGCCAAGCGTAGACGCGGGTTCTTGTCCGGATCCGGGTCGCCCATCTTAGCGGCAACTGTGATTTCCTTGGCAAGCTTTGAAAACAGCTTGGAACGCAGCTTATCCTGACGCCCTTTACGGTGCTGGATATTTGCCCATTTGGAATGGCCTGCCATGTCGGACCCCTTTGGTTTAACGGATGAACTCCGGCCTTCTATAAGACAAGGCCCCGCCCCGCTGCAAGACCACGCTCAAAGCGGCCAGACGAATGGAATGACAAAACTGACGATCGGCGCGAGTGTCAGGTTCAGCGGGATTCCAAACTTCAAAAAATCGCTAAACTTATATCCGCCCGGACCATAGACCAGCGTGTTCGTCTGATACCCAATTGGCGTCGCGAAACTGGCGCTTGCGGCAATCATCACGGCTACAATCAGCGGGCGCGGATCAACGCCAAGGGCGGCGGCAAGGCCAATCGCAATCGGTGTCATCACAACCGCAACCGCATTGTTACTGACCAGCTCAGTCAACACCGACGACAAAAGATAGACGCCCAGTATGACAAAGAACCCCGGCACAACGCTTAAGATGGGGGAAAGTTGCCCAGCGATCAGATCAACCGCGCCCGACGATTGCAGTGCCGTACCCACGCCCAGCATCGCAAAAATCAGGGCAAGCAATCGCCCGTCGATAAAGCCAAACGCTTCCTCTGCATCAATGCAACGGGTGGCCAGAACGATGGTCACACCAATCATGGCCAACATCAGGATCGGCGCGACATTAAGGGCAGCGAGCACAACGATGCCCAACAACACACCAACCGCGACAGGGGCATGCGCACGGCGATACGCCCGCTCGGTGGGTTTGGACACATCGGCAAGGTTCATATCCTCTGCCAGCCTTTGGATGTCACCCGGCGCGCCCTCAAGCAACAGCGTGTCGCCAACGCGCACCACCAAATCATCAAGCTGCTGACCAATATTGGTATCCCGGCGATGCACAGCAAGGGTATAAACCGCATAGCGACGCCGCAGCCTAAGCGCGCCAAGCTTGCGCCCGACCATCCGACAATTCGGGGTGATCAATACTTCCACCGTCGTGGTTTCCACCGCCGACACTTGATCAACACGCTTTAATTCCGGCGTGGCCTGCAACGACAAAAGCTCGCTCATCGCGGTGCGCAGGATCACGCGGTCGCCTTTCTTTAGCTCAACGTTCTTTAGATCACGCCGCAGCGATTCATCCCCTCGGATCACGTCAATCAATCGCACGCCATCGCGTTGGAACAACTTCACGCTCAGCACAGCGCGCCCGATCAGGTTGCTTTCCGGCGGGATCACCGCTTCTGAAAAGAACTTCATCTTGGATCGGTCTGACAACATCGCCGCCATGCTGGTGCGATCCGGCAAAAGGCGCGGCCCTGCGAAATAAAGGTACAAAAACGTCCATGTCACAACGACAAGACCGACAGGCAAGATCTCTAACAGGGCGAAAGGTTCCATCCCATTGGCCCGCGCGATCCCATCCACCAAAAGGTTGGTAGAGGTCCCCAAAAGGGTCAACGTCCCACCCACAATCGCGGCATAACTCAACGGGATCAAAAGCTTGGACGCCGACGTTCCCAAGGTACGCGACAGCTGCACAAACACAGGGATCATCACAACGACAAGCGGCGTGTTGTTCATAATGGCCGAGGCAAACGCGACAAAAATCAGCGATCCACCAACCGCGCGCGCCGGGCTTTTCTTGGCCTGCCGTGTGACGACACCGGTCAACGCTTCCAAGGCACCCGTGCGCACCAAGGCACCAACAATGATAAACATCGCCGCAATCGTCCATGGCGCTGGGTTTGAAAACACGGCCACCGCGCTGTCATAATCCAACGCGCCAGACACCAATAGGATCGACACACCCACCATCGCGACGACTTCTGTGGGGTATAGTTCCCGCAGGAACATGACAAACATCACCCCCACCACGGCAAGCGTCAGGATCGCACTTTGCGTCTGCGTCAACGAAAACAACGAGGTCATGGTTGGCCTAAGTCCCTTTGGTCTTGCCAGTTTCGCCTGTCGTCACGGCGCTTTCAAGTCTTTGACGCGGCTGCACGAGGGCAATCCCTGCCAACATCAGCGCCAAAGCCGCCCAAACCCAGCCGGAATATCGCTCGCCCAAAATGATCATGGCCCAGATCACGCCGAACCCTGTGACGAAATAGCTGACCTGCCCCGCAAACACCGCCCCCGCCTGCCCGACAAGCCAGACATAGGACGTGTAAACAATCACATGGATCAGACTCGCGGCAAGCAAGGTTACATCCGCTTGGATAAATGGCGGAAACGGCAAAAAGAATTGCCCGGCTCCAACCGCCAAAGGAAACGCGATAATCGCGCCAATCACCGAGGCGCCGAACAAAACCTGAATGGGGTCCAACCCCGCCGTTCCAAACCGCGCGACCCAATTGCCCTCTAGGGCGTAACAAAGCGGCGCAATCATCGCCAAAGGCAGGAACGCGATCATTGCACGCTCTGGCAAACTGGCCTCGGGCAAAGCAATCAAAGCGACCCCGCAAAGGCCAAGCGTCAATCCGGCTAGCCGCCGCCAGCTAAACCGATCTCCGCCCAAAGCAAGCGCGATGGGAAAGGCGATCAGCGGAATGGTGGAAATGACAATGGACATGATCCCCGCAGGCAGATGCACCATCGCATGGTTGCTTGCCGCGTTCGGGATCACCGTCCCCAGTAGCGCGATAAGCGTCCAAGTGAACAACACCTTACCCGAAACCAACATACCGCGAAGCCTGCGAAACTGCGTGACCCCCAGAAAAACCGCACCAATCAACAGCTGCCAAAACACAAGGCCCAGCGGTTGATACCCCGCAGACAGCGTTATCTTGGTCAGTGGCATCGTCAGGCCCCAGCCTGCCCCCATCAAGACCAACAGCCCAGTTAACGCAGCCCGGCTTGTCATGGCCCAGCCTGGGCCAAACGTCCGCCTTGGCGCACCATCTCAACACGACACGCCTTGCCCGTCTTATCATCCGTTTCGATGTAGAGCCCCGAAAGCGTCGCTTCTTCGCTCGCAGGCGAAAACCGCGCCTTGGGCATGCCTGTTATAAAGCGGTTCAAAGGTTCCGCTTTGTCCATACCGATCACTGAATCGTAATCCCCACACATGCCTGCATCGGTCTGATACGCAGTGCCACGAGGCAAAATCATCGCATCCGCCGTGGGCACATGTGTGTGCGTTCCAACCACAACGCTGGCGCGACCATCGCAGAAATGGCCCATCGCCATCTTTTCCGACGTCGCCTCACAATGCACATCGACAAGGCTCGCCTGAACCTGTCCACCCATCGGATATTGACGCAACGTCGCATCAATCGCTGAAAACGGATCATCAAAGGCGCGTTTCATAAACACCTGACCCAACACTTGCGCGACAAGAATTTTGCGCCCGCGTTGATCCTGAAACACCCGCGCGCCAACGCCAGGCGCCGCCTTGGAAAAATTGATCGGACGGATCACGCGCGGCTCTTGCGCGATAAACGTCATCATGTCCTTTTGATCAAACGCATGATCCCCAAGGGTCACGACATCTGCACCAGCATCCAACAGAATGCGCGCATGTGCGCCCGACAGACCCGCGCCAGAGGTCGCGTTTTCGCCGTTCACCACCACGAAATCGAGCCCCCAATCGGTGCGCAACTGCGGCAAACGTTCTGTTATTGCCCTCCGGCCTGATCGGCCCATGACATCGCCAAGGAATAGTATTTTCATGAACAAGTGCTTAGGCGGTGCAACCCGAATCTGCCAGTGAAATTTACTGTCTTACACAGGCTCTCTCACACCCGTTTCTGTCACAATCAGATCAAGCGGCTGATCGGTCGGTTCCAGCGACAGTTCATCTGCCTCTTGCGCATCAAACGCAAAACCTATGGCAAGCGTGGGTCGAACGCGGCGCAATCCCTCAAGCGTGCGATCATAAAACCCACCGCCATAGCCAAGCCGCCCACCCCGGGCGTCAAACGCAACAAGAGGTACAATGACAATTTCTGGCACCATCCAATCGCCTGCCGTCGGGATCTTGGCCCCAAACAGCCCCGGTTCCATCGCACAGCCGGGCGACCACGCGCGAAACTTTAACGGCTGCCCCGCCGCTTGGATCACAGGCACGCCCACAGGGCCATGCGCTGCCGCTTCCTCCATCGCGGATGTGGGATCAATCTCTGTGCGCATCGCCATATATCCCGCCGTGGGAACACCGCGATACCCGGCCAGCACTTCGGACAAATATCCCGCCTGCGCTCCGCCCCTTTCAAACGCAGCCTTGCGCCGCACAAAGGCAGCCTTGCGCGCCGCATCCTTGCGCTGGCTCAGATCAGCCATAACGCCGCAAGCCCCAGAAAGGAGAAAAAGCCAACAACATCCGTCACCGTCGTCACAAACGCGCCAGACGCCAACGCTGGGTCAATGCCAAAGCGTTCCAGAACGACAGGAATGACCGTCCCGGCAAGGCCTGCGACGACAAGATTTATAATCATCGCAACGCCGATAACCACACCCAACATCGGACTGCCAAACCAGACTATCCCGACAAGGCCCATCACAACGGCAAAAATGACCCCATTGATCAGGCCAACAAGAACTTCACGCCTGATCACGCGCAAGACGTTTGCAGACGTCAGATCGCGGGTGGCCATCGCACGCACCGCGACCGTCAACGACTGCGTGCCCGCGTTCCCGCCCATCGAGGCAACGATCGGCATCAAAACGGCTAAGGCGACCAAACCTGCAATAACCTCTTCAAACATCGCAATGACGAGGGAGGCGAAAATCGCGGTAACTAAATTCACCGCCAACCAAGGGAACCTGCGCCGTGTGGTCTCATAAACGCGATCCGACAGCGACCCTTCACCAACACCCGCAAGGCGCAAAAGGTCCTCCTCGGCTTCTTCTTCCAGAAACATCATCGCATCATCAATGGTGATCACCCCGATCAGGCGGCCATCCTCGTCTACGACGGGCGCTGTGATCATGTGATAGTGGTTGATGGCTTGCGCGACCTCTTCAACATCTTGCGAGACGCCAAAGGTGCGGAATGTGCTTTCGGTCAAATCTGCCAGCTTGACGTTGCGCTTTGCGCTTAACAACCGGCCAAGGGTGACATAGCCCACCGGCTTCATCCGTGGATCAATTAGGATCAGATGGTAAAACTGCTCAGGCAGCTGAACATCGTCAGATCGCAGATAATCAATCGCATCGCCCACGGTCCAGTGTTCAGGTGCGCGGACCAGTTCCACCTGCATATGACGGCCTGCAGATTCCTCTGGATAGGTCAGCGCCTGTTCGACAAGCGCGCGATCCGTATCCGTCAGCGCATCAAGAACGGCCTCTTGTTGCCCCACTTGCAGGTGCTCAACCAGATCAACGACGTCATCGCTTTCAAGGTTCTTAACCGCCTCGGCAAGTTCGGCCTGATCCAAACACCCAATAACTTGGGAGCGCAGCTTGTCGTCCAGCTCAGACAGAACCTCGCCGTCAATGCCCCCTTTGCAAGCCTCCAACAAATCACGACGGTCTTTGCCGTCGACCTGTTCAATCAAATGGGCAACGTCCGCCGGATGCAGCGGATCAATCAACGCCTCCACTCCGGCGACGTCCCCCAAATCCACAGCGTCTTTAACATCCGATACAAGCCGTTCGGTGATACCGAATGCTCCGTCTTCTGTTGCCTTTTCGATGTCTTGGGTCATGCTCACCTCACCTTGCATGTAACAATACTCAGTTGATCCACCTTCACAATGGGCACAAGACTTGATTTACCGGACCCATGACACGTTTCTTACTTTTTGGTCAGACACTTTCCTTTTCAGGCGATCCGTTTCGGACCGCTTGGCAAGACGTGACCCACGTGGACAGTGCCAGCGCGGTTTTCATCGACGATGGCGTCGTCATTGCAGTCGGACCCGCGGATGAACTGCGTCAAAAGGCACCGAAAGCGACGATAGTTGATTATGGCGACGCCTTGCTGTCCGCCGGTTTTGTCGATGCGCATATGCATTATCCACAAACCGGCATCATAGCCAGCTGGGGTAAACAGCTGATTGACTGGCTTAACACCTATACCTTCCCCGAAGAATCCCGCTTTGGCGACAAAAGCTATGCAGATGACGTCGCCGCCCGCACGCTTGACCTCGCCCTCGCCCATGGCACCACAACGCAGGCCAGCTTTTGTACCATTCACCCAGAAAGCGTCGATGCCTATTTCGAAGCCGCAGCCGCGCGCAATATGGCTGTAATAGCAGGCAAAACCTGCATGGACCGCAACGCGCCTGATGATCTGCGCGATACGGCAAAATTCGCCTATGATGATAGCAAATCACTACTGGAACGCTGGCATGGAAAGGGCCGCGCACATTACGCGATCACACCCCGGTTTTCCCCAACCTCAACGCCAGAACAGCTAGAAGCCCTTGGTGCGCTTTGGGCCGAACATCCCGATGTTTTGATGCAAACACACCTCAGCGAACAACTTCCTGAACTGCAGTGGGTCAAGGATCTGTTCCCCAAGGCACGCGACTACTTGGACACATACGAAACCTTCGGGCTTTTGGGCGCCAACGGGCTGTATGGTCACGCGATCCACTTAACGCAGCGGGAAAAGGATCGCCTGACAGAGGTCGGCGCCGCCGTTGTCCACTGCCCAACCTCCAATACGTTCATCGGATCAGGCTTATTTGAAACTGCAGGATTGGCCGCACGCATGCGGGTCGGATTGGCAACCGACACCGGCGGTGGTTCGTCCTTTTCAATGCTGCGCACAATGGCCGCCGCCTACGAGATTGGCCAATTGCGCGGAACAGCCCTGCATCCTGCCCAATTGATGTGGCTGGCAACAGAAGGCTCCGCCGCAGCACTAGGGCTGTCAGGACAAATCGGACACCTGGGTGCGGGGGCTGCGGCAGACATCGTCGTGCTTGATCTCGCCTCTACCCCTGCGATCACGCAAAGGGCAAAGCGCGCCGAAAACTTTTGGGATCAACTGTTCCCGACCCTCATGATGGGCGATGATCGCGCCATTCGGGATGTCTGGGTCGCCGGCAAACAAGCCTTGCCCGCCTAACCGTCCAATCCATCCTGCAAGATCGACAAAGCGACAGCATGCACATCACTATTGGCCGCAGCAATCACGCGACCACCATTGTGCGCAGCACCGCCTTGCCAATTGGAAACGATTCCGCCCGCCGCTTCAATCACACAGATCGGGGCGTGAACATCATAAGCCTGCAATCCCGCTTCGATAACCAGATCCACCTGCCCAGCCGCCAACAAGGCATAGCCGTAACAATCCATGCCATAGCGCACCAGATTAACCTCTTTGGCGACATCCGTGAACGCACGGCGTTCTTCTGGTGTGCCCACTTCCGGAAAGGTGGACAGCAGCGTTGATTCAGCAAAAGGGCGCGATGATCGGGTCGCAAGCGGCTTTGTCCCGTGCGGCCCTTGCAACTCTGCCTGGCCAAAGCCACCGACAAAACGTTCCTGAATATAAGGCTGATCAATCAGACCAAAAACCGGGCCTGTCAAATCTGCGACAGAAATCAAAACACCCCAGGTCGGGGTTCCACAGAGAAACCCACGGGTGCCATCAATTGGGTCCAGCACCCAAGTCAGACCGCTTGTTCCCGTCTTGGTCCCAAACTCTTCGCCAAAAACGCTATCGTCAGGACGCTTCCGATCCAGAATGTCACGCATCGCGCGTTCTGCAGCCCGATCCGCTTCGGTGACTGGATCAAAGGCAGCCCCGCCAGACTTGTCATCCGCGACAAGCCCAGACATGCGGAACAAGCGCAGCGTTTCAATCCGCGCTGCATCCGCCATTTCATGTGCAACTTTGGCAAGCTCTTCCTGCAAGGCAGGGTCAGTGACGTTCGACATCGACCAGTCCTAGGTATCCTAATCGTTAACGGACTACAGTGCGACTGTCGCCGCGGTCAAGCGGCGTCGCTCAACACTCGGGCCAAATCAAATAATTTACGACGCTGATTTTCTGGGATCGCATAATACGACCGCAGCAATTCCAGCGCTTCTTTGTCCGTCAGAACATCAGCGGGCGCTTCGGTCCCGATTGCAGGCTTTGAGTCTTCTGCATCTATTCCTTCAAAGAAAAACGAAACCGGCACGTCCAGTACCTTGGCAATATCCCAAAGACGTGATGCGCTGACGCGGTTCATACCGGTTTCATACTTTTGGATTTGTTGGAACTTTATCCCGACAGCTTCGGCCAACTGTTGTTGTGTTGTCCCGACCATCCAACGACGGTGCCGCACTCTTTTACCTACATGTACATCTACTGGATGCTTCATCTTGACGTCTTCCTTCATGTGTGGCCGGATACGTCCCGACCTTACTTTAAATTCACCAATTCACACTGAACACTCACGCAACACATCGACTTTGGTACAAACTTCCTTTCGCTTCGGTAAATAACACGCAACGGTTGTACCTAAAAAGCTAACTTAAGGATAGGAGGCCCCTACAACCCTGACTCACAAGGATTAGTTTCGCTAACTTAAACCAACCGTAACTGCTTAAAAACAGTTACTATTCGTGAATAACCTTCAACTAATAGTAAACGCCGAACGTAGGAAAATTTCTAATGGATGCCTTTCAGGTTTCAACCCTAGGGGATGCGCCAACAATCGCAACAATCGCAACTCCATCGCCGGAAAACGGCGAAATACTTCTCAAAATCGACGCCTGCGGTCTTAATTTCGCAGATCTGCTGATGGCCAAAGGCACATACCAAGACACGCCAGAACCACCATTCACACTTGGGATGGAAGTGTGCGGAACTGTTGTTGAAACAGGTGCGGACGTTGAACACCCAAAAGTGGGCCAACGCGTCGCCGTTTTTGGCGGCCAAGGCGGGCTTGCTGAATACGGAATTTTCCCAGCCAGCCTTTGCATCAACGTCCCCGACGCCATGACAGCAGAAGTTGCCGCAGGATTCCAAGTGGCCTACGGGACATCACACCTCGCCCTAACGCGCAGAGCACAACTTCAGCCCGGCGAACGGCTCTTGGTTTTTGGCGCCACTGGCGGGGTCGGATTAACGGCCGTTGAAATTGGCAAAGCCATCGGCGCCGAAGTGATCGCCGTGGCGCGCGGTGCGCAAAAGCGCGAAATTGCCAAGGCCGCAGGTGCCGACATTGTGATCGACAGCAACGACGACAATCTCGCAGAAACGCTAAAATCCCTCGGCGGTGTGGATGTCGTCTATGACCCTGTCGGCGGTGACCTATTCAAAGCGGCACTAAAGGCCTGCAATCGCGAAGCGCGCATCCTGATTATTGGCTTTGCCAGCGGCGACGTCCCACCGATCCCCGCGAACATCATCTTGGTCAAAAACATCAGCGTCATTGGCTTTTATTGGGGCGGTTATCTGAAATTTAACGTCGACGCGCTCAAGGCATCCATGGCAGAACTGATGGACTGGCACGCCGCAGGCCGGCTAAAGCCACATATCAGCCATGTCTTACCGCTTGAAAAAGCAACCGAGGCGTTGGAACTGCTACGCAGCCGCAAATCCACCGGCAAGGTCGTCGTTAGACCGTAACCAACTGCGGTAATGACACTTGGGCGCGGTGCGCCTTGCGCAACATATCCGCAAGGACGGCATCAACCGATCCATTGGACCGCTGCACATATAGGTTAATGCGCGTCACACCAAGGTCAGGCAGATCACCGCCGTGATCAATGGGTTCGACCATCTGCGCGGTCTCCCCTTCGATAAAAGTCGTGATCGCAAGATCAGCCCCCACCGCAGCGCTGACAACTTGGTCGAACTCAGAATCGATTGTCTGCGTCCATTCAATGCCAGCTTTATCAAGCGCCTTGATGCTTGCGCTGCGAAAAATGCACTGCGAACAAAATGCGATCGGCAAGGGCCGCTGCCGCCAAGCCGCGCCACCAACGGCGCCCATCCAAAGCAAACGACGCTCCCGCAGGCTTTCCCCGCCCTCGCCCGGCGTTTCTTCGGTCGTTAGAATGACGTCCAGCTCACCCCGCGCAAATTGTTCGCGCAGTTGACGCGTGGACGCCGTGGTCAGCTTGACCTGAACACGCGGAAACTCTCTTGAGATGTCACGCAATACCGTCGGCACATGCGGATAAATAATGTCATGCGGCACACCAAACCGAATTTCACCCTCAAACTCATCGGTGGTCAGCCGCGTATAAACTTCATCATTCAGCGCCAACATTTTCTGGCCATACCCCAAAAGCTGCTCCCCCGATGGTGTCAGGGCAATACTGCGCTTGGATCGGTCCAAAAGATTGATCCCCATCAGCTCTTCCAACCGCTTAAGCTGCATCGACACCGCCGATTGCGTTAAATTCAAAACCCCAGCCGCACGGGTCACACCGCCGACTTCGGCGACCGTGACGAACGATCTAAGGGCAGTGATATCTATGTTCCGCGTCATATCAAATATCCTGATGTGTTGATTTAAAAACATTCATTTTCATTATGAGTGATCTTGATCCATATATCAAGCATCGGAATACATTTTGGCAAAATCATCTTGAAAGGAATATGAAATGTCACCCCTCTCCCCAGCGGTCCGGCGCGTGCGCGCCCAAACAAATCAGCCGCGCGGGCTGTTCTATACCTTGGCGCGCATGATGGCAGCACAAAGGCAGCGCAATGCCCTCAGCACCCTCGATGAACAGCAGCTTCAAGATGTTGGGCTAAATCAGCAAGACGCGCAAAAAGAAGCCGCGCGCCCCGCTTGGGACTTGCCCGAAAACCCGTAAAAGGCCCCCACCTGCGGCAATCCCGCGCAAATCGCTCAGAAATGGTCGATTTGCGCCCTACGACCCTTGAAAAATGAGCCCCATCAGCCAATATGAATGCAGAAGCACGTCGGAGGTCCGGCGTAGGGTTTTAATTCAATTTGGAGGTCATAAATGGCTGAGTATCAGACGATCCGGACGGCGGGCACGGTCCGCACGGCCGAAATCGACGTCGGGCTTCGCGCTCACATGAATAAAGTATACGGCGTTATGTCCGCCGGACTAATGGTTACATTCCTTGTCGCATGGGCCATTGGATCCAACGACGCGCTTCTGGGAATTTTCCGTGACCCAATCACGCTGCGCCCTAATATCTTGGGCTGGGTGGCGATGTTCGCCCCGCTTGGTATGATCTTTATGATGGGTGCTGCGGTTCGTAAAATGTCAGCCGCTGGCGTGCGGACGTTCTTTTACGTCTTCTCAGCCGTCATGGGCCTGTCACTGGCTTACGTCTTCGCAGCCTTCACCGGCATTTCCATCGCACAGACGTTCCTTGTGACCGCCATCGCCTTTGCCGGTCTGTCCCTCTGGGGCTATACCACGAAAAAGGACATCTCCGGTTGGGGTAGCTTTTTGATTATGGGCGTAATCGGCCTGATCGTGGCATCGGTCATCAACATTTTCTTGGGTTCACCTGCGATCATGTTTGCGGTCTCCATCATTGGTCTGCTGATCTTTGCTGGTCTGACAGCCTATGACACGCAGCGTTTGAAGACAGAATATGTGGCACACGCAAGCCACGGCGATGAAGAATGGTTGGACAAGTCAGCGACAATGGGCGCTGTCGGTCTCTACATCAACTTCATCAACATGTTCCAGTTCTTGCTAGCCTTCATGGGCGGCCAAGAATAACCAACCTGTTGGTCTTTAAAGATAGTGGGCCGGTGCGATGCACCGGCCCATTTTATTTTTGGATTTTCTTTTGAAAATCTCTGCCTCCGGCAGGAGTATTTTTGGCAAGATGATATGACAAAGAAAAAGGCCGCTTTGGAGTGATCCAAAGCGGCATTTCTGTTCTTGGAATAGACGCGATCCTACTTGATCTTGCCTTCCTTATATTCAACGTGCTTGCGCACAACGGGGTCATACTTTTTGATGACCATCTTTTCCGTCATCGTACGCGCGTTTTTCTTGGTGACGTAAAAGTGCCCGGTCCCCGCGGTGGAGTTCAGGCGGATTTTGATCGTGGTTGGCTTCGCCATGGTATCTCTCCGGCTTCGCGGGGCATTGGCGCCGCACGCGTAAAATCTGATTGAAGCTGCCTTTTACTGGGCTGGCGGGGTGAGTCAACCAATAACGGGCCACAAAGAGCGCGCGGAAGACCTATAAGCCGGATTTTGTCCTTGGGTTGCCCCAATGGATGATCATTCATCTAAGACCTGCGTTGCCACAGACCCTCTAGCTGCCAACCCGGACCATCTTGGGCAAGAGCAGCCCAGCCGCAAACCCAAAGGCCTTTGGCGCGAGGTCCCTATTTGGCATTGCTCCCGGTGGGGCTTGCCGTGCCGCTTACGTTGCCGCTCGCGCGGTGGGCTCTTACCCCACCGTTTCACCTTTTCCACGCCAAGGCGCGGTAGTTTCTTTTCTGTGGCGCTATCCCTGGGGTTACCCCCGCCGGGCATTACCCGGCACCGTTGCTTTTTGGAGTCCGGACTTTCCTCTCGGGGGTTTTGCAAGGCAAGGCCCCCAAGCGATCATCCAGTCTTCCGCGCCTCGCCCGCCTAGACCCAAGTCGCATTCACGTCAACGGGGAAGCGATGGGCAAGGTCTGCGATGATGTTGATGTCTGTTTGATCAAGTGGCCCAGTCGCCGCCGGTCGAAACCGCAGACGCAGCACCTGTAGCAACAGATCAAAATCCTGCGTCGCGCTATAGCCAAAGCGCTGCATTAGCGGGACAAACGCGTCGAGGTCGCCAGTGGCCCCCGCTTGCGGCCAGACCGCAAGCCCTGCCCGCGCCAACCTGCACCAATCAAACCGCGCACCGGGATCAACCTTGCGCCCGGGCGCCATGTCAGAATGTCCAATTACCCGCTCCGGGCGGATCGCCCAGCGCGCTGTGATCCCCCTGAGCAAGCGTTCAAGCGCATCCATCTGCGCGGCGGCAAAGGGGCTAAACCCATCATTGGCCAATTCAATGCCAATGGAATGGCTATTCACATCCGCAACCTTGCCCCATGATCCCGCCCCTGCATGCCACGCGCGCAGTGCTTCGGGCACAAGGCTTAAGACTTCACCGTCCTCTGCGATCAGGTAATGCGCCGAAACTTCCGTGTCAGGATTGCAAAGCGTGCTGAGCGCGGCCCGTGCGGAGGTCATGGCGGTATAGTGGATCACAACCATATCGGGCCTGACCCCACCCCGCCGCGGCCCGCAATTGGGCGACCGATGCGTTGTCAGCTTCAGTTTCCAGCCGCAAGCTTGAACGGCGCCGGATCCCAACCGCAGGCGAAACCGTCCCCGTCCGGGTCAATCCCACGGGGATCGCGCATCGGGCCACCCCGCTCCAGAAAATCACGCTGCGCCGCATCCGGCGAATTGTAGCCCGCACAATTGCGTTCAAACCGTCTTTGCCCAGACAGGAAGGACCGTGAATACCATTCTTGCCCTTTCACGTTTGGCGCGCTCAGCGCGTAGGCGACAATATTGGGGCCCGTATTGGCGGGGCGATCTGGCAGATCGGTCACTGGCGCGACTTCGCGCGCGGCCGCAGCGGCAGCCAATCGTTCTGCATCGCTTTCAATGCTCTCGCGGGAACTGACGGCATCAAAATCCTGCTCATCCGACAGGGTTGGATTGCCGCTTGCCGGGGCCGGCGCATCAATCGCAGACAATGGTGCGCCTGCATCGCTTGCACCCGTGCCAATGCCCGCAGCCGCAAGGTCGGAACTGGGAATGGCTTGATCAATCGCTTCCTCGGACACCACTTGTGGGGCAACCAAGGGCGAGCCGGTCGTATCGATGGCTTGCTGCTGGCGCGCGCGTTCCAGTTGATATTGTTCATAATCGCCAAAGCCAACGCCTTGACCGCTGTCAGGAATGTCTTGCGTACAGGCAGTTGCAGCAAGTAACGCTGCGAAAGTCCAATTTCGATTTACCAACATGAAGTATACCCCTTGTTTCGCGCGAAAACTTACCACCAATGGTTCGGTTTGGCCACAAATCCTGCTGCTTGTTCCAATGCATAGGCCGTGTTCAGCAAATCGCCCTCTTCCCAAGGACGCCCGATCAGCTGCAGGCCCAGCGGCAAACCGTCTTTATCCAATCCCGCCGGAACCGAAATTCCGGGCAGCCCTGCAAGGTTCACGGTCACCGTGAACACATCATTAAGGTACATCTGGATCGGGTCCGCATCCGCCATTTCCCCCAGACCAAAGGCCGCAGAGGGCGTGGCAGGTGTGAGGATCGCATCAATTCCATCAGCAAAGACCGCTTCGAAATCTTGCTTGATCAAAGTACGCACCTTGCGCGCGCGGTTATAATAGGCGTCATAAAACCCAGCCGACAAAACATAGGTGCCCACCATCACACGGCGTTTCACCTCTGCACCAAACCCTTCAGCGCGGGTTTTCTCATACATCTCAGTGATGCCATCACCCTGCGCCATCTTTGCGCGGTGCCCGAAACGAACACCATCATAACGCGCAAGGTTAGAAGACGCTTCCGCGGGCGCGATCACATAATAAGCAGGAAGCGCGTATTTCGTATGCGGCAGGCTGATGTCACGGATCTCTGCGCCTGCGTCCTTCAGCATCGCTGTCCCGCTCGCCCAAAGCTGTTCAATTTCGTTCGGCATGCCGTCCATTCGGTATTCTTTGGGAATACCAATGACTTTGCCTTTGATATCGCCGGTCAGCATCGCCTCAAAGTCAGGCACAGCCAGATCCGCGCTTGTGCTGTCTTTGGGATCATGACCACACATCGTCTCTAACATGATGGCAGCGTCGCGCACGTCTTTTGTCATCGGCCCGGCTTGGTCGAGTGATGACGCAAAGGCGACAACGCCCCAGCGGCTCACGCGACCATAGGTCGGCTTGATCCCCGTAATCCCAGTAAAAGCCGCAGGCTGGCGGATCGACCCGCCTGTGTCCGTCCCCGTCGCCGCCAAACAAAGGTCAGCAGCAACCGCAGAGGCAGATCCGCCAGAGGACCCGCCCGGCGTCAATTCACGATCGTCAGAGCGCCAAGGATTAACAACAGGCCCATAGACAGAGGTTTCATTGGACGATCCCATGGCGAACTCATCCATGTTCAACTTGCCCAGCATCACCGAACCCGCCTCAAACAACTGGGTTGTCACGGTGGATTCATATTCCGGCTTAAACCCCTCAAGGATGCCAGAGGCCGCTTGCGACGCCACGCCCTTAGTGCAGAACAAATCTTTGATCCCCAAGGGAATCCCGTTCATCGACGGGGCATCCGCACCCTTGCGCGCATCGGCCGCCTTGGCCATGTCCAGCGCAATCTCGGGCGTTTTGTGCACGAACGCGCCCAGAATATCGGCTTTGTCGATTTCGCCCAAGCACGCCTGCGTCAGCTCAACTGAGGTGACATCGCCCTTGCGCATCGCATCGCGTGCCGCCGCGATGGTGAGTTTGGAAAGCTCGCTCATTATTCCACCACCTTTGGCACCGCAAAGAACCCTTCACGCGCATCCGGCGCGTTTTTCAAAACCGCCTCTTGCTGCGACCCATCCGTCACCACATCCTCGCGCCGTTTCAGGCGCTGTGGCGTGACAGAGGTCATGGGTTCAACCCCGTCCACATCCACTTCGTTCAGCTGTTCGATGAACCCCATGATCGCGCTAAACTCCTGCGCAAGCGCAGGCAGTGCTGTATCGTCGACTTTGATCCGGGCAAGCTTGGCGACCCGGCGGGCGGTTTCGGTATCGATGGACATAATCTCTCCGTCGGTTAGGCTTTCCTGCCGTTTAGCGCTGGGTCGCGCGGGCTGCAAGGACATGGCGGCGATAGACCTCGATCAACCGCGCAAAATGTTAACGTCTCTGCGCAAAGAACGCCTTTAACAGCTCTTCTGACGCATCCGCCGCGATCCCGTCATAAATCTCGGGCGCATGATGGCATTGCGGATGGCTGAACACTTTCGCACCCTGCGCCACACCGCCCGATTTTGGATCGCCCGCCCCGTAATAGAGCCGCGCAATCCGCGCATGGCTGATCGCCGCCGCACACATCGGGCAGGGTTCCAGCGTGACATAAAGATCAAACCCGCTCAGACGTTCCTGCCCCAATGCCTGACAGGCGCCGCGTATGGCAAGTATTTCAGCATGCGCGGTCGGGTCATTCAGCTCGCGCGTGCGATTGCCCGACCTCGCGATGATCCCATCCGGCCCGACAATCACGGCCCCCACGGGCACTTCGCCGCGATCCTGTGCCGCGCGCGCCTCTGCCAGGGCTTCATCCATGTAACTTTTGAAACTCATGTCGCTTTGATCAGACGCACAAGGCCGTTTGGCAAGGGTTGGAGGCCTCCGGCGGGAGTATTTTTGCCAAGATGATCAGACAAGACATTGCAATTGCAAAGCGCAACCGCCTATTGCGAGGTATGAGTGACAGTTCCATCCCAGGTGAGCGTATCGCCAAAAC
>CAKZVL010000115.1 GCA_937922155.1 uncultured Paracoccaceae bacterium | reverse complement strand
CTAAACGCCTCTAGCGCTTCGGTATCGCCAGCGGCCACAAGCTCTGCACGTTCACTACGCCACGCTTGCCCACCTTCCCCAATGGAATTCTGAAACCCAAAGCGCGGGATCCAAATCCCGCGGTTGGTAATCGCGACACTATCAAACGCCTTCATGGTCGCGGCAGGTTCCTCGCCACGGAAATCACGGGGTTGCGGCATACTTTCGGTCATGATCGCAAAGATCAGGATGATCCACAAAAGCAGCGGCACGTTGCGAAATGCCTCAACATAGACCGCCATAAGGTTTCGAACGACCCAGTTCTTAGACAGGCGCAAAACACCGATGACCACCCCCAAAACGGTGGCGGTGATACAGCCCAGAAAGGCCACAAGTAATGTATTGAGGATACCAACAATGGCGGCGCGCCCGTGGCTGTCCTGATTGTTATATTCGATCAACATCTGGTTGATGTCGTATCCAGCGGGGCTGCTGAGGAAGCCGAAATCGAAATCCTTACCAAGGTCGCGCAGATTGCTGATAATGTTGTTGCCCAGCCACCATAGGCCAGCAACGATCAACACCCCGGCCACAGCCTGGATCGTAATCGATCTATATCGCGTGTCGTAAATGAGTTGGCTCAGCCGAAACGATTTGGCTGGCGGGTCCGTCAACGTCGACATCAGTATCTCCCCGTATCCCTGCCCTTTGGCATAACCGCATCGGTTGCTCCGATGTCAGCTCAAATTGGGATGCACGTTTTTAAGAATTTTGGTCTTGGCAGCAATCGCTAGGCAGAAGGGCCCGAGGTTTTCCTCGGGCCCTCGCAGATCAATTTAGCGGAATGGTGGAGAGTAGATCAGACCACCGTCTGTCCACTTGGCGTTCAAGCCACGTGCCAGACCGATTGGTGTGTTCTCACCGATGTTCTTTTCGAACAACTCACCGTAGTTGCCGCCAGCAATGATAGCGTTCTTGGCCCAGTCAGCTTCCAGACCCAGCATCGCGCCCAGTTCACCTTCGGTGCCCAGCAGACGGTTGATTTCTGGGTTGTCACCAGCTTCCATAGACATCTCGCCAGCGTTCACAGATGTCACGCCCAGTTCTTCAGCTGTGACAAGTGCCATCAGAGTCCAGCGAACAACGTCGCCCCACTCATGGTCGCCGTGGCGAACCAATGGGCCAAGTGGCTCTTTGGAGATGATTTCAGGCAGCAGAACGTGGTCGCCAGGTGCTTCGAATGTTGCACGTGTCGCGGCCAGGCCAGATGCGTCAGTTGTGTAAACGTCACAAGCGCCCGCAAGGTACTGCTGCTGTGCTTCTGCGTTTGTTTCGATTGGAACAGGCTCATAAGAGATGTTGTTCACGCGGAAATAGTCAGCAAGGTTCAGCTCGGTTGTTGTACCGGTCTGAATGCAGACTGTTGCGCCATCAAGTTCCTTGGCAGAGCTCACGCCCAGTTCCTTTGGAACCATAAAGCCCTGACCGTCGTAGTAGTTTACGCCGACAAATTCGAACTTTAGGTCAACGTCACGGCTGAATGTCCATGTTGTGTTACGTGCCAACATGTCGACTTCGCCAGATGCAAGCGCGGTAAAGCGTGTCTGACCTGTTGTTGGAACAAATTCCACAGCAGATGGATCGCCAAGTACCGCAGCGGCAACAGCGCGGCATACGCCAACGTCAAAACCCTGCCATTCACCATTCGCGTCAGGTGCAGCAAAGCCGACCAGACCAGTTGATACGCCACAGTTCAACGTGCCGCGTGCCTTGACGTCGTCAAGTGTCGCAGCAGATGCCGCAGCGGCGGCAAGACCAGCAACGGTCAGCGCACCTAAAAATACGGTTTTTTTCATTTTTACCTCTTCCTGAGTTTCCACATTGAGTACATGCAGAGTGATCTCCACCTAATTGGTGGTCCCGTTTCGAAGGGGGGTTCCCCTCCCAGAGTCCAAGAGTGATCGAAAATATGCCAAAAGGTCAAGTCTTGCGGATGTCTCTTCTGGACTGCCGACACCCGAAAATCGTTATTTTCAAAGCTTTTTTCGGTACTGACTTTTCTAACCCTACGTCAAACTCGCCCGCAAAAAGCGCGCAGCGTCCAAAAAAGCAGCGCGTTTGACGTCTTCTGCGGCGCTTGCTTCCTCATCCGCGCCCCAGTGTTCTGCCTGCCAATACTCGTCAATCCGCGAAAGACGCCATGCGGAATCAGCACTTAACTGTCCCCGATAAACGGCCAAAGCAATCACAAGCGATCCAGAAAGAGAGACCAGATCGTAAAAACCAGTCAAAGCAAAAGAATCAAGACGGTCCAAGTCAGCGCGCATAGCGCTCAGCGTAGCAGGCTCTTGCGGGGTGTGCATGACGCCGACCATGACCTTGAGCGTGACGCCATAAGTCTCATGGACCCATTGCAGCAACGGGTCCCAATGTTCACTTTGCCGCGAAACGAGGCCCTCTGGGCTATCCGCTCGATAGCAAATCAAATCACTGTCGCCGTATTCCGCCAGCATATCAGTGACTGCGTCTTTACTGACTTCGACCTTATCAATCGCGGCATTGGCGCCGCGTGTTGCCGGCATCGCTTCAGGATCAATCTGATCCTCTTGGACGCGCCATTCTGCTGCAACCATGTCCGCCAATGCCTTGGTCGGTAACACCAATTGCGCTTTGGCAGGGGTCCGCACTGGGCGGCCATCCAACAGCACCGCAAAGACCCCGCCTTGCGCCTCAACCGTCACATCGGTCCAAAATCGTTTGGCTTTCCACTCGCTCATCTATCGTCGCCTCAGTCTGGCATATTGAATGGATCAACAGGCGCGTGGGTCACATCCCAACCGACCAGATCCCATGTTTTCTGCATATGCTCTGGCAAGGGCGCGGTCAGGTGCAAATCAGCGCCCGTCGCGGGATGTTTAATCATCAGCGTGCGGGCGTGCAGGTGCATCTTGCGGCTCACCTCTGGCCCCATCCCACTGCCCCAACCATCGCCTAGGTTTTCTTGACCCGATCCACCGTATTTCCCATCACCAATAATCGGATGCCCAATCTCGGCCATGTGGGCGCGCAGCTGGTGCGTGCGCCCGGTGATCGGCACCAACGCCACCCAAGCCGCTCGGTTAGCAAGGGCTGTCATTACCGCATAATCGCTGGTCGCGCGCTTGGCCCCTTCGGTGCTGTCCACGTCGTTGGGATGGACACAGCGCATCTTTTCATTCTCGCCGCTGCGGCCATGACCGGGCGCTTTCAGCAGGCCATATTTGATGGTTCCAGCACGGGGATGGGGCACGCCAGCAATAGCGGCCCAGTAAATCTTGCGGGTCTCACGGTGCTTTAAATGCTCGGTCAAATCCTTGGCCATCATACGGGTGCGGGCCAGCAACAAAATGCCAGAAGTGTCCTTGTCCAAGCGATGCACAAGGCGCGGTTTTTCATCCATGCCAAAGGTCAACGCCTCAGAAAGCCCATCCACATGGCGCGTCGTTTTAGAACCGCCTTGCGTGGCCAACCCTGCAGGTTTGTTGATTGCGATGATATGCTCATCGCGGTAAATCACACAGGATTGGATCAGCTTTGCATCCGCGTCCGTCACACCATGCTTTAGCAATGCACGCGACGCTTCGACCTCTGCCTCACTCGGCAGCGGCGGGATACGAACGACCTGCCCCACTTCCAAACGGGTCGCTGTTTTGACACGCCCCCCGTTCACCCGCAATTCACCCTTGCGGCACATCTTTTCAATGCGGCCTTGAGTCAAATGCGGGAACAAACGGCGCAGATAGCGATCAAGGCGCTGATCCCCATCATCAGGCCCAATCGTCCGGGTTTGTACACGACTCATACGCCCATATTCCTTGCGATAAAGACAGCAGCGAAAATCGCCACCAATGACAAAATGACAGACGCCAGAACATAGCCCATGGCAAACAGGGTCTGTCCTGCCTCCCATAGCCGCAAGCTATCCAATGAAAAGGCAGAAAACGTGGTGAACCCACCCAATAGCCCGGTCATCACCAGCGGCTGCCATCGATCCAACCCTTTGTCCATCAACAGAACGAAACACAATCCCATGACAAAACTGCCAACGACATTCACCGTCAGCGTGCCGAATGGGAAAGGAACCGCAAGGCCCGTCAGATACCGCAGCACCGCGCCCATTGCGCCGCCCGCTGCTACATAAAGGAGTGTCATGAACGTGCCATGCCGCGCCGTGGCGGCGATGTCAATTCTGGCCGCGTTTTTGGCGCAGCCCATCGAAATATGCGACCCGCTTTTTGAGATCACGCTCAAACCCGCGATCGACCGGCTCATAAAACCGCGCGCGTTCCATCGTGTCAGGAAAATAGTTCTGGCCTGAAAATCCATCCTCGGCATCATGGTCATAGGCATAGCCTGCGCCATACCCTTGATCCTTCATCATGCTGGTCGCCGCGTTCAAAATATGCTTGGGCGGTGGTTCTGAACCGGTCTGCTTGGCCGCCGCCATTGCCGCCTTATAGGCGACGTACCCAGCATTCGATTTCGGGGCGAGCGCGATATAAGCGACGGCTTGCGACAGCGCCAATTCACCCTCTGGCGATCCTAGACGCTCATAAGTTTCCCAAGCTTGCAGGCAAATACTATGCGCCTGCGGATCAGCAAGACCGATATCCTCAACCGCCATCCGGGTGATGCGGCGGGCCAGATACCGCGGATCCTCGCCCCCGGTCAGCATCCGCGCAAACCAGTATAGCGCTGCATCCGGATCAGAGCCGCGCACAGACTTATGTAGCGCACTGATCAGGTTGTAATGTTCATCACCAGATTTGTCGTACTTCGCCGCCCGTTTCATCAATCGGGTGGTCAGCTGATCAACGCCCACCTCGCCCTCCGGCCAAGCCGCGATTTGTTCGATCAGGTTCAACAACGCCCGCCCATCGCCATCGGCCATGTCCATCAATGCGCTGCGTGCCTGCGGATCTAAGGGCAAGGTTTTTCCCAGCTCCGCCTCAGCACGGATCATCAGCTTCTTGAGGTCCGCAACCGACAAACGCTCCAGCACAAGAACCTGCGCACGGGAAAGAACCGCGGCGTTCAGCTCAAAACTAGGATTTTCAGTGGTGGCACCAACCAACAAGATCGTGCCGTCCTCCATATGGGGCAAAAAGCCATCTTGTTGGGCTTTGTTAAACCGATGGATTTCATCCACGAACAACAACGTGCCCGTGCCATTGGCACGGCGTATTTTGGCGGCCTCGAACACCTTGCGCAACTCAGGCACCCCGGTAAAAATCGCGCTGATCTGCACGAAATGCAGGTCGGTTTCATCGGCCAAAAGACGCGCAATCGTCGTCTTGCCCACCCCCGGTGGCCCCCAGAAAATCAGGGACGACAAACTGCCAGAGGCGAGCATGACACCCAGCGGCGCCTCGGCCCCCAATACCTGATCTTGCCCGATGACCTCACCCAAGGTGCGCGGACGCAAACGATCTGCCAAAGGGCGCGGCGCGGCGCTGGCCCTGTCCGTCATGATCGGCTCTGATGTGTCAAATAGATCAGCCATGAACACAGGTTAGGCGCAGTTGCAAAGCTTGGAAAGCAGCCAGTGCCCTGCTCGACTTACAAAAGGCGATAATCACGCGCCCGTTGAATGGCCTCTGCGGTCGTACGTGACAACAGACTGGACCGGGCCGATGCCAAACGCGCCTTGAGCGCACTTTCAGAAATTCCCAAACGTGACGCGGCGGCCGCGTGCCGATCCCCTTCAGCAATACAGCGCAGCGCTTCGATCTGGGCAGTGGTTAACGCTTTGGGCGGCTCGATCGTCCGGTGCAATTGCAACACCAGCCGTTCAAATTCACCAATCTCACGGGTGTCAAATTCTCGGTCCTGCCGTGCGGCCATGGCGATGGTTTTGGATTCCGTCGGGCCACACGACACCGCCATCCCATACGGCATCCCAAAGCTTGCGAATTGGCCAAAAATGTCGAACGGATCAGGAATTTCAATATCGCTCCATCGGGTGGTTCCAGATGTGCTCAACCCCCATGCAATAATCGGATCGCGCAAGGCAAACGCAGAACGTTTATAGTGATCCATCCATTCCTTGGAAAACGTCTGCTGATTGAGCAATGGCAAAGCGGACCGAATATGCACCTGAATCGAAAAACCCGATGGTGCCAATTCGTTCAATTGGTCGATACAAATATCAATTCCACGTTTCATAATTGGGCATTTAGACAATCTGCAACAAGATCAGTCAACTATGAATTGAAATTAGCGCGCACCAAGCAGTCTGAAGTAGAAATTTACCAATTTAGTTCACCACAATAGGTCCACAAACAAAAGGGCCCCAACACTTCGCTGGGGCCCTTTTCAACATAGATTTTGAATTGATTTATTCGTCTGCGGCTTCCGCGTCTGCAAGGCGCACCTTGTCAGCGGCCCCTTTTGCATCCGGGTCACGGTCAACAAATTCAATGATCGCCATCGGTGCCATGTCACCATAGCGAAAACCAGCCTTTAGGACGCGAACATATCCACCCTGACGGTCCTTGTAGCGTGGGCCAAGAACGTCAAACAGCTTGGCTGTGTGCATTTCCTGCTTTAGCTTCGCATTGGCCTGACGGCGGGCATGCAGATCGCCGCGCTTCGCTAACGTGATCATCTTTTCGATGACACGCTTGAGTTCTTTTGCCTTGGGCAATGTTGTTTTGATTTGCTCATGTTCTATGAGCGAGCCTGCCATGTTCGCAAAAAGCGCCTTACGGTGCTCATGTGTGCGGTTTAGGCGGCGGTATCCACGTGCGTGACGCATATTTCTAGTCTCCGTTTCGTAATTATGAGTGGGCTGTGCGATGCGATGACGCCAGCTCCGTTATTGGGGCAGAATGCCCGGGTTGAAGGACCTAAATCCTTGCAAGGATTTAGGGCAGACTTTTGCAAAAGTCTGCCCCAAAAATCAAAAGGCGTCTTCGAACTTCTTCGCCAGATCTTCGATGTTGTCCGGCGGCCAATCCTCAACGTCCATACCAAGATGCAGCCCCATGCCAGACAGCACTTCCTTGATTTCGTTCAAGGATTTGCGGCCAAAGTTCGGCGTGCGCAGCATTTCAGCTTCGGTTTTCTGGATCAGATCGCCGATGTAAACGATGTTGTCGTTCTTCAGGCAGTTCGCCGAACGGACAGACAGTTCCAACTCATCCACTTTCTTCAGCAGAAGCGGGTTGAATTCCAGCCCGTCGTCTTCTGCGCCAGCTGTGGCTGATTCAGGTTCGTCAAAGTTCACAAAGATAGACAGCTGATCCTGCAGGATGCGCGCCGCGTAAGCGACCGCATCATCCGGCGTGATAGATCCGTCTGTTTCGACCTTCATGGTCAATTTGTCATAGTCCAGAACCTGACCCTCACGGGTCGGCTGCACGTCATAAGACACCTTTTTGATCGGAGAATAGATCGCATCAACCGCCATCATGCCGATGGGCGCGTCTTCTGGCTTGTTCTTTTCCGCGGCGACATAGCCCTTACCGGTGTTGACGGTCAGTTCCATGTATAGATCAGCGCCATCATCAAGGTGACACAGAACGTGATCCTTATTCAGAATCTCGATACCCGCAGTTTCAGAAATATCGCCAGCCGTCACAACGCCCGGACCTTTGGCCTGAACGCTCAAACGCTTTGGCCCTTCGACTTCCATGCGGATCGCGACGCCCTTGAGGTTCAAAACGATGTCAGTGACGTCTTCGCGGACCCCCGCGACGCTAGAAAATTCGTGCAGCACATTGTCGATCTGTACGGCGGTAATTGCAGCCCCCTGCAAAGAAGACATCAAAATGCGGCGCAAGGCGTTGCCAAGTGTCAGACCAAAACCGCGCTCTAGCGGTTCGGCGATCACAGTGGCTTGTGAGCCCGGCACGTTGCCCGGCTTTACGTCCAATTGCGTTGGCTTGATGAGTTCTGCCCAGTTCTTGTGGATCATATGTCCCTCCATACTTGTTTGCCCTCATGTCCAAAAAGGCAAACGCCCGAGGTTAAAATGACGGTTTGGGGCCGTGCGAATGCGCAGCCCCAAACCGTTCGAATAGCTTAAACGCGGCGGCGTTTGGGTGGGCGGCAACCGTTGTGCGCCATTGGGGTCACGTCACGAATAGATGTGATGTTAAACCCAACAGCCGCCAGCGCGCGCAGCGCACTTTCACGGCCTGAACCGGGGCCCTGCACTTCAACCTCAAGCGTTTTCACGCCGTGATCTTGTGCTTTCTTGCCCGCATCCTCAGCAGCCATCTGCGCTGCATAAGGTGTCGACTTACGTGACCCTTTGAAACCCATCGTACCCGCAGACGACCATGAAATGGCGTTGCCCTGTACGTCAGAGATCAGGATCTTGGTGTTGTTGAACGAAGAATTCACGTGAGCAACGCCAGCAGCGATGTTCTTGGAGACCTTCTTCTTGGTGCGTTTTGCGTCGCGTGCCATATCTGATGCCCTCCCTTATTTCTTCTTACCAGCAATGGCCTTTGCAGGGCCCTTGCGTGTACGTGCGTTTGTAGATGTCCGCTGTCCGCGAACCGGCAGACCACGACGATGGCGCAGGCCACGATAGCAGCCAAGGTCCATCAAACGCTTGATGTTCATC
>CAKZVL010000114.1 GCA_937922155.1 uncultured Paracoccaceae bacterium | reverse complement strand
GCCTGCAAAACGGTCTGGTGCGCGGGCGTCAATGATCACATGATCGCGCAGCTTGGCGGCTTGCGCCACTTGTGTGACATCGCGCACCAAGTGGTTCTGACGCGAGACTGTCATGTGTCGATCCCGGATTATGGGCGCATCATCCGTCACCGAGTGCCCATCCGCGATCCACTTTGGCAGGCCACCGTCCAGAACGGCGATATTTTTCTGACCCATCAGTTTGAACAGCCACCACACCCGCGCAGCCGAAAACAGCCCAGCCCCGTCATAGACCACCACTTGATGCCCATCGCCCACGCCCATGGCGCGCAGACGTGACATGAATTTTTCCACCGGCGGAACCATATGCGGCATCTCAGACCGTTGATCGCTGATGTCGTCGATATCAAAAAAGCGGGCACCGGGAATATGCCGCTGGTCGTATTCCGATTTGGCATCGCGCCCCATATCGGGCAAATACCAACTGGCATCCAACACGCGCAGATCAGGGTCATTGATATGCGCCGCAAGCCAGTCGGTGCTGACCAGAACTTGTGGATCATCCAAAGCGTCGACCATCATGTAAAATGCCCTTTGTCACCGATACGCGCTGTCCCTACTCTGGTCCGGGCATTCTGGCAAGCAAGGGTCGGGTGAAAAGAAGGGGCGTTGCCGCCCCTTCGCGCTGTTTTGGTCTACTTGCCCATCGCGCCTTTGATCATGCCGATAACCGCCATGACAACACCGCCGCCGATGCCGCCACCTGCGACCTGTGTCAGGATCGATCCAACGTTCAGTCCCGGTGCCGCCGCATCTGCCGCCGCAGCCGCACCGCCGCCTGTGACCATGCCCAAAAGCTGGCCACCGATGCCACCGCCCGCGATACCCGCGATCGAGTTGCCGATGGTGCCAAGTGAGAGATTTTTAGCCAATCCCCCAACAACGTTGCCGCCAACAGCACCCGATACAAGTTGAATAATAAGCTGTTCCATAGCCCCCAATTCCTTCCTTTGGACCCAATGCAATTTCACTGCCAACCTGGTCCGACGGCCCACAGTTGTCGGCAGTCTAGCGAAAGCGTCAATAAAACATAGAAAATTCTGGCTATTCGCCGTTGCGTAGCAAACGGGCCTTTTGGCGACCCCAGTCACGTTTGGCTTCGGTGGCGCGTTTGTCTTGCGCTTTCTTACCCTTAGCTGTCGCGATCTTGAGTTTTACCAGACCCTTATCGTTGAAATACATCACCAAGGGTACAAGGGTCATACCGTCGCGCTGTGTGGCTTTCCACAAGCGGGCCAGTTCACGGCGATTGACCAAAAGCTTGCGCTTGCGTCGTTCTTCATGGGTGAACATCGCTTTGTTGTAGGGCGCGATATAGGCGTTGGTGAGCCAAAGTTCACCATCATCAACGCTGGCATAGCTGTCAGCGATGTTGGATTGACCGGTGCGCAGCGATTTCACCTCAGAGCCGTGCAAGATGATGCCAACTTCAAGATCTTCCTCGATCGCATAATCATACCGCGCACGCCGATTATCGGCGATCACTTTGTAATTTTTGTTTTCAGGTTTCTTGGCCATAGCTGAAAAGAGATAGGCGATAAGCGCAAGGCGCACAAGTCACGCCGCAGCTTGATAGGGCAGGCGCCTCCGGTGGGCGTTTATATGGCAAGATGAAGGGGCTTTCCTCTTTGCACCGATTGGGGAAGGGTGGCGCGCATGACTATTGCCGTTATGCCAAACACCCAAGCCCGCCGTTTGTTTCTAGCGCGTCACCTTTTGATGGAGGCCCCAAGCGGGCCGGCTAAAGGCGCGGACCTTGCGGGATTGATCAAAGATCTTGGCTTTGTTCAGTTGGATAGCGTGAATACCTTTGCACGCGCGCATGATCTGATCTTGTGGTCGCGGCGTCAGCAATACCGCCCCCGTGCGTTGGAGCTGGCCTTGGCGCGGGACAAACAGGTGTTTGAACATTGGACCCATGATGCAGCGACCATTCCGATGGAATTCTATCCCTTTTGGAAGCTGCGCTTTCAACGCTCTGCCATCGCGCTGGAAAAACGCTGGGGCAAGGATCGCCGCGCCGGGTTTATGGAAAAGACCGAAACCATCATGCGCCAAATCTCGGATGAGGGGTGTTGTTCCAGCGCCGATGTGGGCCGGGATGAGGTGAAGGGATCAGGCGGCTGGTGGGATTGGCATCCAAGCAAGACCGCATTGGAATATCTGTGGCATGCGGGGCATCTGGCGGTTGCGCGCCGTGAAGGGTTTCGCAAGATTTATGATCTGACGGAACGTGTGATTCCAGCCGAGCATC
This sequence comes from uncultured Paracoccaceae bacterium, assembly GCA_937922155.1. Lineage (GTDB taxonomy): Bacteria > Pseudomonadota > Alphaproteobacteria > Rhodobacterales > Rhodobacteraceae > Cognatiyoonia. The sequence continues at coordinate 811 of CAKZVL010000114.1, read as the reverse complement.
TAAACGCCCATAGCCCGCAGGATGAGGCCATTGATTGGCACTGTTGGCAAGCGATGCTGCGCCTTGGTTTTGCCACCAGCGGTGAGGTTGCGGCGTTCTGGGATACGGTGACCAAAAGCGAGGCTAAAGACTGGTGCGCCGGGGCCTTGGCCGATGGTCGAATTGTTGAGATTGACGTGCAAAGCGCGGATGGCAGTTTGCGCCGTCACGTGGCCTTGCCCGGTTTGATGGACAACCCTGTGCCAGAGCCGAGTTCGCGCGTGCGCATCTTATCCCCCTTTGATCCCGCCTTGCGCGACCGCAAGCGGGCAGAGCGGTTGTTTGGCTTTCACTATCGCATCGAAATTTTCGTTCCCGCGCCCAAACGGCACTATGGGTATTATGTTTTCCCGGTTCTGGAAGGGGATCGCCTGATTGGCCGTATTGATATGAAACGCAACACTGAAGTTTTGGACATCACGGCGTTTTGGCCGGAAGCCGGGGTGGCCATGGGGCCGGGGCGGATCAATCGGTTGGAACAAGAATTAGCCCGCGCCGCGCGGTTTGGCGGCTGTCACAGCACCCGTTTCAGCACCGGTTGGATCAAGCACTAGGACCCCCATCTTTCGACGGGGCCCTGATGCACTTTGGGGGGAGTGATCGTTTGTAGGGTCGGGAGGCATGTTTCATCGTTTGTTTAGTCGGCGCTGCCGGTCACAAGCGGACCTCCCAGAACGCGGGGTCGGCAGCGCCGGTGATGGCTGGCGGATGTGTGATCTCCGCCAGCCTATTCTGTCCGATTAGCGGATATCGTAGTCTTTGGTCAGCACGT
>CAKZVL010000113.1 GCA_937922155.1 uncultured Paracoccaceae bacterium | reverse complement strand
ATGATGTATCTGGGGTTGCAGTACCTGCCGCTTGCCGATGCACTGGCGATTGCGTTCGTTATGCCCTTTATCATGCTGATACTTGGTCACTTTATTCTGGGTGAGGCGGTGGGCAAACATCGGATCGGTGCTTGCGCCGTTGGATTCACCGGGACGCTTTTGGTTATTCAGCCCAACTTTGCCGAGGTCGGCGCACCGGCGCTTTTGCCCCTTGGCGTGGCGGTTGTGTTTTCATCGTTTATGCTGGTGACGCGCAAAATCGCCAAAGAGTTGGACCCGATTGCCCTGCAAACCATCAGCGGGTTGCAGGCGTCGGTTGTCCTGATCCCTGTTTTCTTCGCTACCTCCGGCGTTTCAGAGGTCGCAGGATTGGAGCCGAGAACCCTTTGGCTGTTGATCGCTTTGGGCCTGTTTGGAATGGTGGCGCATTTGATGATGACGTGGAGCTTGCGTTTGGCGCCAGCGGCCACGCTCGCGCCGATGCAGTACTTGGAAATTCCGATTGGGACCGCGCTTGGTTACCTCATCTTTCGCGACCTACCCAACGGGCTTGCCGCGGTTGGTATCTGCATCACCATCGCTGCAGGGCTTTATATTATTGCGCGCGAAGGGCGGCTATCGCGACGTCCAGCTGATCTTTCGGAAGGGTAAGCAGGACTGATCCTCTCGCACGGATGCTGACGTTTGGACCCACGACTTTGTTGGAGGAACTGACCATTCCATCAGGTGCCAGCCCCAAACCGTCCATGTCCCATTTCAAACCTCTGGACCAAACCTGCGCTGGGGTCATCGGCAGCACGGCGATATCTGTTCCTTGCGGCAATGACACCGCAAAATTGTTTGGGAGGCGCATAACCAAATCGTCGTCGCCGATCAAAATCACCGGTTGTTCGACCTTGCGGACCAGCACGTTAAGCGCGGCAAAGGTGTGATCAATGCGCGCGCCCAGAAAACCCAAACCTATCAGGACGGGTGCGCGGACCCGATCCACCACCTTTTCAAAATCGGTCGTGCTTTGTTCTTGAACATGATGCAGATGATCGCCAAATCTAACCCGGGCATCTTGCGGCAGGCTGTCAAAATCTCCGATCACAGCGGCTGGAATAGGGCCATCGGGCATCAAGTGACGCGCACCACCGTCGGCTGCGACAACAGTTGGAGCAATTGAAAGGGATTTGTTAAGGTCGCTCCGATTTACTGTAGATCCACCGACGATCGTAATAGGATCCAAACTGTGAACAATCATTCTAATTTACCCTCGATTAGCCCAGATTTGGAGTATGTGCCGCATTTTGAACATGAAATAATACCGCAATAAACAGCTTCCTGTTCCCGTTTTGGAACCAATTCATGGTAAACAGGTGCCACTGGGTGCGAGAGAAAGCGAGAGAAATCATGGTTGAGTCAAGTAAGATTCTGACCGTCTCATACGGCACTTTTTCGTGCACACTCGAAGGATTCGACGATTCCTTCAGCACGATGAAGGCGATTGCGGAGTATTTCCGCGGTCTGGCCGAGCGAGATCGGTACTTTGGGGCGGAACCACCGACCCCTGATGCAGAAATGCTAACACGCATTGCCGAACGCGAGATTGAGCGACGTGTTGATGCACGTGTGGACGACAACGGCATTGTTTTGCGTGCGTCGGAGCCGAGTGAAAATACAAGCGTGCGTGCGGGAGCGGCCGTTGCTGCCCCATTGGCCGCAGGTCTCACTGAAACGACAGAGAGCGTGCCAGCGCCCGCAATGCCACCACAGTCAACGCCACCGACGTCGTTTTCGCCCTCGTCAGAATTTGATGAAGCAGAAATCGAATCCGGACCATCGGCATCAAATGTGACATCCTTTTCTTCCTACAGCGAAGACTTCGATGATGATGGCGGCCCAACGTTTGAAGACATGGCCGCACCGTTGGATGCTGGATCATCTGACATTGACGTTGATAGCGTGGCTGCAAAGTTGCAACGCATTCGTGCCGTTGTTGGAACCGGCAATGAAAAGGATGCAACATCCGAACGCCGGGATGGAAATCAAGCTTTCTTAGCGCGTTCAGAAAAATCTGAATTCGAAGATGACATGCTGGAAGCCGACGCCAGAGCAGAAGCTGCGCAAGCGAAAGCTGAGGAAGAAGCGGCTGCAAAGGCAAAAGCAGCAGCCGAGGCCAAAGAAGCGCAGGAAGCAGCGGCAGCAGCGGAGGCAGAAGCAAAGGAAGCGGAAGAAGCCGCTGCGAAAGCAGAAGCGGACGCCGCCGAAGAAGCCCGCGTGCAAGCCGAAGCCGAGGCAGAGGCCGAAGCGGCCCAAGCCGCAGCTGAAAAGGCAGAAACAGCCGCCAAGGAAGCGGAAGAAGCGGCTGCTAAAGCAGAAGCAGACGCAGCTGAAGAAGCCCGCGTGCAAGCCGAATCGGAAGCCGAGGCCGAAGCGGCCAAGGAAGCCGCTGAAAAGGCCGCCGCAGACGCCAAGGAAGCGGAAGAAGCGGCTGCAAAAGCAGAAGCGGACGCAGCTGAAGAAGCCCGAGTGCAAGCTGAAGCGGAAGCCGAGGCCGAAGCGGCCAAGGAAGCCGGTGAAAAGGCAGCTGCAGACGCCAAGGAAGCGGAAGAAGCCGCTGCCAAAGCAGAAGCGGATGAAGAAGCGCTAGCCCTCGCCTATACCGAAGCGATGGCGGAAGATGCTGAACGGACTGCTGCGAAAGCAGAAGCCGAAGACGCGAAGGCCGAAGAAGTGGTTGAAGAGGTCGCAGCTGATGCGTCGGAAACTGACGCCACGCTTGGCGCAGTACCAACGCCTGAACCTGTGGAAAAGCCATCAATCCGCGCGCGAATTTTGCGGGTTGCCCGTCCTTTGCGCCCAACTCCTGTTGAGGTGGCCACAGAGGAAGAACCGGCTGAAGTCGACATGACGGCGCAGGCGGCAGATGAAGAACCCACAGCACAAAGCGGCGATGAAGATAGCTTAATCGCACGTGTGCGCGGGGCGCGCCGTTCTGAGGAAACAGAAGATGAAGCGTCGCAGGACGAACCATCTGAAGTGGCCGAAAAAGGCATGATTGCCAGCTTGATGAACGGTGCCGCCAAGCAAAGCGACGATGCAGATGCATCGGCGGACAATGTGGGCGGGTTGGAGTTTTCAGAGGAAGACGCCAATCCAACAGATGGCCCTATGCTTTTGACGGATGCAATCGATCCAAACATCCTTGACGAAGAAGCAAGCGCGAGCTTGTCAGATGAGGACGAGGCTGATCTTCAAGAAGAACTCGCCGAGGTTGAGCGTGAGATTGAAGAGGTCAAATCAACCAACCGTGCTGGTCGCGACATTCTGCCTGAGAACGATGATGCGGCGATGTCGCGCATTCTGAACCAGACGGATGAAGAACTGGCACAGCCTGAAAATAGCCGCCGTCGCAATGCAATTGCGCAGCTAAAAGCCGCTGTCGCTGCCACCGAAGCTGCGCGTCAACTTGGCGACAAAAGCAATGTTGCCGCCAAAACGGAAGATGCATTCCGTGACGATTTGGATGATGTTGTTCGTCCGCGTCGTGCGTCTTCGCTTCCGAAAGCCGAAGTGCGAACAGAGCGTCCGCGCCCTGCCCCGCTCAAGCTTGTTGCCGCACAACGCATTGATGCGCCTGAAGATGTTCCATTGGAACCTGTTCAGCCACGTCGGGTTGCAAGTGGTACGTCTGATACGAACGCAGGCAATTTTGCTGAGTTTGCAGCAGAGATGGGCGCGACAGAGCTAGAAGATTTGTTGGAAGCTGCAGCCGCCTATACAGCGTTTGTAGAGGGCAGCGAGGATTTCTCTCGCCCGCAGATCATGCAAAAAGTTCAGGCCACATCTGAAACAGGTTACAGCCGTGAAGACAGCTTGCGATCCTTCGGCACGCTATTGCGTGAAGGGCGGATCAATAAGGTGCGCAATGGCCGTTTCCAGATCAGTGATAAATCCCGGTTTAACCCGGAACGGAAAGCAGGCTAACGTCGATCTCTCGCCGATAACAGCCTCGCTAAGGGCGGCCCCGGGAAACTGGGGCCGCCTTTTTTTTCGCTCATCCGTTTTGTACGTTACGCTTTCAGGAACGCGCGCAACAGGTCATTCATCTGATCGGGTTGTTCCAGCGTCGGCAGGTGACCTGCCCCCTCGACAACTTTTAGCGTCGCGTTTGGGATCATCTCTGCAATAAATTCGTGCCGGATCACGGGCAAAAGGCTGTCCTCGGCACCGCAGATGACCCAGGTTGGTTGCGTAATCTGACTCAAGGTGGGTTGCTGATCGCGACGCCGCTGCATTGCGCGGGCTTGCTTGACATAGGCGTCTGGCCCTTGGTTCCATGCCATGTCTGTCACCAGTTGTGTGATTTCGGCACGTGGAGAGGATTGCGCAAGCCAGCTGGGGTTCAACTCTTGCCCGATCACTTCATCAAAGCGCCCGGAGCGTGCCGCGACAATCCGAGGTTCGATGGCAGAGGCACCCTCGGGCCTTTCCCCATGCACCGTGGCAGAGATCAGCGCGAGTTTTGACACGCGATCCGGCGCACGGCGGATGATTTCAAGTGCGACAGTGGCGCCCATCGCTTGCCCTGCCAACGCAAACCGCGACGGTGCGTAGCCCAAGATTTGGCTGGCGATTTCTTCAACCCGCTCCCCCTGGCACGTGGGCGCATACATGATCGCGCCCTCGGGTGATAACCCGGCGAGCTGTGCGCCAAAGGCACGGGCGTCGCACAAAATCGGGGGCAAAAGAACGAGCGGATCAAAAGACATTTCGACACTTTCCAACGACAAAGATTTGATCGTTGTCGCAAGGGCTGCGCATGGCCGCAAGGGGACTGAAGCGATTACGTTAGAACACGCCGGAATTCGCAGCCTCAGACCTCGCGCTATTGCTTAGCCGTGCGCAACGAGCCGCTTGGTCGCGGGGCGATAGACGGCAATTAGCCCAATAATTGAAAGCGCAAACAATGCTGCGGGCCAAAGTGTCAGCGCCGTTTCAAGGGCCTGTAACGCCTCAGCCGACTGGTCGACTTTACCTTGGGTGGAAGGTTTCCAATCCGCCCGCGACAGAACAAGACCAAGGATCAGCGGTGCAATCGCATTTGCAACCTTTTGCCCAAATAACCAAACCGCCGAGAACGCACCTTCGATGGCTTGGCCGGTTGCGTTGCGTGTCACGTCCATCAGGTCTGGATACATCGCCCATGGGATTTGTTGGTAGGCGCCATTGGTGAAACCGGTCGCAAGAAATAAGAGCGCCATAGTCCCAATGCCCGTTGCGGGAAGCACCTGCCCGACCAAAAGCAGCACCAGGATGTAAAGCACCATACCGACAACTAGCGCCCAGGTTTTTCCCAACCATGCGCTGGCCTTCACCCAGCAAAATTGGCTGAGCACAGAACCGATAATGAACATCGCAAATAGCACAGAGAATATGCCCAGCGCCCCGGCCAGACCAGACAGCATGCTGTCGCCTGTGTCCGTGATCAGATAAAGCGCGGCAAGTTGCAGCCCGGCCGCAATCATTGCCACCCCAAGGGTAAGCAAACCGTAGAGCGCGACTAGAATTATGAACGCGCGGTTTCCGACAACAAGGCCAAGGATTTGCGCAAAACTCTGGCTTGATGGCGCCGTTAGTTTCGGTGCGTTGCGTGTAAAGAACAGCATCGCCCAGATCGCTAATACAACGAAGGGAGCAACCAAAAGCACTGCGTTTGCGTAACCTTGCCGCGTGTCGCCCGCCAGCGCCGGCACGAGCGCGCCTGCCAGCAACAAACCGATGGAGGCGAAAGTCATTCGAAATGCCATCATCGTCGAGCGTTCACGCGGATCTTGCGACATCTCGCCTGCCATGGCGCCATAGGGGACGGCGACGAAGGTGAAACCGATGGTGGCTAGCCCGAAAAAGCCGATCACCCAAGTCATATTGGATTGCCAAATCATCCCTTCTGGCACCGCGAACATTCCCACAATTCCAACCGCAAGAATAACCGCCCCCACAAAAATCCAAGGCGCGCGTCGCCCCCAACGACTGTTGGTGCGGTCCGACAAGAAGCCGACAAGCGGGTCAGTCACGACATCAAAGGCGAGAACGGCAAAGGTGACCCAGCCAGCAACGCCCGGCGGTACGCCAAGAAAGGCGGTTAGGAAGGTAAAGACTAAAAGCTGCTTTATGACGACAAAGACGTTGATGCCCGTATCGGCAAGGCCCCAGCCCACCTTTTGACCCAGTGACAGCGCCATATCCTACCCTCCCAACACTTCTTTGGGCGAAGGCTAACAAAGTGAGCCATTGGGCAGAAGCAAGACGTTACGTATTTGGCGTTAAGACATCCTCAACCGCAGTTTCGATCAATTTGAGACAGGCGTCATCAGAAAACCGGTGATCTGCCCCGTCCACGAGGGTCAGCCGCATGTCTGGCCCTTGGGCGTGCTCAAGCAGGCGAAGCGCGACGGACATATCCACGTCTGCGTCTGCGGTTCCTTGCAAAAACCTTGTTGGGAAGTTGAGCTTCAGTGGATCGCGCAGGACAAGGCGGTTGCGCCCCTCTTCGATCAGGCGTTTGGTGATGATATAGGGTTCGCCGTAATCAGATGGCAGCGCGACTTGACCCATTTCCAAATCTGCCTTTTGGGCGTCACTGAACCCCGCCCACATGCTGTCTTCGGTGAAATCAGGGGCGGCGGCAATCGTGACGAGCCCGGCGATCCGTTCTGGCATGTGGCGCGCGACGAGCAATGAAATCCAACCACCCATGGAGGAGCCGACAAGGACGATGGGCCCAGCAAGCAGACCAAGGGCTGCGCAGGCGTCTTCAAACCAATCCCCTATGGCGCCATCTGTGAACGCCTCACTGCTTTCACCGTGGCCGGAATAGTCAAACCGCAGAAAGGCGCGCCCCGACGCGCGAGCCCATTTTTCAAGGTGTATGGCCTTTGTGCCGCCCATGTCGGATTTGAACCCGCCCAAAAACACGACGGCAGGGCCAGTTCCGTCGGTCAAATGGTAGGCGATTTTGCGTCCTTGCGGCGTGACGAATTTCGGGGTGTCAGGGTTATTTTCCATAGCGGCACTGCATCATATTCGACGGGGCGCGACAAGAATGAATAGACTGACATCTAGCGGGTGAAAGCGGGCTTTGAGTGCCTTAGCCGCTGACGTATGCCCCCGCTGTGGGCCGGTAAAAGATTTTTTGGTCATGCAGCTTGCCCAGCAAGACCTCGTTGCCACGCTGGTCCGCTTCGATCACGCGGATTGATTCCAAATGGGCTGGGTTATCTTCCTTGAGCGCGAGACGCATGTTGGACAACTCCCGACCACGGGCGCGCAATGCTTCTTCAATCAAATCAACGTCTTGGATGGTATGGTCGAAAGTGCGATTAAAGCTTGGCATGGCTGTCTCCGTCTATGAACCTTTGGTTTCCGATTGGAAACAAGTCGTTTTTAACAGCAGAGATGTCGCATGCAAGGTCTACTTGGGTATACTTTATGTCCTTCGCGCCTCATCCGATATCTTTGTGCCGATGAAAGTTGACAATCAAAGCACTTGCGAGGACAAGCCACGAAATTGAACCCGCAACCGGGCGCTTTGTAGGCGCCAAACCGACGAGGAGCCCAAGATGGCCCAAATCTCCCTTACATTTCCTGATGGCAACGCACGGTCCTATGAGGCTGGCGTCACGGCCGCCGATGTGGCCGCTGACATTTCGTCGTCCCTGCGCAAGAAAGCGATCAGCGCGACGGTGAACGGCGAACATTGGGATCTGCAGTGGCCGATTGAGGCCGATAGCTCGATTGCCATCAACACCATGAAGGATGAAGAACCCGCGCTTGAATTGGTGCGCCACGATCTGGCGCATATTATGGCGCGCGCGGTTCAGGAAATTTGGCCTGACGTACAGGTCACCATCGGGCCTGTGATCAAGGACGGTTGGTACTACGATTTTGATCGCAAAGAACCGTTCGTTCCCGAAGACCTCGCCCTTATTGAAAAGAAGATGAAAGAAATCATTAACAAGCGGGACGAGGTGCGTACTGAAATCTGGGATCGCGCCAAGGCCGTCGCTTATTATGAAGAGCGTGGCGAACCCTATAAGGTCGAGCTGATCAACAGTATCCCCGGTGATGAGCCGTTGCGCATGTATTGGCATGGCGATTGGCAGGATCTGTGCCGCGGTCCGCATTTGCAGAACACGGGTCAGGTGCCTGCGGATGGGTTCCGTCTGATGTCGATTGCTGGTGCCTATTGGCGCGGCGATTCAGACCGGGCGATGTTACAGCGGATTTATGGCTGTGCGTTCACCAACAAAGAAGGTCTGCGCGCGCATCTGAACATGCTGGAAGAAGCAGCCAAGCGCGACCACCGCAAGCTGGGCCGCGAGATGGACCTGTTTCATATGCAGGAAGAAGCCCCCGGTCAGGTGTTTTGGCACCCCAACGGCTGGACTGTTTATACAGAGCTGCAAGATTACATGCGCCGCCGCCAACGTGCGGGCGGCTATGTGGAGGTGAACACACCACAAGTTGTCGATCGCAAGTTGTGGGAAGCGTCAGGTCACTGGGAAAAGTATCAGGATCACATGTTTATCGTCGAGGTGGACGAGGACCACGCCCGTGAAAAGGCGGTCAATGCGCTCAAGCCGATGAACTGCCCCTGCCATGTGCAGATTTTCAACCAAGGTTTGAAATCCTATCGCGATCTGCCGTTGCGGATGGCGGAATTTGGATCGTGCAACCGTTATGAACCTTCTGGTGCTTTGCATGGCATCATGCGCGTGCGCGGCTTTACCCAAGATGACGGACACATTTTCTGTCGTGACGATCAGATTGAATCTGAAACCGCTGAGTTCATCAGCTTTCTTTCGGCGGTGTATAAGGACCTTGGGTTTGAGAATTTCAAAGTGAAATTTTCCGACCGTCCGGAAAAGCGGTCTGGATCGGATGAGGTTTGGGACAAGGCCGAGGCTGCCCTACTGGCTGCCACCCGTGCTGCGGGGATTGAACCAGAACTGAATCCCGGCGAAGGCGCGTTTTATGGGCCCAAGCTGGAATTTGTTCTGACCGATGCGATTGGCCGTGATTGGCAGTGTGGCACCCATCAGGTCGATTTTGTTCTGCCTGAGCGGTTGGATGCGACGTTTGTTGGCGAAGATGGCAATAAGCATCGCCCTGTGATGCTGCACCGTGCTTTGCTGGGTTCATTTGAGCGGTTCATTGGCATTCTGATCGAAGAGCATGCGGGCAAGCTTCCGTTCTGGCTGGCCCCCCGTCAGGTGGTTGTGGCCACGATTGTTAGCGATGGTAATGACTATGCCGCAGAGGTTGTCGCAGCTTTGCGCGCCAAAGGCGTTCGGGCTGAGGCCGATACGCGCAATGAAAAGATCAATTATAAAGTGCGCGAGCATTCGGTTGGGAAAGTGCCCGTGATCCTGGCCATCGGCGCAAGGGAGGTCGAAGACCGCAGCGTTAGCGTGCGACGACTTGGTGAGAACAGAACATCTGTCACATCACTGGATGAAATTGTTACAATGCTCGCAGGCGAAGCAACGCCGCCTGATCTTTTGTAACAATTCTCACACCAATTCTGAAACATTCCTGTCCCAAACTGGGTCAGCTTCCTTGTTTTCATGGCTTTTTGGCCAAAATTTTGACAGCACGCTACGTCAATCCGCTCACCAGGCTGTGACCCACGGGTCTGTGAATGGCATGCCTAATGAACAAGCGTTAGGTTTCTGCCATCGCTCGACTGACGGGCTGCAATGAACCAAGGAATGAGGAAATTTCATATGTCCACTGCTACTAAGACACTGATCGCTGCTTCTGCTGTTGCAACTGCAATTGCTGGCCTAACAACAACTGCCGCTGCACAAGCAAACGAAAAGTGCTACGGTGTTTCTCTTGCTGGCGAAAACGACTGTGCGGCTGGCCCGGGCACAACGTGTGCGGGGACATCTACAGTTGACTATCAAGGCAACGCTTGGACACTTGTTCCTGCGGGGACTTGTGCTGATATCGAGCTGCCAACAATGGCTGACGGTACAGAGCGCATGGGTTCCTTGGAAGAGCAGGACCGCGACCTTCCTGCTTAATCGAACTTTCGTAAGGTGGGCCTAGGCCCGCCTTACACCCCCGCCGATTGGACACTGCTATGCTTGATGATCGCGCCCGACGTATCCTCCCCGCTGCTCCGGGTGTTGGCTATAAGCCGCAACATTACAGCGATATCATTAATGGCGCTGATCCTCTCGGTTGGTTGGAGGTCCACGCAGAAAACTATATGGGTGCTGGTGGACGACCCATTGCGCAACTGCGCCACTTATCCGAACGATTTCCTATTTCTGTCCATGGCGTTGGTCTATCGATCGGTGCTGAAGGCGACCTTGATCCAGACCACCTTTCCCGGCTAAAGCATCTTGTCGAGTGGCTGAACCCCGCCAGCTTTTCTGAACATTTGGCCTGGTCTACCCATGACTCCCACTTTCTAAACGATCTGTTGCCCCTACCCTATACAGAGGCCACGCTGGCGCGCGTTTGCGCCCATATTGACCAAGTACAAACAACTTTGGGCCGTCAGATGCTGCTGGAAAATCCGTCCAGCTATTTGGCATTCGCTGAAAGCACGATGGAAGAAACCGCATTTCTAGCAGAGGTCGTAAAACGAACGGGCTGCGGGTTGTTGTTGGATGTGAACAACGTCTTTGTCAGTGCGACGAACCTCAAGACATCCCCGCAAGAGTATATCGACGCCTTTCCGCTAGCCGCAGTTGGTGAGATCCACTTGGGTGGTCATGATGAAGATATGGATGAAACAGGCGCGCCGCTGTTGATTGACAGCCATGGCGCTGCGGTTGTTGATCCGGTCTGGGCGCTTTTGGATTACACGCTAGCGCGATCTGGGCCAAAGCCGCTGTTGGTGGAATGGGATACGGATGTTCCCGAATGGCCCGTTCTTGCCGCTGAGATCGCGCGTGCGCATCAGGCGTTGGACGCCGTACCCGCATGAGCGTTAGTCAAACCGCCTTTACCGCCGGATTGTTGGACGCGACCCAGGCCGCACCCGAAGGTTTGGTAAATCCAGATGGAACACCCGCGACCAAGCGGTATGACGTCTATCGCAACAACGTCGCTGTCAGTTTGTCCGACGCTTTGGAAGCCGCCTTTCCCGTAGTGCGCAAGCTGGTCGGAGAAGACTTTTTCCGAGCCATGTCCGGCGTTTATCTGCGCATGCATCCCCCCGCATCGCCGCTGATGATGTTCTACGGTGAAGCCATGCCGCAGTTTTTGACCCGTTTCGACCCGGTCAAACATCTGTCCTACCTGCCGGATATCGCCAAGTTGGAACTGGCTATGCGCCAAAGTTATCACGCGGCAGACGCTGATCCCATTGATGCAAATGCCATTGGTGCTGTGGCACCGACAGATTTGATGGGTTTGCGCATGACCTTTGCCCCATCCACGACAATGATCAAATCCGACCACCCGGTTTACGGAATTTATCTATCAAATACAGATACTTCTGCGCCAAAACCTGTCACACAGCCAGAATGCGTTTTGGTAACCCGGCCGCAATTTGACCCGCAAATCCATGCGATCAGCGCCGCAGATGCCACCTGCATCGAAAGCCTAATAGCAGGGCAGCCGTTGGGCGTTGCGATGACAAATGCTGGCGCAGAACTTGACCTCGGGGCATTGCTTGGCCTTTTGTTGCAGCAATCCACAATTACTCAACTAAACTGAAAGGCCCTACCCTATGTTCACATCCCTTAATCGAATGGGCGACAGCTTGAGCCGCCTTGGTGACGGGCTGTTGCCGCTGACATCCCGTTTTGTTTTTGCTGCTGTTCTGCTGATGTATTATCTGAACTCCGGGATGACCAAGTTAGGCGACGGCGTTCTTGGCTTTCTTAACCCATCGGTCGGTGCCTATGCGCAGATTTTCCCAAAGGCGATGGAAGCGGCAGGCTATGACACCAGTGCATTGACGCTGTTTCACAAACTTGTGGTCATCGGCGGCACGGTTGGCGAATTTGTTCTGCCTGTCTTGATCGTTGTTGGACTTTTGACGCGTCTATCGGCCCTGGGCATGATTGCATTTGTCGTCCTGCAATCCTTGACCGATCTGTACGGGCACGGCGGGATCGAACACGACGGCACGTTAGGCGCATGGTTTGACCGGTTGCCCGACGCGCTGATCCTTGACCAACGCGCGTTTTGGGTACTGGGTCTGTTGATCCTTGTGCTGAAAGGCGGCGGGTGGTTGTCGCTGGACCGCCTTTTCTTCAGTGGGCGCGCGGTTGATCCGGCTGACGTGCGGTAATCGCCAATAAACCCCCAAGTCCGGCAAAGCCGATTGGAATGAAGGTTGCGACATTAAAGCCAAAGGCGTGGTAAAACGCGCCTGCGGCCAACAGCATCGCGATGCCGCCCCAAAGCCCGCGATCTCGCGCCATGGCACCGCCTGCGATGGCCAGAAGTGGGGCGAAAAAGCTGGCGGCTTTGATCAGGGATGGGTTGTCAAAAAGGCCAATGTTTTCAGCGATTTCTGGCTGGCGCTCGCTAAAGGCGACATAGCCGAAACCGAAAATGCCGATAAATATCCCGATGAGACCGGCGATGATCCCTAGGATCATGGCTGCGTTTCGCATTTTGCGCTCCTCCACTTTTTTCGCACTTGATACGCAACCTTTTAGGGTTCGCCAAGCCAAACCGCCTTTGCCTGCGCTTTCCAGCCGAGGGTCCAGCGGTCGCCGTCGGTGACGACGGGGCGTTTCATGAGGGTTGGATGGGCGGACAGAAGGTCAAACGGGTCGCTTTCCTTTTGCGCATCGCTGAGCCCGCGCCATGTGGTGGAGGCCCGGTTGATGGCCGCGTCGCCGAATTCAGAGAGAATCTTGCGCAAATCCTCCGCGCTGACGCCATTGGCGCGCACGTCGATAACCTCTGGTGTCAGTCCCGAAACTGCTAATTCTTTCAGCGCTTTTTTACAGGTGTCGCATGTTTTTAGGCCAAAAAATCGCAACTAAACCTCCATTTTCATACATTTTTCAGAAACATACGCAGGTTCAAGCGGTTGTCATTTGCTTTTTTTAACGAAGCGCTAATGTTTTAAGGGTGGGCCAGTTCCTCTGACCTGTTGGGGGGCAATCCGCTGGCGCTTGAATGGAGTGAATAAAATGCCAAAAGGGACCGTGAAGTGGTTCAATACGACCAAGGGCTTTGGTTTCATTGCCCCTGAAGAGGGTGGAAATGACGTTTTTGTTCATATTTCCGCTGTCGAACAGGCCGGGATGACCGGTTTGGCGGACGACCAGAAAATTGAATACGAACTGATCGAAGGACGCGATGGCCGCCAGATGGCGGGCAATCTTGTCGCGTCTGATTAGGGTCGTTTAGCGAACAATACTGGGGAATTATTGTGGATTAGGTGCGTTGCGGAAACAATGTTTTCGCGACTGCCATTCGACGTGCGCCCGAAACGCCGCGCCCTTGCTGCGCGTCACACCCTGTACACAGTGTGTACACAGCCGGTACACCGGGGGGTGTCATTTCGGGCGTTTTTCGGGAAATTCGGGTTTGGCGCGGTGATTTTGGGTTGAGAGGTTAATTTGGGGTTAAGGGCGGCTTGGTGAGGTGGTTGAAGCGAGCTTTCACGGGCCAGATTTTGGGTTGCAAAAAAATAAGGGCAGCTGCTCCGAGGCCAAAAGTATAAACGTTCCAGAAACGCTCGTGGATTGTCTGAGCCAGCCGTGGACTAGCGCAAATTACTTGATAGAGGGCAGGCTGACCTTGGTTTTTCTGAACATCTGAACAATTTCAGTTTCCAAACCCATGCTATCAATATCATGAATGAATTTAAGTCCGTGACCAATTGGATTGCCTTGTCTGCATCCAGCAAACCGAGAAGATAATTCACAAAAATATCTCGGTTCAGGAATTCCATAGTTGTGGTCTGATCGATTAGCACATTGGTACACTGCATGTGCCACAAAATCAGCAACATCCAACAACTCACTTTCACCCTTTTTTAAGGTTGATATTGAAAATGGGTTCAAAATCGAAAGTGATTTAGAACTCTGGTGCAAAGGATTTTCTTTGACCCTCAGAAGGAACCGCCTCATCGCATCATAATCATGGTTCATTTCTTCAAAGATGACCCGTAAATCATTTTCAGATATCATATGCGGCTCAAGATAGGCGCAAACATTCTCGAGCAAATACTTCGCGCACTTATTGTAAAACTTGTTCGCGTTTCCTCTAATTTCAGATTTATAATCGCCCAAGGTTGCCTTGTTTGACATCAAGGCAAAGAAACGGATCGGAAGTCGATTTAGTTCACGCGCAACATAAACTTTTTGGGAATGTTTTAGGTCGGTTGCATGCCTCCAAGTCTTTTTGGAAATACGCTCGCGGCAATCACTGAGTGCGTTCTTAACCAAGACTTCCGCTGTAGGCTGACAGACCACTGCAGCCATTACAAAATAAGGCGAGGCTCCGGCGACGCCATCACTTCGAATTTTGTCAATTCCAGCTTCGCCACTCTCATCAATGTATACATTAAACTTCAATGAGATTGTCCGATTTCGAACAAGCAAAAGGTCCGACGCTGCAGAATTGGATCATCATTGGGATCGGTCACGAACTAAACTACCCAATAACCCCCATAAACTCCCGCCACTCGCCTTTGCTCATGCCTGAGGTCTCTTGCGTGACCTCTTCCCCGGCAAGCATTTTGCGCAAGCAGTCTAGCGCTTTGCCAGATAGGTTGGCGCCGCCCATGCGGTAGTCTTCGAATGCGCTATAGGCCGCGGGGACCCAGTCGGCGACGACTTTGCAGATGGCGTCGGCATAGACGCGGATTTCGTATTGGGCGTGGGCGTCGGCGCGCAGGCGCAGGAAGTGGAACAGGTTGTGCAAATCCACTTTCCAATACCATTGGGTATAGATGTTGGCGGGCAGGTTCATGCGGGCAAGCTCGCGCGCGAGGCCTTGCTGACCGTCATCGCTGATCATCTCTTCGTAGTGGTCATAGGCGCGGTCGCTGTCTTCCTTGAGGTAGCGCAGGACGCGAGCGGCTTCTTCGCCGGTGAGCGCCTCACCCCGGCCCTGATTGTTCACGACGGATTGCGCGGCGAGGTCCCCTGCGGCGGGGATGTAAAATTCCCGATCCAAGATCGAGTAGCGCGCAGAGTATTCGTTGACGTTAGCCGTGCGGTGCCGGATCCATTGGCGCGCAACAAAGACCGGCAGTTTCACGTGCAGTTTGATTTCGCACATTTCAAACGGGGTGGAGTGCCAGTGGCGCATCAAATAGCGGATCAATCCTTCGTCGTTTTGGACGGATTTGGTGCCTTTGCCGTATGAGACCCGCGCCGCCTGACAAATCGCCGCATCGTCGCCCATATAGTCGATGACTCGCACGAAACCGTGGTCCAAAACGTCGTGGGCTTTGTATAAATGTGCCTCCATCCCCGGCGAAACTGCGCGCAGGGTTGGTTGCGGATTCGCACGCAGATCGTCAATTTCCGCCTGTTGATCGGGGCTTAGGGGCATTTGGCAGCTCTCCAGTAACGTTATATTAGTCAACTCTATATATGGCGTGTTTAGGTTGCAAAACCTCCATAATGTGGTACCGATATGAAAAAGGTGGATTGTCAGTCGTCTATGGCGGTGACATTTCGCGCAGAACAGAACGTTTGACGAAGGCAGGCCCGATATGACCAGAGTTTTCACCGCTGTTTCGCTACTTGCGCTGTTGGCAGCCTGTGGCGACGGACAACCTCTTTATGACACGGATGATGCTGTCGCGGGCGTCGTTGATCCCGCAACCGGGACAGATGGCGTTGTGACGAACCCAGATGATGAAGTGGGTGATGGCGGAAGCATTGATGTCGGCGTTTTGCCACCGGGCACGGATAATCCAACCGCCACCGGTGATATTTTCCGGTTTGAAGAACGCAACGAAGCCGACAACGGCGGTCTTGTGACGGATGTCAGTTATGACGCCGGGAGCGATACGTTCACGGTCGACAACATCGCGTTTGACGGCGCGAACGTTTATCAACGCGACAGCGATGTGCCGACCCTTGCCACCTATGCTGTGTTTGAAGCGGATACGACCACGCCAGACTTTTTGACCGGGAACCCGGTTTCGCAGATTGTGCCCTATCGCGCGGTTTTGGGCACCAGCCGCAACCTGAACGAAGACGGCAGCGCGCGCACGACGTTTGCGATCGTGCGCACGGGTGGTTATTTCAGCTATGGCTTTGGTGGCTATGTATATGAACGCCAAGGCGGCGCAACATTGCCCACCACGGGTCAAGCCACGTTTGAAGGCGACTATGGCGGGATGCGTGTTTATGACAATGCAGGCGGGCTTGATTATGTTCAGGGTGAGATCAACCTCGACATCGATTTTGATGACTTCAACGCAAATGATGGTGTCAAAGGCCGCGTGACGGATCGGCAATTGTTCGATGACACTGGTGCATTTATTGAAAATCTAACGGATATCAGGTGGACGATCGTTGAAGGGTCGAACACGATTACCGAGGATGGTGAGATTGTTTCAGACGTCTTTACCGTTGAAATTGATCCATCCACGAATGAACCGGTTATCAACCTAGAAGGCACGTTCACGGCGATTATTGCAGGGGATACGCTTGAGCTTAGTGACGGCGGTGGTGAAGTTGTCGGTGTTATCAAGATCGAAGGTCCAGACCTTGACCGTGAGGGTGTGTCAATTCAGGAAACTGGCGGCGCAATTTTGTACCGCAGTGAGCCTTAAGTCTGACTGAGTCACATCCGGGCAAACCCTCGACTAAACGAATGGATATACCGCGCATGTGGTTAAAACCGCTATTTGTTGGAGCCACCATCGCGGCCCTGAGTGTATCTCCGTCAGCTGGCGTGGCGCAGTCGAGCGTTTCACTGACCGTGAACCAAACGCGCGAGCTGGCGCTGACGCTTTTGAATGACGGCGACGCACAGCGGGCTGGATCGTTGGCGGAAAGTTTGCTGGAGCGTGATCCGTCCGACGTGACCGCGTTGATCGTGGCAAGCCGGGCGGCATCTGCACTGGGATTTTCGTCTGAATCTGGCGCGTTTGCGCGCCGCGCCTATTGGGCGTCATCACGCGGAGATGTCAGTTTTGTTGCCGCGCGATTGGCCGCGAATGCCTATGCCGCAGAACGTAAAGACAGCCGGGCACAGCTATGGTTGCGTCGGGCCGCGCAATATGCACCGGACGCCGCCGCCGATGAAGCGATTGCGCGAGATTTTCAGGGGTTACGGCGCCGCAACCCTTGGAACAATTCGCTGAGGTTCGGGATCACGCCACAGTCGAATATTAATGGCGGGACGGATGAAGTTATTGTTCTGGGTGGTTTCCCATTGAGCAGCCCGCCTTTGTCTGGCTTGCGGTATAGCGGCACGGCATCGACCACCTATCGGGCAGACGTTGGAGAAAGATCTGCGACATTCATTGACGCTTTTGCAAGTTTCAACCTGTTTTCCCTGTCAAACGAAGCCCAAGAGATCGCCCCGGATGTAAGCGGCAGCGATTTTGCAAGTGGGACGCTTGGCTATGGTTTGCGTCACCGCCGGATATTGGTAGAGGGTGCCCGCCCGACGGATTTTGGATTACGCGTTGCGCAAAATTGGGTCGAGGGGGAGGTTGATAACCGAACCGTCGATATGAGCATTGCACAAAGCTGGACTGTTTTTGAGGACGCGCTGGTCAGCGGGCGTCTTGCCCGGCAGTATCAGGTCTTTAACGATGACGACCCTGCTGACAGCTGGTCAACAAGCCTGACGTGGGCACAAGCCATTGGCGCGGATCGCTTGCGATTGTCCCTTGGCGCGACGCATAGCATTTCGAAGCAATCGACCGAAGATTTCACATTGCAATCGATCAGTGGCAGTTATGATTTCGGCCGAACGGTTCAAGGTTTCTTTTTCGGCATCGATCTAAGCTATCAAAATCAAGATTTTGATCAGCCAACTGCGATTGGGGGAATCGACCGCGTAGACGTCACACGGTCCGCGACCTTGCGTGTTGGGAATGAGAACATTGAGTATTACGGTTTCCAGCCGCTTTTGTCGGTGACCCAAACGGAGGTGGATTCGACCTTCGACTTTTTTGATCGTGATAGTTTTAGCGTTGGATTTGATCTGCGGTCATCCTTCTGACCTTGGACTTCCCGGCTGTGCGGCCTAGGCTTTACCTAAATCATATGGGAGCCTGATGATGACACTGAAATATCTACACACCATGGTCCGGGTTAAGGATCTTGATGCCTCTATCGCGTTTTTCGAATTGCTGGGGATGAAAGAAACTCGGCGCCACGAAAATGAAGGTGGACGGTTTTCGTTGATCTTTATGGCCGCACCGGGGGATGAGGATTGCCCGGTTGAATTGACGTATAATTGGGATGGCGATGATGGCCTGCCGTCGGATGGTCGTCACTTTGGGCATTTGGCCTATGAGACGTCGGACATTTATGCGCTGTGCCAGCATTTGATGGACAATGGTGTCACGATCAATCGCCCACCGCGCGAGGGGCGGATGGCGTTTGTACGTTCGCCCGACAACATCTCTGTTGAGCTTTTGCAGAAAGGTGACAACCTGCCGGTGCAGGAACCTTGGGCGAGTATGGAAAACACTGGCCATTGGTAAAGGTCGCCGCCCTTTGCGCGCTGATCCCGGCCCCGGCAGAGGCGTGTCGTCTGGCGTTGGTATTGGCGATGGATGTGTCGTCGTCCGTGGACGCGGGCGAGGATGCGTTGCAGCGGGGTGGATTGGCCACCGCGTTACGCGCGCCGGATGTGGTGGATGCGTTTTTCATCAGCCCTGACCCAGTGGCCATATCCGTTTTTGAATGGTCGGGGCGGTATAACCAAGTTGTCTTGGCCGATTGGCGATTGATCACGACGCCCGCTGATCTGTTCGATTTGGCCGATACGATTGAGACCAGTCGGCGCAGTCATAACGATTTTCCAACCGCGATGGGATACGCGCTTGGCTATGCGTCCACGCTTTTGGCGCGTGCGCCGGCGTGTTTGAGCCAGACCATTGATATGGCCGGGGATGGAGAGAACAACGATGGGTTCGGCCCGGCAGAGGCATATGGGGCGTTTCCATTGACCAATGTCACCGTGAACGGGCTGGTGATTAACGGCGCGGATTTCGAGGGGGAAACCGAGCTGATCCCGTTTTATTTGAACGAGGTGATCCAAGGTCCGGGCAGTTTCGTGGAAGTGGCGCAAGGGTTTGAAGATTACGCCAACGCGATGGAGCGTAAGTTGATCAGAGAGCTGTCCGCGATCATCATCGGGGATGCCGGTGGTTCGGGGGCTGGCCCGGGTTGATGCGTTTCGTGTTGGCGCTTTTTTTGATCATGGCCCCTGTGTTCGCGCAGGCGGCGTGTCGTCAAGCGCTGGTTTTCGGCCTCGACGTGTCGGGGTCGGTGGATGCGCAAGAATATCGGTTGCAATTGGATGGCCTTGCCACCGCGCTGAACAGTGAGGCGGTGCGCGCCGTTTTGTTAGATGACATCAGCGCTTCGGTCGATATCGCCGTGTTTGAGTGGAGCGGGCCAGAGGATCAGACGTTGATCCTGCCCTGGGCCACGATTGACGGTGAGATCACCCTTGCCAATGTGACAGCGGTCTTGTTGAGCCATCAGCGCGCGCGGGCCAGCCCGACCACCGCGATCGGGTCCGCGATGCTGTTTGGGGCCGCCCTTTTGGATCAGCGGGCCGCGTGTTGGCGGCGCACGTTGGATATTTCGGGCGATGGAGAGGCAAATACCGGCCCGCGTCCGCAGGATATTGGTCGCGATGCCGTCGCGTCCGATGTTATTGTAAATGCCCTTGTCATAGGCGCGGGACAGCAGCGCGGTGACGATCAGCGGCAGGCGAATATCAAAAGCCTGTCGAGCTATTTTCGCCAGACTGTCATTCGCGGGCCCGGTGCGTTTGTTGAAACGTCAAACGGATTCCAAGATTATGCGGCCGCGATGGAACGCAAAATCCTGAAAGAGCTATTGACCCTGACCCTCGGCGGCCTGCCGCGTCAGTAGATGTAACGGATTTGTTCGGTCCAGTACCGTTCCATCCGGCGCAGGGACGATGAAATGTCATCCATTCCTGCCTGATCCAAGACCCCCCGCCCCATCAACCCATTGGCGTGCGTGGCGAAGAGTTTGGCCACGATCAGCCGGATATCGCGCCCCTTTTGGGTCAGGCGGACGCGCACAGATCGGCGGTCAATTTCGGATCGTTCGTGGTGCATGTATCCTGCATCGACCAGCTTTTTCAGGTTATAGCTGACGTTGGAGCCTTGGTAATAGCCGCGCGATTTCAGCTCACCTGCGGTGACTTCGTTGTCGCCAACATTGAACAGCAACAGCGCCTGAACCGGATTGATTTCCAGCACGCCGACACGTTCAAATTCGTCCTTGATCACGTCCAATAACAACCGGTGCAACCGTTCGACCAATGTCAGCCCTTCAAGATAGCTGGCCATGAAGGCTGTCCCTTCTGGGGACAAGCCTGCATCGTCTGGCACTTTGGATAGGGCGCTATGCATACTCATTATACTCTCCTTCCGAGACCTCTGGAGGAGCGTATGCAGGATAAACCCAAAAATTGGGTTAAAGTGTTCTTGTGATGTTCATGGTCTAGGTGGGCCGTGTCAGCCCCTGCGCGCCGGCGACGAGTTTGCCCCAGAATGGTGCATAGTGAGGCGGTGCGTCTGATTGCCCAGTGATCCATGCATAAATGTCGTGATCGTTTTCAGACAGCAGCGCGTCATAAAGCACGAGCTGATCATCGGGCAGCCCCGGCAAGTGGCGCGTTGCGAAATCGGTGAGGATCAAATCCATTTCTTTGATCCCGCGCCGGATGGAACGCATATGCAACCGTTTGATTTTGATGTCGCGTGGTTCGCTCATGCCGTCTTGAGCGATTTGCGCAACCGCTTTTCCAACTGGGCCAATGTTTCTGCGTTTTGGGCCAATTGGACCCGCAGCGCGCGCATTTCGGTGAGGACGGCCAGCGTGTCGTGATCCAAGTCTTGCAGTTCATCGTCGGGTGCGTCCACGCCCTCACCTTTACCCATCAGTAACCATGTGAGCGAAACACCTAACATGCCCGAGAGCATCGACAGACGGTTTGCCCGTGGTTCTTTGATGTCGTTTTCCCAATCAACCAGGGTGCTGGTTTTCACGCCCAATCGTTTGGCAAGATCAGCGGGGGTCAGTCCGATCCCTTCGCGGGCGGCGGCGAGGCGATCACCGAAGGTGGCGGTTTCTTCGCCGAACCAATCATCTGTTTGCGTCATTTGCATACTATCCTTCTTGCGCCTTGGGCGCGGATGACCCTATGACAGGTTGACCTTACTTTGACCACTGGAGACCTGCCATGTCTTTCCTGTCTGCGACACTCGACCGCGTTAAACCCTCCCCGACGATTGCGGTGACGACCAAGGCGCAAGAATTGCGGGCGGCGGGAAAGGACGTGATCGGGCTTGGTGCGGGTGAGCCGGATTTTGACACGCCAGAGCATATTCAAGCCGCAGGCATTGCGGCCATCAAAGCGGGCAAGACGCGCTATACCGCTGTGGATGGGATCGCAGAGCTGAAGCAGGCGATTTGTGCCAAGTTCAAGCGCGACAATGGGCTGGAATATACCCCGGCCCAAGTCACCGTGGGGACTGGCGGGAAACAGGTTTTATACAACGCCTTTATGGCGACGCTGAATGCCGGGGATGAGGTGATCATCCCTGCCCCTTATTGGGTGAGCTATCCGGATATGGTGCTGCTTGCCGGGGGCGAGCCTGTGTTTGTCGCAGGCCAGATTGAGACAGGGTTCAAGATCACGCCGGAGGCGCTAGAGGCGGCGATTACGCCCAAGACGAAATGGTTTTTGTTTAACTCACCGTCTAACCCCACAGGTGCGGGATATTCGGCTGCGGAGTTGAAGGGGCTGACGGATGTTCTGATGCGCCATCCACACGTCTGGGTTCTGACGGATGATATGTACGAACACCTTGCCTTTGATGGGTATACGTTCTGCACCCCGGCTGAGGTGGAAGCAACGCTGTATGAGCGCACGTTGACGATGAATGGTGTGTCCAAAGCCTATGCCATGACAGGCTGGCGCATTGGGTACGCGGCTGGGCCTGAGCATTTGATCAAAGCGATGCGCAAGGTGCAGTCGCAATCCACGTCCAACCCCTGTTCGATCAGCCAATGGGCCGCGGTTGAGGCGCTGAATGGCCCGCAAGATTTCTTACCTGGCTTTGCCAAGCTGTTTCAGGGGCGGCGTGATCTTGTCGTCGAGGGGTTGAACGCGTGCGATGGGATTACCTGTGCCACGCCGGAGGGTGCGTTTTATGTCTATCCATCCATCGCAGGCTGCATTGGCAAGACGTCCACGTCTGGCGTCAATATCACGGATGATGAGACATTCGCCACAGCCTTGCTGGAGGAAGTGGGTGTTGCGGTTGTCTTTGGTGCAGCCTTTGGGTTGAGCCCGAATTTTCGGGTGAGTTATGCCACGTCAGATGAACAGCTGAGCGAAGCGTGCGCACGGATCAAAACATTCTGCGACGGTTTGAAATAGGGACGACTGGTCAGAGCGACGCTGCGCTGTTAGGCTTGTTAAAAAAAAGGCTGGGGAGGCAAACATGAGCGCAGATCTTCCAGAGTATTATTTCAGGGTCCGTGACAATGGGGCGGCTGTGTTTCGCGTGGATACCGAAAACCGCCAGCGCCGGATCGAGATGGAACAAATCGCCGTCGTCAACACCAACCGAGGGGATTATAAGGCGCAAGGCGACCGGACCCTCACGGATGAGGATAAGGCCGCCATCACCGCCTGGATGAAAGAGCGGATGGTCACGCTGTCACAGCGGACCATAGATGATATCTATCGCGCGGTTGATCATTTGAACCTGACGACCCAATGGGCTCAATCAAAGGCCACCGAAGCGGAGCTGGAGGCGGTGAGTGATCCGTTGCTATTGGCGATGCATGATTTGCGGGGTGTGCTGGTGCGCAAGAAGGCGGACCGTTTGCTGAATGCCAGCGAGAACAAGAACTAACCGTCTGTCGTTGTAGGCCGCAATTTTTTAGGAAAAAATTGGTTAAGATTATTGCAGAAATAATCTTGCCTCCGGCGGGAGTATTTTTGGCAAGATGATCCAGGTGTTGCCGTCTGCCGCCTCTGCGTATTGCCAGTCAAATATGCTGGGAGGCGAAAAACCGGCGCATGAGCAGGATCGCCGCGACCAACAATCCGACAACCAACCCCACCCAGATGCCGCCCGGCCCGTATCCAAGCGGGAACGCCACGATATAGCTGACGGGCAAGCCGATGAGCCAATAGCTGACGGCGGCCATGACCATGGGGATGCGCGTGTCTTGCAATCCGCGCAGCAGCCCGAGGGCGATAACCTGCATGGCGTCCATAAACTGAAACGCTGCAGCAAAAGCCAAAAGCAGGACACCGACCGCGCGAACGGCCTCTTTTTGCGTTTCATCGGGGGAGATGAAGATCGACACAAGGAGATCCGGCACAATCAAGAAGAACGGCGCGGTAAGGACGACGACGGCCACGGACAATCCAGTGACAGTGATTGCGCCGCGATGTAGCCCAAGCCGATCTTTGCGCCCGAATGCACGGCCTGCCCGCACGGTTGCAGTTTGGCTGAGTGCGACATGAATAACAAAGACCAAGGTCGCCGATTGCAATGCGATGCCGTGGGCGGCCAGTTCGACAGTCCCGATCCATCCCATCATCATGGTGCATCCAAAGAAGAGACCCGTTTCGAGAAACGATGTCGTCCCGATGGGCCAGCCAAGCCGATAGACCCGCACCATCGCAACGACGTCAGATTTCCAGACGTTTTTCAAAAGCGCGTATTGCGGCAATTTTTGCAATCCGTAGCCGAACAAAATCAGCACGGTGAGGACCTGCATAATGACCGAAGCGATGGCCGCCCCTTTGACCCCAAGTTCGGGTGCGCCGAAATGACCGAAGATGAGGACATAGTTCAAAAATACGTTAAGGATTGCGGTGGCGACCGTGGCCCACAAGATAATACCAGTATGTTCGAGTGCTGCGAGGTAGGACTTTAGCGTCATGACCCAAAGGGCTGGAATTAAACCCCAAATCGCAATCAAGAGGTAGTCGTGGCCCAGCGATGCGACCTCGGGCGTTTGTCCGATGGCAAGCAGGATGTCTTCGGTCCAGAAAAACGGGATCATCACAATGACCCCGTAGATCGTCGAAAGCCAAAGCCCCATGCGCGTGAACCGGCGCACTTGGGTGTCATCCCCTGCTTCGACCGCTTCTGCAACGAGGGGGGTCACCGCTTGTCCGAAGCCTGCGCCGACAAGAAAAGCTGTGAAAAACATTGAGCCAGCAATCGTTACCGCCGCCAAGCTGCTGACGTCGTAGCGGCCCAGCATGATCGTGTCGGTCAAAGTGATGGCAACCTGTGCAAGGTGAGACCCGATCAGCGGCACGCCGAGCCAAAGGCTGGCGCGGATGTGATCGCGGTAGGTAATTGCGGGTTGTGCCATGTGATTTGCATAGGGATGCAGGGATCACCCGTCCAGCGTAGAATTGCCCGTGGGCAAAAGCGCGGGGTCCCACGCCTGAGGATATGCACGCGTCATTGGCAATTCAGGCTTTATGCGGTGGACGCTGAAGGCGCGCCTGCCCCAGTTCGCTCAAACCTAGAGCGCGTCGCGCCAGCCGTGTTTTGGGGCATAGCCCACAAGCTTTTTGGCTTTGGAGATATCATAAAATGTTTCAAATTCGCCCATTTCGCGGGTGGCGGGGATGCCTGCGTAAAACTGCTTGGCCACGTCGGCGCTTTTGATGGCGACGGAGCTGTCTTCGTTGGCGACGTTGAATATTTCAAACCCCAGCCCATCGGTTTTGAGGCAGCAATCGACCATATGGCCGAGGTCGCGGGCGTCGATATAGCCAAAGATGTTGCGTCGACGTAGGGCCGGATTTTTTACGAATGCAGGAAACATCTCTTTGTATTCGTCGGGTTCGATCACGTTGTTAATGCGCAACCCATAGATGTCGATGCCGGTGCGATGTTGAAACGCGCGCGCGGTGACCTCATTGCAGACCTTTGAGGTGGCGTAGCTGTCATGGGGCAATGTTGAGTGATTTTCATCAATGGGGATGTAGTTCGGTGTCATCTCGCCCTCAGCAAAGCAGATGCCATAGGTTGTTTCGGAACTGGCAAAGATCACCTTGGGGATGCCCAATTTCACTGCGGCTTCAAT
>CAKZVL010000112.1 GCA_937922155.1 uncultured Paracoccaceae bacterium | reverse complement strand
CTGGCGTTGTTCGCGTCATCCGCGTCGGTGCGATATCGCTTTGCCGGGAAGGGCGCGATGATGGGTTTGATCATGGTGCCGATGTTCCTGCCCGAGGTGATCATTGGCGTGTCACTGTTGGTGGTCGTTTTGCAAATTGGGCTATCGCTTTCGATCTTTACGATCATTCTGGGCCATACATTGATTTGCACGCCGTTCTGTATCGCGATCCTGCGGTCCGCGTTTCAACAGTTGGACCCGTCAATGGCGGAAGCGTCACTTGACCTAGGCGAAACCCGCGTCATGACGTTTTTACGGGTGACGCTGCCGCTGATCTTTCCCGGGGTTTTGTCGTGCCTTTTGGTGTCTTTCACGATTTCACTGGATGAATTTGTGATCGCCTTTTTCCTATCGGGGACAGAGCCGACGTTGCCGGTTTATATCTGGTCGCAGCTGCGCTTTCCAAAGGCGATTCCGGATATCCTTGCGCTGGGGACGATCCTATTGGCTGTTTCTATTGTGCTGTTGACCTTGTCCGAAGTATTGCGCCGCCGTAGTGCACGTAAACTGGGCCTTGGTGCTGGGGGGATTTTGTAATGGCGATGATCGCGCTGTCGCATATTCAAAAATACTATGGTGAGTATCACGCGCTGCGGGATGTGAGCTGCGATATTGAAGAGGGAGAGTTCTTTTCCCTGCTGGGCCCGTCCGGCTGTGGCAAGACCACGTTGCTGCGCACAATCGCAGGTTTCGAAGAGCTTAATTCAGGCACAGTGACGATTGCAGGTCAGCCGATGGCCAACGTGCCGCCCAACAAGCGCCCGACGAACATGGTGTTCCAAAGCTATGCGATTTTCCCGCATATGAGCGTGGCGCAAAACGTGGCCTATGGGTTGCGGGCCCGCCGCCTTGGCCGGTCTGAAACCGATGGTTTGGTCGGTGATGTTTTGCGCAAGGTCGGGTTGGAAGGATACGGAAACCGCGCCGCACATGCCTTGTCAGGCGGTCAGCGGCAAAGGGTTGCGCTGGCGCGTGCGCTGATTTTGAAACCCAAGGTTTTGTTGTTGGACGAACCGTTGTCGGCCCTTGATCGTAACCTGCGCGAGGAAATGCAGACAGAGCTGCGTCGCCTGCAAAAAGACCTTGGCATCACCTTTGTCTTTGTGACCCACGATCAGGACGAAGCGTTGACGATGTCAGATCGCGTGGCAGTGATGTTTGATGGGCAAATCGCGCAGCTATCCAAAGCTGAGGAGCTTTATCGTCGCCCGGCGACCAAACGGGTTGCG
The DNA here is from genome assembly GCA_937922155.1 of uncultured Paracoccaceae bacterium. Taxonomy (GTDB): domain Bacteria; phylum Pseudomonadota; class Alphaproteobacteria; order Rhodobacterales; family Rhodobacteraceae; genus Cognatiyoonia. The sequence goes on along the minus strand of CAKZVL010000112.1, from coordinate 23,559 downwards.
GCGTTTTTCGGGGCGATGAACATTTTGCCAGCGGCGTTCATTGAGCGGACCGAGACAGGCGTCAGCGTGCAGATTGCCGGGCTTGGCCATGCCCATGTGCCTGCGCATCTGGCACCACCAGGGGCGATCATAACGCCGCTGTGCGCAGGCGTGCGACCGGAATTACTGACGGTCTTGGACCCCGGCCAAACAGCGCGGGAACATGAGGCGACGGGCATTATCACGGACGTCGAATATCGCGGTGAATTGACCTATTACGACATTCAGCTTGAAGGCGCGGATCAGCCCGTTGTTGTTTCAATGCGCAACACAGCGGATCGGCAAATCTTGACAGAGGGCGCAACAGCCCGCATCGGATGGGGGAACGCATCTGCGGTCCTTTTGGAAGACACATAATAACGATTGGAGACACTAACATGAACATATCCATCAGAGCGCTTGCCGCAGCACTGGTTTTGCCAACTGCAGCAATGGCCGAAGACCTGATCATCCTAGATTGGTCCGGCTACGAAGACCCCGGATTTTTTGGCGCCTATATCGAAGCTTATGGCGGTTCGCCTGAGTATTCCTTCTTTGGCGAAGAGGAAGAAGCGTTTCAAAAGCTGCGCTCTGGCTTTAAGGTCGACACAGCGCATCCCTGTTCGCAATCAGTCTCTAAGTGGCGCCTTGCGGGTCTGTTGGAGCCGCTGGATACATCCCGCATTACGCGTTGGGACGAGGTGAACGAAGTCAAAGAGACGTTCAAGTACGACGACGGCTATTTCATGCTGCCAACCGATTGGGGCACGACAGCCCTAACCTATCGCACGGATTTGGTCGATGTAGCCAAGATGACCACGCTTGAGGTGTTCTTGGACCCTGAATTTGCGGGTCGTGTGGCCTTGCCGGACAACGTGGATGACATCTATGCGCTCGGCTTTTTGGCGACAGGCGTGACCGATTGGACGACCGCAACCCAAGAAGATTTTGAGAAAGCATCCGCTTGGCTGCGCGAGGCCCATCAAAACGTACGCACCTATTGGGCGGATGGCGCAGAACTGGCCCAGTTGATGACAACGGGTGAGGCTGTGATCGCATGGGCGTGGAACGAAACGCCGACGACATTGATCGCCGAAGGCGTGCCGGTTGCGTCTAACCGCGAAACGGTTGAAGGATCATCATCGTGGTTCTGTGGTTACGTCAACGTCGTGGATGGGCCGAATTCCGAAGATGCGATGTATGATTTTTTCAATGCTTGGCTGGAACCGGAATCCGCCGAATACATCGTGTCTGAATGGGGCTATGGCCACGGCAACCAAACAGCGATGGCCACCTTGGGCGAAGAGCCGTTGAATGAGGTTGGCCTTGGCGAAGTATCCGTGCCTGTGTTGGCGCAGTCGCCGATGGATATTTCATTGCGCGAACAGATGATCGTTGAGTTCGAAAACATCAAAGCGGGCTTTTAAGCCACGCAGCATAGGGCCGGCACGGCTGGCCCTATGCGCAACGCCCCAGCGCCGGTTCGACCTCATGAAATGGGAATCGGAGTAAACGCCTTTTCCCGTTGGGAAATCGCAACGCACAACCTGTACACACTGCGTACACAATTGGTGCACCAACAGCCGCCAAATCTTATGATTAACGCAACGCACGCCGTGAAGCGTTAAAAGTTCCTAACCAGCACACTATTGCCAAGATAGCCCACCTTTTGACCGCCGATAAAGGCTGGGCCGAAGCGTGTTTGATGGCTCACGTCGTATTCCACCGGTGAACGCCTTTTCCTTACCTGCGCGATTGTCTAGGTTGCGCGACAACAGGGGGGCGTCATGTCATCAATCGTATCGGTCCAGAACCTTCGCAAGACGTTTGAAGGCGGGTTCGAAGCGCTGAAAGGTGTTAATCTAGAGATCGAAGAAGGTGAGATCCTTGCCCTGCTTGGCCCCAATGGTGCGGGCAAGACGACGCTGATTTCCACGATTTGCGGGATTACGCTTGGCACCTCTGGGTCCATCACTGTGGGTGGCCATGATGTTGTGACAGGGTATCGCGCGGCGCGTTCGCTGATTGGGTTAGTCCCGCAAGAGATCAACCTTGAACCGTTTGAAACCGTCATGAATAGCGTGCGGTTTTCGCGGGGTCTGTTCGGTAAGCCGCGCAACGATGCCTACCTTGAGGACGTGCTGAAAAAGCTGTCGCTGCATGACAAAAAGGATGCGCGCATTCGCACCCTGTCTGGTGGTATGAAACGGCGCGTGTTGATTGCCAAGGCGCTATCGCATGAACCGCGCGTTTTGTTCCTCGACGAACCCACAGCGGGCGTCGATGTGGAGCTGCGCAAGGATATGTGGGACGTGGTTGCCGCGCTTAAGGCGGATGGCGTCACAATTATCTTGACCACCCATTACATCGAAGAGGCTGAGGCGATTGCCGATCGTGTGGGTGTCATCAACAAGGGTGAGATTTTGTTGGTGCAGGATAAAGCCGCCCTGATGGCGCAGCTTGGCAAGAAAGAGCTGCATGTTGAACTGACCGCACCTGTTGATGCGATACCGACGTCATTGTCCAAATACGAACTGGCGATGGGCCCTGGTGGTCGGTCGCTGGTTTATTCATACGACACCAAGGGTGAGCGGACAGGGATCACCACCTTGTTGAACGATCTTTCAAAGGCGGGTTTGAAACTGGCCGATATGGAAACGCGCCAAAGTTCTCTTGAGGATATCTTTGTCGGACTTGTAAAGGAAACGGCATGAACTGGACGGCTGTTGCATCAATTTATCGGTTCGAAATGGCGCGTTTTTTCCGCACGATCACGCAGTCATTCGTGTCACCCGTTCTATCAACCTCGCTTTATTTCGTGGTGTTCGGCACCGCCATAGGCAGCCGCATCGAACAGGTTGAGGGCATCAGTTACGGCGCCTTTATCGTTCCCGGTTTGATCATGTTGTCGGTGATGACGCAGGCGACGTCCAATGCCTCTTTTGGGATATATTTCCCGAAGTTCATTGGCACGATTTATGAACTATTGTCCGCCCCGATTAATTTCCTTGAGATCGTGATCGGCTATGTCGGGGCGGCGGCGACCAAGGCGTTGTTCATCGGGGTTATCATTCTTGTCACCGCGTTTTTCTTTGTCGATCTGACGATTGCCCATCCGATTGCGATGCTCGCGTTTTTGGTGCTGACCTGCGTCAGTTTTGCGCTGCTTGGGTTCATCATCGGGATATGGGCGGGCAATTTTGAACAATTGCAGCTGATCCCGCTGCTGGTGATTACGCCGCTCGTCTTTTTGGGGGGGAGTTTTTATTCGATCACGATGTTGCCGCCGATCTGGCAGACCATCACCTTGTTCAATCCGGTGGTCTATTTGATATCAGGGTTTCGTTGGTCGTTCTTTGGGGCGTCTGATGTGCCGGTTGGCCTGTCGCTGTTGGCGATTGCAGGGTTTACGCTAGCCTGCATGGCCTTCATCTGGTGGATATTTAAAACAGGATGGCGCATTCGCCAATGATCCCCTTGTTGAAGCCGGTGCGCAGGACTAGGTCAGAGACATGAAAAATCTTATTCCATTTATGAAGTCGACGCCGGTGGTGAGTGTCGTGCGTTTGCAAGGGGCGATTGTGAACAACGGCCAAGGGTTGGATGATCCCAGCCTTGCCCCAGTGATCGAAAAGGCATTTTCCAAAGGTAAGCCTGTTGCGGTGGCGTTACAGATCAATTGCCCCGGTGGATCGCCGGTGCAATCGTCCCTGATCGCCGCGCGCATCCGTCGTTTGGCCGAAGAAAAGGAAATTCCCGTTTTCGCCTTTGTCGAAGATGTTGCCGCCTCTGGTGGGTATTGGCTCGCCACGGCAGCGGATGAGGTGTTTATTGATCAGGCGTCTTTGGTCGGATCTATCGGAGTTATTTCTGCGGGCTTTGGCTTTCCCAAGGTGTTGGACACCTACGGGGTAGAGCGGCGCGTTTACACCGCTGGCAAATCCAAATCCATGCTGGATCCGTTCCGCGAGGAAAAGGCCGAAGATGTGACCCGCCTAAAGGGCTGGTTAGAGGATTTGCACGCCATCTTTATTGATCATGTCAAAAGCCGTCGTGGGGCAAAGCTGGCCGACAATCCAGATTTGTTCACGGGCGAAGTCTTTATCGGTCAAAAGGCCGTTGATCAGGGATTGGTCGATGGGATCGCCCACCTCGTCCCGGAAATGAAGGTGCGCTATGGGGGCAAGGTCAGGTTCAAGAAATATGGTCGCCGCCGTAGTTTGATACAGCGTTTTGGCGCGCGGATCATGGGCGATGCAATTGCCTCAATAGAAGAACGGGCGGAATTCGCCCGTTTCGGGCTTTAGATGCTGTTTAAGATAATTTCCCTCTTTCTCATTTTCATGGCTGTTCTAGCTATGTTTGGAAAGTGGCGGTTTCCCGGCCAAGCCCGGTTGGAAGCTGCCAAATGCAAAGGCTGTGGTCGCTATCGGATTGGAAAAAGCAGTTGTAGCTGTGGAAAGGGCTAAGCCTTGCAAGATTGGATCTATACCGGCCTAGGGCTTGTCCTTCTTCTTTTGGCTGGGGACAGTTTGGTTAAAGGTGCGGTGAATATGTCGCTGCGCCTTGGGGTGCCTGCGTTGATTGTGTCGCTGACGATTGTCGCCTTTGGCACCTCTGCCCCGGAACTGTTGATTTCGATTCAAGCAATTTGGGACGGTGTTCCCGGGCTAGCCCTTGGGAATGTGGTTGGGTCTAACACCGCAAACGTCCTGCTGGTGCTGGGCGTGCCTGCCTTGATGGCCACGATGCACACCAGCGAATGTGATACGCGCAACAGCTATCTGCAGATGATGGCGGCGACGGCGCTGTTTATGGTGTTGTGTTTCCTCGGCCCGCTTACGTGGATCAGTGGAGTTATCCTGCTCACCGCCCTCGCGGCGATGCTAATCTGGGCGTTTGTGCAGGCCCAAAGCCACCGCGCCACGGCAGTTGCCGCAGAGGATGACGAAGACGTCGAAGGTGCGGACCCCAACCTTGGGTGGCCCAAGATTTCGGTTTTCCTCGTCCTTGGTTTGATCGGTCTGCCGCTGGGCGCAAACCTGTTGGTGGAAGGCGCCACCAATATTGCCAGAGATTTCGGAATTTCCGAAACGGTGATCGGGCTGACCCTTGTTGCGATAGGGACCTCATTGCCAGAGCTGGCCACGACGGTCATGGCCGCGCTGCGCCGTCAGGCTGATGTGGCGCTGGGCAATGTGATTGGGTCGAACATGTTTAACTTGTTGGGGATCATGGGGGTTGCGAGCCTTGTGGGGACGATCCCGGTCGCGACGGAAATCCTGCGGTTCGACATCTGGATCATGTTGGGCGCATCGCTGATTTTGATCCCCTTTGTGTATTTGCGCAAAGACATCAATCGTATCTGGGGCATTGCCCTATCGGCGGTCTATGTCGCCTATCTGTTCCTGGTGTTGACCTGATGCGCGCTTTGGTCACCGGTGGCGGTGCTCGCCTTGGCCGGGCCATGGCGCTTTATCTTGGTGGGCGCGGCTATGATGTGGCGGTGCATTACGCCAGTTCCAAAGACGGCGCGGAAGATGTGGTCAAAGAGCTGACATCAATGGGCCGACAGGCCTGCGCCCTACAAGCCGATCTGCTGGACGAGGCTGCGACGCAAGCTGTCGTGTCTGCGGCCGCAGAAGCGCTGGGCGGGCCGCTGACCTGTCTGATCAACAACGCGTCAATCTTTGAATATGACAACATCGCCACAGCCACACGCGACAGTTGGGATCGCCATATCCAAAGTAATTTGCGCGCGCCGTTTGTGTTGACGCAGGCCTTTGCCGCGCAAGCGCCCGACGCGGTGATGGACGACGCGGGCGAGCCATTCGCGCAGGGGGTGGTGATCAATATGCTGGACCAACGCATCCACAAGCTGACACCTGAATTCATGAGCTATACCATCGCCAAGATGGGCCTGTGGGCAATGACCCAGACGACGGCACAGGCGCTGGCGCCCAAGGTGCGTGTTAACGGCATTGGGCCGGGGCCAACGCTGCAGGGTCATCGCCAAAGCAAAGAGCATTTCCAGCGACAGCGCAGCGCGACGATTTTGAAACGGGGTGCAAACCCGTCTGATATCACAGCAGCGCTTGGATATTTCCTCGATTCGCACTCCGTAACGGGGCAAATGTTGGCGGTAGATGGCGGTCAGCATCTTGTTTGGCAAACCCCAGATGTGCTTGGGGTTGAGTAAGCCTCGTCTGACTTTTGCACGTTAGAAGTGCTTTGCCACAATTTGGTCACAATTTGTTAATGATTTCAACTGTTTGGATGGGATTGTAAATTTTATTTACTGTTTTCAATGCCTTATATTGATGCCTAAAAATTAGGCAATTTGAGCAACTGCCTTCTAAACAAGGAAAAAATCTTGTTAGTTGATTTCTACCCACGCAGTTATCCACAGAAAAAGTGGATGCCTTTTCTCTTGAATATACCTGTATACCGTTGCAGCGGGCCGACAGAATCAGATGAGTGCGTTCGATGAGCGAAACACCGACAACTTTGACCGGATATGAGTGTATTCAAAGTTACCTGAATACAATCGACAACTCGCCCGGGGTGTACCGGATGTTGGATAGCGAAAGCCGGGTTTTGTATGTGGGCAAGGCGCGCAGTCTGATTGCGCGTGTGACCAGCTATTCGCGCCCCTCCGCGCAGCATTCCAGCCGGATCACGCGTATGATCCGTGAGACGGCCAGCATGATGTTTCTGACCACGCGCACAGAAACCGAAGCGTTGTTGTTGGAACAGAACCTGATCAAGCAGCTTAAGCCGCGCTATAATGTTTTGCTGCGCGACGACAAAAGCTTTCCCAATATTCTTGTCGCCAAAGATCACGATTTTCCGATGATCAAGAAACATCGCGGTGCCAAAAAGCAAAAGGGCGACTACTACGGACCCTTTGCTGGTGCTGGGGCGGTGAACCGCACGTTGAACCAGTTGCAGCGCGTGTTCTTGCTGCGCAATTGTTCGGACAGTGATTTTGAAACCCGCACGCGGCCTTGTTTGCAATATCAGATCAAGCGGTGTTCGGCCCCATGTGTGGGCCATATCACGCCAGAGGAATACGCCCAATCGGTCAAGAATGCGGAGCGATATTTGCAAGGCCGCACCAAGGGCATTCAAGAGGCGCTGGCCAAAGACATGGCAGAAGCGTCAGAGGCGATGGAGTTTGAACGCGCCGCTGCGTTGCGCGACCGGATCAAAGCCTTGACCCAAGTGCAAACCACGCAAGGCATCAATCCCAAAGGCGTGGCGGAGGCGGATATTTTCGGCCTTCACATTGATGGCGGTCAGGCCTGCGTGCAGGTGTTTTTCATTCGGGCCAATCAGAATTGGGGCAATCACGACTATTACCCGCGCATCAGCGGTGACGAAGATGCCAGTGAGATTATGGAAGCCTTTGTCGGGCAGTTTTACAGCACGCGGGAACCGCCGCGATCGCTGATCCTAAGCCATGGTTTGGACAACGACGACTTGATGGCCCAAGCGTTGGCGGAAAAGGTTGGTCACAAGGTGGAGGTCTTGATCCCGCAGCGTGGCGAAAAGGCAGAGCTGGTGCAAGGCGCCTTGCGCAACGCGCGCGAAAGCCTTGCGCGCAAGATGTCCGAAAGCGCGACCCAGACCCGCCTGCTGAAAGGTGTGGCAGAGGCGTTTGATTTGCCCAAGATGCCAGAGAGGATCGAGGTTTATGACAACAGCCATATTCAGGGCGCCCATGCGGTGGGGGCCATGATCGTGGCAGGCCCTGACGGGTTTGAGAAAAACCAATATCGCAAGTTCAACATCAAGGGCGATGATCTGACCCCCGGTGATGATTTTGGCATGATGAAAGAGGTGCTGACCCGCCGTTTCCAGCGCTTGCTGAAAGAAGATCCAGAGCGCAAGACGGGGACATGGCCCGACCTGTTGCTGATCGACGGCGGTGCAGGTCAGGTCAGCGCTGTGCGCGAGATCATGGATGCGCTGGGCGTAAGCGATGTGCCCATGGTCGGGGTCGCCAAAGGCGTGGATCGTGATGCAGGCAAGGAAGAGTTCTATCGCACCGGTAAGCCGGTCATGGCGCTGCGCCACAATGATCCGGTACTGTATTTCATCCAGCGGATGCGCGATGAGGTCCACCGTTTTGCCATTGGCACCCACCGTGCCAAACGATCCAAGGCCATTGGCGCGACGCCATTGGATGATGTGCCGGGCGTTGGCGCAGGGCGCAAGCGGGCGTTGCTGGCCCATTTCGGATCGGCCAAGGCTGTGGCGCGTGCGAATATGTCGGATCTAAAGGCCGTTGACGGGATTTCAGAGGCGATGGCGCAAACGATTTATGACTACTTTCACGAAAATGGCTGATTGACCCTCCGATGGGAACCTATTTGGCCAGATGAAGCTGGGGTGTTGTCTGGCAAATTCTATGTGGGGGCGTTAACAGGGAAAGATGACTTTGAACCTGCCAAACATTCTGACCATTCTGCGCCTTGTGGCGGCACCCGGTGTGGCGGTGATGTTTTTGTATTTCACCCGTCCGGCGGCGGATTGGTTTGCGCTGATCCTATTTGTGGGGGCGGCACTGACGGATTTTGTCGACGGCTATTTGGCCCGTGCATGGAAGCAAGAAAGCAAGTTTGGCGCCATGTTAGACCCGATTGCCGATAAGGCGATGGTGATTATAGCGCTGCTTGTGATCATCGGGTTTTCGCCATGGTCGCCCTGGTTGGTTTTGCCTGCGACGATGATTGTGTTCCGCGAAGTGTTCGTATCGGGTTTGCGCGAATTTTTGGGCGAGACCGCGGGCCTATTGGCGGTGACGAAATTGGCAAAGTGGAAGACAACGGCGCAGATGGTGGCGATTGCTGTCTTGTTTGGCCAAGGTATTTTTCAGCATCATCAGTTGGATCGCACAATCGGCATGGATTTTCAGATGGTGCAGGACGTCCTAGCGGGCGTTGTGCCTGATGAAGTGGGTTTGCTTTGGTTGCAGACGGCTTCGGATGTGTCGGGCTGGATTGGTCTGGCCCTGCTGTGGGTTGCGGCGGTTTTGACGATCCTGACGGGGATTGATTATTTCCGCAAATCGCTGCCCTATTTGAAGGATGCGGAGTGATGCAGGTTTTGTATTTTGCATGGGTGCGCGAACGCATTGGCTTGCCGCGCGAAGTGATTGATACCAAAGCTGCGACGGTTGCAGAGCTGGTTGCAGAGTTGCGCGCCAAGGATGCGCGTTATGATGCGGCGTTTGGCGATGTCAGCGCGTTGCGCGTGGCCTTGGATCAGGACTTGGCGGAATTTGATGCCCCCCTTGCTGGCGTGCGCGAGGTGGCGTTTTTCCCACCCATGACGGGCGGCTGATGCAGGTGCGCGTGCAAGACGCCGCCTTTGATGCAGGGGCAGAGCTGAATGCGTTTTCCGCTGAGGTTAAGGGCGCGGGCGCGATCGTTAGCTTTACCGGTGTGGTGCGCGATGTTGCCGCTGGATTGAAACACATGCAGATTGAGCATTATCCGGGCATGACAGAACAGGCGATTGTCAAGATCGCGGGAGAGGCCGTTGCGCGTTGGTCGTTGAGCGATGTTTTGGTGATCCACCGCTATGGTGACCTTTCCCCCGGTGCGCCGATTATGATGGTGGCCACAGCTGCCCCCCATCGCGCGGATGCCTTTGCAGCGGCGGATTTTCTGATGGACTATCTAAAATCCCGCGCGCCATTTTGGAAAAAAGAAGTCACATCCAAAGGGGCTGATTGGGTAGAGGCGAAAACGGCCGACGAGGATGCCTTGCGCCGCTGGGATTAAGCGAGCTTGGCGTGGCAATGGCAGCTGATGATATGGTCGTTGACCATCCCTGTGGCCTGCATAAAGGCATAGACGATCGTTGGGCCACAGAATTTGAATCCCGCTTTCTTGAGGTCTTTGGAAATTTGGGTGGACAGGTCGGTAAAGGCCGGCACGTCTGAGGTGCGTTCCAAGTTTGGCTGGAGCGGGGCGCCATCGACATAGTTCCACAGGAACGTGTCAAACCCCTGATCCGCTTCGATCCTTTGCCAAGCTTGTGCGTTGGTGATCGTCGCTTCGATCTTGCCGCGGTGGCGGATGATGCCGGGGTTGTTGAGGCAGCGTTGCACATCCTCTTCGCCCCATGTGGCAATGACGTTCGGGTCGAAATTGGCGAAGGCGGCGCGGAAATTTTCACGCTTTTTCAGGATCGTGATCCAACTAAGCCCTGCTTGAAATCCATCGAGGATCAGTTTTTCCCACAGCGCACGACTGTCGTATTCCGGAACACCCCATTCGGTGTCGTGATAGTCCAAATAGATTTGGTCGTTTCCCACCCAGCCACAGCGCGTAACCATTAGACTTTTCGCTTTCATAAACCATTAGGGGTTCGCGTGCAGACTGCGGCGAAACCTAGAAACAGGCAAGCCCCGATGACCGACTTGACCCATGAGTTTGAAAAGTCACTACCGCTGCTGGATCCGTTGAAATACGCGGAAGACAGCCGGGATGCAGACGTTCTAAAGCTTGTTGCGGATGCATTGGCTGCAGGGCGGGCGCGATTGGCCATTCAACCGGTGGTCTATGCAGTAGATGTGCGCAAGCCTGCGTTTTACGAAGGGCTGGTGCGCGTGATGGATGAAAAGGGCCGCATCATTCCGGCGGCCCATTTCATGCCCGTGGTTGAGGCGACGGATTTAGGCCGTCAGATTGATGTGGCCTCGTTACAATTGGCGTTTCGTCTGTTGGTGCAGAATCCGCAGGTCCGGTTGTCGATCAATGTATCCGCCCGATCCTTGGGGGATAGTCGGTGGCGTCGCGCGCTGTCCGCGGGTCTGTCGCAAAGGGGCGCACCGGGGGAGCGGCTGATTTTTGAGATCACCGAAACCTCTGCCATGTTCCTTCACGAAGTTTTGACGCAGTTCATGGAAGACATGCAACCACGCGGTGTTGGGTTTGCGCTGGATGGGTTTGGTGCTGGACTAACATCGTTTCGCCACCTCAGAGATTTCATGTTTGATATGGTCAAGATCGACAAAAGCTATGCAAAAGCGGTGGCGCGGGATGCAGATAACCAAGTTTTGTGTGAAGCGTTGATCGGTCTGTCACAGCAGTTTGGGATGCTGACCGTTGCGGATGGTGTCGAAGGTGCAGAAGATGCGGCGTTCTTGCAAAAGGCCGGGGTAGATTGTTTGCAAGGCTATCATTTTGGCGTTCCCAAATTCCTCAAAAGGTCAAAGTAACGCATTTTGCTGCAGTGCAGAAAGTCATTGCCCTTTGGTCAGCCGTTCAATAGAAAAGTGAGGACGGTGCGGCTGGGGCCCACTCTTTGCCGACAGGTTCATCTGTACGGTTCCCCGATAAGGTCGCGACTTATTTTTCGGAGGAGACCCTAATGACAAACGTTGTAATTGCATCTGCGGCCCGTACAGCTGTTGGTAGTTTTGGTGGTTCATTTGCCACAACCCCGGCCCATGATCTGGGCGCCGCTGTTCTAGAGGCGGTTGTCGAACGTGCAGGCATCGACAAGGCCGAGGTAAGCGAAACGATCCTAGGTCAGGTCCTGACAGCAGCACAGGGTCAAAACCCGGCCCGTCAGGCGCATATCAACGCAGGTCTACCGATTGAAAGCGCGGCCTGGGGCATCAACCAAGTGTGCGGATCCGGGCTTCGCGCGGTCGCGCTTGGGGCGCAGCATATCCAGCTGGGCGATGCGGATATTGTTGCAGCAGGCGGTCAAGAGAACATGACCTTGTCACCGCACGCGGCGCATTTGCGTGCCGGTCATAAGATGGGTGATTTGAAATACATCGACACGATGATCCGCGATGGTCTTTGGGATGCGTTCAATGGCTATCACATGGGCCAAACCGCTGAAAACGTCGCTGAAAAGTGGCAGATCAGCCGTGATCAGCAGGATGAATTTGCGGTCGCTTCTCAGAACAAGGCTGAAGCTGCGCAGAACGCGGGCAAGTTCGCCGATGAAATCGCCGCCTTTACGGTCAAGACCCGCAAGGGCGATATCGTCGTGGATAAAGACGAATACATTCGTCACGGCGCCAATATCGAAGCGATGGCCAAGATGCGGCCTGCCTTTGCCAAGGAGGGGTCCGTTACGGCGGCGAATGCCTCTGGCCTTAATGACGGTGCTGCGGCGACGTTGTTGATGTCCGCAGACAACGCGGAAAAGCGGGGGATCATACCACTGGCGCGGATTGCATCCTATGCAACTGCCGGTCTTGATCCGGCGATCATGGGTGTTGGTCCTGTTATGGCGTCCCGCAAGGCGCTTGAAAAAGCGGGCTGGTCTGTTGGTGATCTTGACCTTGTCGAAGCCAACGAAGCTTTTGCCGCGCAAGCCTGTGCTGTGAACAAGGACATGGGTTGGGACCCGGCGATTGTGAACGTCAACGGTGGCGCGATTGCGATTGGTCACCCGATTGGCGCGTCTGGCTGTCGTGTTCTGAACACCCTGTTGTTCGAAATGCAGCGCCGCGATGCCAAAAAGGGTCTTGCGACGTTGTGCATCGGTGGCGGCATGGGTGTCGCGATGTGCGTTGAGCGCGGGTAATTTTATTGCGTCGAACAGATTGTTCGGGTAATTTAGTTTTGCAAATAGATGGGGAGTGAAGAATGGGACGTGTCGCACTTGTGACGGGCGGTAGCCGGGGAATCGGCGAAGCCATTTCAAAGAAACTGCTGGCGGACGGTCTGACCGTTGCGGCCACATATGCCGGTAATGACGAAGCAGCTGAAAAATTCACGGCCGCGACGGGGATCAAAACCTATAAGTGGAACGTCGCGGATTATGAGGCGTCCAAGGCTGGTATCGCGCAGGTCGAAGCGGACCTTGGCCCCATCGACGTGGTTGTGGCCAACGCGGGCATCACCCGCGATGCGCCGTTTCATAAGATGACGCCGGAACAATGGACGCAGGTGATTGATACCAACTTGAACGGTGTTTTTAACACGGTTCACCCGATCTGGCCGGGCATGCGGGAACGCAAGTTTGGGCGTGTTGTCGTCATTTCGTCGATCAACGGTCAAAAGGGTCAGTTCGCGCAGGCCAACTATGCCGCTACAAAGGCCGGTGATCTGGGAATCGTAAAATCATTGGCCCAAGAAGGAGCGCGTGCTGGCATCACCGCCAACGCCGTTTGCCCGGGCTATATCGCGACAGAAATGGTTATGGCGGTTCCGGAAAAGGTACGCGATAGCATCATTGCGCAAATCCCAGCGGGTCGATTGGGTGAGCCTGAGGAGATCGCGCGTTGCGTTTCGTTCCTTGCCTCTGATGAGTCTGGGTTCATCAACGGATCAACGATTTCTGCCAACGGGGCGCAGTTTTTCGTTTAACGACACCTTATTCAAAACAAAGGGCCGCGTCGAAAGACTGCGGCCCTTTTTGGTTGCTGGTTGTTGGCCTAGCGGCGGGTCAGCCAACGCCAGAATTCGGTGTAAACCTCGCGGCGTGCGTTGCGGGATCGTTCAATGGCGTCTTGTTCGGCGGTGGTGCTGGGATGAACATACATGGGTCAAGTCCTTGGGCGCTGTTTCGTTTATCTGAGACTGAATATGGGGGGTGGGGCCTGCGCTGACAAACGAGAAGTCTTGTCGGTTCGGTTAAGCTGTGTTTAACTGAACGTATGTCAGACAGATTGCCTCCTTTGACAGCTTTGCGCGCATTTGAGGCGGCAGCACGGCATATGTCGTTTCAAAAGGCGGCACATGAATTGAATGTCTCGCCTGCGGCGCTGTCCTATCAGATCAAATCGCTTGAGGCGGATCTTGGGATTCCGCTGTTTCGCCGTTTGAACCGCGCGGTGGAGCTGACTGAAGCAGGGCGCGCCCTTGCGCCGGGAACACGCGATGCCTTTGCAACCCTTTCCGCGGCGTGGCGCAACGCGCGCCGTATCACGGATACGGCTGTTTTGAACGTCACGGCGGGGCCTGCGTTTACCTCCAAATGGTTGGCGCCACGGCTTTATGCCTTTGCCCTTGCCCATCCGGAAATTGAACTGCGATTTCATGCCAGCCTGCGCCTAGCCGATTTTGATCGCGATGAGGTTGATGTGGCGATCCGGTTTGGCACCGGCGACGATGGCGCGGTTTATGCGCGGCCCCTTATCCAAGAATGGATGACACCGATGATGACGCCCGAACTGGCGCGCGACATCAAAACGCCTGCCGACCTTGCCCGAGCGACCTTGGTGCATGATTTATCGACAGACTTGTTTAAGGTACCAAGCGATTGGGCAACATGGTGCCGCGCAGCGCAGATTGAATTAGATGTCAGCCATGGGCCGCAATTTTCCCAAGCGGATCATGCGCTGGATGCCGCCACCGAAGGGGCGGGCGTCGTTCTGGGGCGCGTGTCATTGGCGTCGCGCGCATTAGAAGCTGGCAGATTGGTCGCGCCATTTGATGTGGGGATTATCGCAGAACCACAATTCCGCTTTGTCTGCCCAGAAGGGCATGAAGCACGGCCAAATATCGCCGCGTTTGAAGCTTGGATTTTGGAAGAGTTGAAACCGACAGAACGTCTGAGCGAAGGTCGAACCCTGATCCCGTCACGTGATCTAGTTGTCTAGAGTGACGCCGACGATACGCCGGCGCCTTAAAATTCAAGCGGTCAAGCGCCCGATTTCTTCTTTAATATAGAGTTTCTCTTTTTTGAGCTTTGCAATCTCAAGATCATCAGTTGCCGGACTTCGTTGAAGTTTCTCGACAGAATTAGACAGGGTTGCATGTTTCTTTTTCAGTTCCTGCACGCGCGAACTTAAGCTCATCATCGTCCTCCTGTTTTTATGTTCCACCATACCAGCATAGAATTTTCATTCTGTCACGCTGCAGGGCAGAAACAAATTGTGTCAGATTCCTATCGCATCCAAGGATTGCTAAAACTTTAATCACCGATGGGCAGGGGCGCAGCATTTCGCAAAACAGCCTGAATCTGGCGGGTATATGTCACGTTATCGCCCTGAAGGGTCTGCCCCGCGTGCATCACCAAGGCATCCGTCATTCGAAAGGCGGCGCGGCCATCTTGTTGACCTTGCAGGATAAATAGGTTCGCAGGCTGCCCCGCTCGGGGCGCGATAGGGCGCAGGATGATGGACCCAAGACGCCCCTCAAGCGCGCAGATCACCTCTGGCAGGCGCGTCATGTTCTGGATCAGTGTTAGGTGTCCTTTTGGGCCAACACGTTTGATCCCGACGTCCAGCCAATCGGTCAGCGGTGTATCGCCCGCCCTGCCGATATCGCGGCCCGCATCGGCGGCTTTGCCGCCTTGGGCGCGATCAAAATAGGGTGGGTTCATCATCACATGGTTGAATTGCTTTTGGCGCAGATCCGCGGGCAGCTCGCGCAAATCGGCGTTTACCACTGTCCCAACGCCATTCTTTTGCGCCAAGGCGGCGTAGTCGCTTTGCACCTCAACGCCTGTCACCTCCACGCCCGGAACGCGTGCTGCCAGACACAGCGCGGCGGTGCCAACGCCGCAGCCAAGTTCCAACACCGATTGTCCGGGTTTTGCGGGAACGGATGCTGCCAAAAGGACAGCGTCAACGCCTGCGCGATACCCCTTGCGCGGCTGCCAGATCGACAGGGCCCCGCCTAGAAAATCATCACATGTCAGGTCATCGGCCAATGTCGATCTCTGCATCGCGCATGATGGCCTCAGCGACGAACAGATCCTTGTCTGCGACCATCACGCGGCGCGGCAATATGCCTATGCTGCCTTCTAGGACGCTCATGTTTACGTCGAACTGAAACGACGTTATACCCTCGCTGTCCAAGAGTGCTGTCGCCAAGGCAATGACGGTTGGGTCGTTTGTACGCAAAAGCTCTTTCATATCTTTGACGTAAGACGTGGACACGTCTTTGTCCATTCAACCAGATGGGTCCTTTGCATGAGCCTTGATCACGCTGCAACAAAACCGCATGAACGGCTGGCGACTGCGTTGGAAACAGACCTGTTGGCGGTGAATGAGATGATCCGCGCGCGCATGGCCTCAGAACACGCCCCCCGCATCCCAGAGGTCACAGCGCATCTGGTGGAGGCTGGTGGAAAACGTTTGCGTCCGATGCTGACGCTGGCTGCGGCGCGAATGTGTGGCTATGATGGCCCCTATCACATTCACCTGGCCGCAACGGTTGAATTTATTCATACAGCGACCCTGCTGCACGATGATGTGGTTGACGAAAGCGGTCAGCGCCGGGGCCGCCCGACTGCCAACCTGCTCTGGGATAATTCATCCAGTGTTTTGGTTGGGGATTATCTGTTTGCGCGGTCGTTTCAGTTGATGGTCGAAACCGGGTCAATGCGGGTTTTGGACATTCTGGCGAACGCAGCGGCGACGATTGCCGAAGGCGAGGTTTTGCAGCTAACGGCGGCCAGTGATTTGGCCACCAGCGAAGAGACGTATATCAAAATCGTGCGCGGCAAGACCGCCGCCCTGTTCAGCGCTGCAACAGAAGTGGGCGGTGTGATTGCAGGGCAAGATGATGCTCTTGTGCAAGCGCTGTTTGACTATGGCGATGCCTTGGGCATTGCTTTTCAGATTGTGGATGACTTGCTGGATTATCAAGGCACCGATGCAACGGGCAAGAACATCGGCGATGATTTCCGGGAACGTAAACTGACGTTGCCTGTAATCCGCGCGATCGCAAAGGCCGACGCCGAGGAACGTGCGTTTTGGGAGCGGACGATCGGTAAGGGTCGCCAAGAAGACGGCGATTTAGACACGGCTTTGGCCCTGCTGGCCAAGCATGGCACATTGGACAGCACCCGCGAAACTGCCCTTGATTGGATCGCAACGGCCAAGGCCGCGATTGCCAAAGCGCCCGACCATCCGATCCGCGACATGCTGCGTGATATTGCCGATTACGTGGTTGAGCGGATCACCTAAGACTGCGCGTTCAGGATCATTGCCGGGGCCACCCACCACGGGCCGTGTGCAAGTTGGATCGCCCGCGCCACATGACGTGCATCCGACATTGTGGGCACAATGCCAAAACAGGTCGCCCCCGATCCTGACATGCCAGCATAAGCGACTTGCGACATCGCGTTGAGCTTGGATAGGGCCGCGTCGATTTCGGGTGCGACTCCCAATGCAGGGTCCAATAGATCGTTGCGCTGCGCACCTAACCATTGAACGAACCCTGCAAAATCCATGTCATGTGGAATGGCCTGCATGGCGGGGTTGGTTTTGCTGGGTAAGGCGTCAAAAACGGCATTAGTTGCAACGCTGACCCCAGGATTGATCAGCACCAATGCGGCACTGGGCAAGGCAGGCACATCGTCCAAGACATCGCCAATACCCGACATCCGTGTTGGCTGCGGGCTGCGCATGCAAACGGGGACGTCCGCGCCCAAGGCAACGGCCTCTTCCGCGTCAGGCGACAGGGGGGGAACCGACCAAAGCTCTGCCAGCATGGCGAGCGTTGCGGCAGCATCTGACGACCCGCCACCAATGCCCGCAGCTGTGGGAAGGTATTTGTGCAGTGATATAGCAGCCCCATCGCTGATGCCACGGGCCTGCTGCAACGTGCGCGCGGCCCGCATCACAAGGTTGGTTTCATCAGTGGGGACGCCGCTGGTTCCCGGCCCGGTCAAGGTCAATTTCAGATCAGGCGCTCGTGTCGCCGCAAGGTCATCCCCAACGTCGGCAAACACCACCAAACTGTCCAGCAGGTGATAACCATCTGCCTGCTGCCCCGTGACGTGTAAGGTCAGGTTTATCTTGGCCGGGGCTTGCGCCTTAACCGTCGTCATTTGCCACCCGAATAGGGTCTGCACCTTCTTCGATCAGAACGGCATCGAGTCCAACCTCTAGCTTTCTGCGGATGCGGTCTGCCAATTCTTCGTCGGGATCAAACGACAAGGCGCGGTTCCATTGGAAAGTCGCCTCGATCGTGCGGCCCACCGCCCAATACACATCGCCAAGATGGTCGTTCACAATTGGATCAACCGCCTCTAGCGAGGCTGCTTGTTCCATGTAAACCACAGCTTCGTCATAGCGGCCCATTTGGAACAAGACCCAGCCAAGGCTGTCGATGATCGCGCCGTTATTTGGCGCACCGTCGGCCGCGATTTCGATCATCTCAAGCGCTTCTTCCATTTTTTCATTCCGCTCAACCAAGGAATACCCAAGATAGTTCAACACTTGCGGTTGTTCCGGGTTCAGCGCGAGGGCAGCGCGAAAATCCGCCTCTGCTTGCGGCCATTGATCGGTCAGGTGATAGGAAATCGCGCGCTTATACAGAATGAACCAGCGGCTGTTGTGAGTGTCTGACAAACGCTCAAGCGCTGCGTCATATGCAGGAATGGCTGCGTCATACTGATCATTGGCGCGCAGGACATCGCCCAGTTTGTCATGCGTCGAGGCGAGGTTTGGGTGTGTGCGAACCAGGTTTTGTGCCGCTTCAATCGCTGCATCAAGTTTGTCAGCGCGGCGCAATACATCGATCCGCCCCAGTTCAGCGGCGCCAAAAGACGGATCATCGGGGGAAATGCGTGAATAGGTTTCGCTTGCCAGATCGTATTGTTCCATCGTTTCCAATAGATCACCGGACAGCAGGATCGCGGGCGTATGGTCAGGGTTAAGCGTTTCTGCCATCCGCGAATACAGCAACGTATAGTTCTGAGGCGTGTCCTGACGCACCAATTGCGCGACTTCAAAAGCGACCTCTGCCAAACCTTCCTTGGCCGAGTTGACCATAGAAAATGGGATTGTTTGCCCTTCTGCCAAATCTGTTTTCAGCGCCAGCAAGCCAGGATCGTTGGAGTCACCAAAGACCGCTTCCAAAAGGGCTGTTGCATCGTCGTTTCTGTTCAGCTGGCTAAGGATTTGTGCGTGCGCCACAGCAGATCGCGCCGTATATCGCCCACCGGGCAGGGACAGGATGTCATCGGCCCCTTCAAAATCCCCGACAGAGGCCAGTGCGAGCCCTTGGTGATAGAGGCCAAAGTCGGCCATGCCATCGGTGTCCCGAATTTCTTCAAACGTTTCCAACGCGCGGCTCATGTCGCCCTGACCGACAAAGGCCCAAGCTTGTGCCAGCGCGTCAATAAGCGGGCTGACCCTGTGCCCAGCTTCGAGTGAGGCGAAAATGGCGCCCCAGTCTCCGCTCTTGGCGGCTTTTGCCACGAGGATCAGATTGGCAACTTGGGCGCTGGTGTCCAGATCACGCAGCACTTGGGCCAGTTCTGAAGCGGCGTCAAAATTACCAAGCGCCGCGTGCGCTGCCATCGCGTTTTCAAGCAGTTCTTGGTTGGTGGGGCTGGTGCGCAAGCTTTGCGTGAAATAGCGTGCCGCACTGACAAAATCATTGCTAAACACTGCAGCACGACCCGCTAGATAGGCACCAGAATCAACGTCGGCCTTGATCGGTGTTGCCGCCAAACAGGCTGTCATGGCGAGGATGCGGGTAATCTTGTTTTTCACGGTATGGCCCCTGAACACTGCTGCTTTGACCAAGTTAGGCAACCCTGCCGCGCCTTGCAATCATTCAGATCAAGGCGCAGCAACGTGTTGCAATCACATATTCGGGTAATTCGGCCCGTCACCGCCCTGTGGCACCGTCCAGTTGATGTTCTGGCTCGGATCTTTGATGTCGCAGGTTTTGCAGTGCACGCAGTTCTGGAAATTGATGACGAATTTTTCATCCACCACTTCGTAAACGCCCGCTGGGCAATACCGCTGCGCGGGTTCCGCGTAAGTCGGCAAGTTGACCTTGATCGGTGTTTCCGGGTCCATCAGGTGCAAGTGCGCAGGCTGGCTTTCCTCATGGTTGGTAAAGCTGAAACTGACGTTGGTCAGGCGATCAAACGACAATGTGCCGTCCGGCTTTGGGTAGTCGATAGGTTTGTGCGCGCTCGCCTTTTCCGTCGATGCCGCGTCGGATTTACCATGGCTGAGCGTACCAAGAAGCGAAAACCCAAACGTGTTCGTCCACATGTCCAAGCCGCCAACCGCGAGGGAGGCGAGCAACCCATGTTTGGACCACAGGGGTTTCACGTTGCGCACCTTTTTAAGGTCATCGCCAATTGGACCCGTGCGCACCAGCGCCTCATACCCGTTGAGTTCATCGCCGCTGCGTCCCTCGCTGATGGCAACAATCGCAGCCTCGGCCGCGGCAATGCCCGACAGCATCGCGTTATGATTGCCCTTGATACGTGGTACGTTGACCATACCCGCCGAACAGCCCAGGAGCGCGCCACCGGGGAATTCAAGTTTTGGCATCGATTGATACCCACCCTCAGTAATGGCCCGTGCGCCATAGGCGACGCGTTTCCCGCCCTCCAGCAGTTCAGCCACCATTGGGTGATGCTTGAAACGCTGGAATTCCATGTATGGGAACAGATGTGGGTTTTTATAGTTCAGGTGAACCACAAAGCCGACGTAAACTTGATTGTTGTCCAGATGGTAAATGAACGACCCACCACCTGCATTGCTGCCCAATGGCCAGCCCATTGTGTGGGTTACGGTACCTTCGCTGTGCTTGGCTGGGTCGATTTCCCAGATTTCTTTCATGCCAAGGCCGTATTTTTGTTCGTCACTATTGGCGGCAAGGTCGTATTTCGCGATCACCTGTTTGGACAGGGATCCGCGCACGCCTTCGGACAGGAACACATACTTGCCGTGCAATTCCATGCCCGGTTCGTAATTCGCGCCCATTGATCCGTCGGCCTCTTTGCCGAATTCGCCCGCAACGACGCCTTTAACCTCGCCGTTGTCACCGAACACCAGTTCTGAACAGGACATGCCGGGAAAGATTTCAACGCCCAGCTCTTCGGCTTGTTCGGCCATCCAGCGACAAACGTTGCCCATGGAAACGATGTAATTGCCGTGGTTATTCATCAGCGGCGGCATGGCAAAGTTGGGCAGTCGGATTTGGCCTGCCTCGCCCAGCATGTAAAAGTTATCCTTTTTCACAGGTACGGTGATGGGCGCGCCTTTTTCTTTCCAGTCGGGAATCAGTTCATCCAAACCGCTTGGGTCAAGAACGGCGCCAGACAGGATATGCGCCCCAACTTCGGAGCCTTTTTCAAGCACGACAACGTTGATATCTGCATTCAATTGCTTGAGCCGGATCGCCGCAGATAGGCCAGCAGGCCCTGCGCCGACGATGACGACATCATATTCCATTGCTTCGCGTTCAATCTCAGCCATTTGGCGCATCCTTTGTGTCGGGCAGGGGCACGCCCCTGTCATGATCTACCGCAATTGACTAGCGCAGTGACTGGACGTGGGCAATCACAACCCGACGTGAAATCCGCCCAACGCGACCAAAGCACGCGGGTTGCCCTTGACTTTGCTTGGTCCAAATAGGCTATGAACGTCCGATTATTGAATAAGTACCCCGAGGGAGGGGTTGGTGATGGAAAAGATACCTTTAACGCAAGCTGGCTTTGACAATCTCAACGCTGAGCTAAAGCATCTAAAGTCAGAAGAACGCCCGGCAATTATCCGCGCGATTTCAGAAGCGCGCGAACATGGCGATTTGTCAGAGAACGCAGAATATCATTCGGCTAAGGAAAAACAGTCCTTTATCGAGGGCCGTGTTAAGGAACTTGAAGGCGCGATTTCGCTGGCTGAGGTGATTGATCCAGTAAAGCTGTCAGGCTCGATCAAATTCGGTGCAACCGTTGAATTGGCGGACGAAGACACAGACGAAGAAAAGACCTATCAGATTGTTGGCGAATATGAGGCCGACATCGAAAAGGGACGTCTAAACATCAAATCCCCGCTAGCGCGCGCGCTGATCGGCAAGGATGAAGGCGATAGCGTTGAGGTTCGCACACCCGGTGGCGCCAAAAGTTATGAGATTTTGTCAATCACCTACAAATAGACGGTCCCATGTCTGAACGGCCTTTCAAAACACCCCCAGAAGACGGCGCGATGAGCGCGGTTGAGCTTATTGGTATCCTTTTGTCCGCGGTTTGGATGATCGGGGTTGGTGCCTATTTTTGGTTCATCAAGCCGTCGTCTGATACGGAGGTTTCTATTGATGGCCTGCGGTCCATCATGACGATGATCGCCATTTTCATGCCAGTTGCGATGATTTGGGTGGCGGTTGCCGCGGCCCGTTCTGCCCGCGTGATGCGGCAAGAATCGCGCCGCTTGCAGGTGGCGATTGATGGGATGCGCGAAACCTATGTGAATGACCGCGCTAAATCGGCGGTGGCCAGCAGCGAACCGACGGTCGAACGCAAGCTGGACGAAATCAACCGCACCCAAGGCACAGCGACGGCCACGTTTTCCTCTAACCGCCAAGGCGCGCGCCGGGCCACCGACGTACCGACGCCCCCTGCCGCTGCCGCAGATGATCAGGCCAGTCTCGCGCTGGGCACAAGGGCCGAGGATATGACAGCGCCGTTGTCCAACCATGATTTGATCCGCGCGATCAATTTTCCCGACACCGAACAGGATCAGGCCGGGTTTGACGCCCTGCGCCGCGCGCTTCAGGATCGAGGGGCGCGCGAGTTGGTGCAAGCCAGTCAGGACATTTTGACCCTGCTTAGCCAAGACGGCATTTACATGGATGATCTGCGCCCCGACCGTGCGCGTCCAGAAATCTGGCGCCGCTTTTCAAGCGGTGAACGCGGGCGGGCGGTTGCATCGCTTGGTGGGATACGCGACCGATCTTCGCTGGCTTTGACGGCGGCACGGATGCGCGAAGACACGATTTTTCGCGACACGGCGCACCATTTCCTGCGCAAGTTCGACCAAATGCTGGTCAAGTTTGAACCCAATGCAAGCGACGAAGATCTGATCGCCTTGGCTGAAACCCGCAGCGCACGGGCGTTTATGGTGTTGGGACGCGTGACCGGGGCCTTTGACTAGGTGCTGGACATCTTTGTGCAGACGGTGCCGTTCTTTGCCCTGATTGGGCTGGGATACGCGGCCGGTCGCACAGGATTTTTTAGCGCCGAGGCCACCGCGCATCTGACCAAGTTCGTATTCTACTTTGCCCTGTCCGCGATGCTGTTTCGGTTTGTGGCGAACCTGTCGCTGGGGGATATCCTGAATTGGCCGTTTGTTTGGGCCTATTTGTCGGCGACGATGAGCGTGTACCTGTTGGCCACTTTGGTCGCCATTTTGCGCGGCTTGCCCGTGGCCGAAGCCGCGGTCGAGGCGCAAGTGTCCGTCATCGGCAACGTCGGGTTCTTGGGTATTCCGATGCTGATCCTGTTGCTGGGAGATCGTGCAGTTGGGCCGATCTTGCTGGTTTTGGCGGTTGATTTGATCGTCTTTGGCAGCCTTATCGTGATCTTGATCACCGGATCGCGCGATGGGCGCATGTCGATTGGCATTCTGCGCACCGTCGGGCTGGGTTTGTTGCGCAACCCTATGATCGTGTCGGTTATCGCGGGTTTGATCGTTTCTGCATGGTCGATCCCAATCCCGACGGTCGCCAATGAATTCCTGACCCTGCTTGGGGCGGCGGCCACGCCCGGTGCGCTGTTTGCAATTGGTGCCTCGCTCGCCAGCAAATCGGCAGATAGGTTGAGCGTCGCGCTCTGGCTTTCAAGCTGCAAACTGATCTT
>CAKZVL010000111.1 GCA_937922155.1 uncultured Paracoccaceae bacterium | reverse complement strand
CCACAGGAGGAGTCCGTCGAAATCACCGCCACGCAGACTGTTGATCACCTGCCTGATGAAACCGCATCCGCATCCGAAACACTGGCGCTTGATACAGACGGTGATGGTGTTGGCGACAGCGTTGATATTGACGATGATAATGATGGCATTTTGGATGACGTTGAGGGAACGCAGCCCAATGTTCAGGTCGTAAGCGATCTGATTCAGCCAGGAAATGAAAACATCGTGTCTGGCTTTACCGCACCAAGCAACTATGAAAATGGAGTTGATCTTCTTTCGCCAAGCGCTGGCGATCGCTATTTCTATGCGACCGGTTCTGCCGCACGCAGCGGAGTTGCGGATTTTGTTATCCCGACATCCGATCTGTCCGCAGGTACGAACCAATTCTCCATTGATGTTGGAACGCGCAATGCCTCTGCTCCGCCAGCGGAGTTCACCATCACCTTAATGTCTGGATCAGAGGTTATCGGAGAATTGACGGGTACCCCGCTTGCGGAGCCTGTTATTGGCTGGACGCCTTATGGCATCGATGCTGAACTGACCGAAGATCAAATTGCAGCGGGCCTAAGCGTGCGCATTGACGTACCAGAGCAAGCGACCACTGGTTTCGTGGGCTTTGACAATTTGCAGGTCATCGAAACATCCGGCCACGACAATGACAACGACGGCATCGTCAACGCGCTTGATACCGACAGCGACGACGGTGGCCTGAGCGACAATATCGAAGCGCAATATGGCCAGACATACGTCGCGCCAAGCGGCGAGGATGTTGATGGCGACGGTCTGGATGACGCCTATGATGACGATCTGACAGGTGCCGCAAATTCCGTGGGCTTGGTGCCAGCAGATACAGACGGCAACGGCACATCCGACGTTTATCAGGGTGAGCCGGACGCAGATGCATTGCCAATTTCAATGGATGCGCTGATCCTTGATGCGAACGCGCCTGTCACGGGCACAGGTGTTGTGGGTGCGACAATCACCCTAACGGACGCAGATGAAAACGAACTTGGCACGGCCATCGTGCAAGCTGACGGCACGTGGAGCATTGAACCCACAAGCGCGATCAATCAAGGTGCCGCGCTGACCGCTGTGCAAAGTGATGCAGTCCATGCACCTGAAGAAACATCAACCGTCACCCAGACAATCGACTATGACACCGATGGTGACAGTGGTGGCAATTTGGTGGATATCGATGACGATAACGACGGCATCCTGGATGTGAACGACCAAGCCATCACGTTGGGTGAATTCGGTGAACCACCGCTGGATGCAGGCGCACCGGCTGGTTTCCCGCATCTGTTCTTTGACCACAATAATTTCACCACGAACCCAATGTTTGATCAGGCGTTTCCGTTTCCGGGCGGCCTTGAGTTAAACAACATTGAAGGCGACGTCGTCACCGATCCGGGATCGGTTATTTCCTACGGTCCTGGCCTTGGTGCGACGCAGGGCGCGGGTGGCAGCCATCTTGCGACCGATGTGCCGGCAGAAAATATGAGCTTTGCCTCCGCCCAGGATGCGATCGACGCCGGTGCCTATGTCGAGATGAACTTTACGACCACCGATAACCCGGACCGTGTTCTTGCATTGCAAGGCTTTGAACCACGTAACGGGGCGTTCAGAGGGAACGCAGCAATTGTTCTGGACGGTGAAATCATCGGGGAAATCGAGATCACAGCCAATGGTGTGAACTATGAAATCCCCAATGGACCTTTTGAGCTTGGCAACAATTCCGAACACACCGTGCAGTTCGTGCCTTACAACTACACCGGCACCGATTCAAACCCGGCATTCATGTTTGACAGCTTTGGCTGGAACTTTCAGCGCGCAGATTTTGAATTGACGGACTACAGCCTAGATACCGATGCAGACGACGGTGGCATCGATGACAACGCTGAAGCACAATATGACCAAGCCTATGTTGCACCATTGCTGGATGTAGAAGGGAACCCTGTTGACGTTGATGGTGACGGTCTGAACGACGCCTATGATGATGATCTGACAGGTGCTGCGAATTCTGTGGGCCTGACGCCAGCTGATACTGATGAGGACGGAACGCCTGACGCTTTCCAGGGTGAAGCTGGCGCAGATGAATTGCCGCTTTCCATTGATCCATTGATCCTTGACGCGAATGCGCCGATCACAGGCACAGGTGTTGTGGGTGCGACAATCACCCTTTCGGACGCAGATGAAAACGAAGTTGGCACGGCCATCGTGCAAGCTGACGGCACGTGGAGTATTGAACCCACCAGCGCGATCAATCAGGGCGCGGACTTGACCGCCGTTCAAAGTGATGCAGACCATGCACCTGAAGTAACATCAACCGTCACGCAAACGGTCGACTATGACACCGATGGCGACGGTGTGGCGAACACAATCGATATTGATGACGACAATGATGGTATCTTGGATGTGAACGAAATTCTGGCCGGAGAGTTGGGAGAGTTCACCGCTCTGACGCCTGATTACAGCATCCGCTTTAGCGATGATGCCAGCGGCCTTCCGGGAGGAATGACTGAAAACAATGTTTCAGATCATGTCGTCTCAGGCGCTGCGGTTCGTTTTGGGCCAGACTTTAATGTTCAGATATCAGATCGTCCGGACCAATATGGTGATGCCTATCAGTTCGATCTAGGTCCGGTCGCAAACACTACGCCCGAAGACGCACTTGCGGCGGGTCATTACATCGACATTGCGTTTACGACAGCAGAAGACGATGCTGGCGAGCTTGCGCTGAGCAGCATCGGAACTGACCTGATTGGCGGCTTTTACGGTGACTTTGCCGTCTATGTGAACGGCGAGTACGTCGGGGTCTATGACTCTGTGGGTCACACCTCTCAGGCATTGACCTTGGATGAACCGGTTCAATTGCTGAGCGGGCAAGAGAACACAGTTCGCTACGTGATGTTCAACGACACAAGTTCGTTGAACTATGTTCACGGGTTCGAGCTTGGACTCTCGCGCGCTGAATATGAAGTGTTGGATGACGCGGATAATGATGGCATCATCAACGCCCTTGAGACAGACAGCGACGATGGTGGCGTCAATGACAACGTTGAGGCCCAGTACAACCAAGCATACGTCGCGCCAAGCGGTGAGGATGTCGATGGTGATGGTCTAGATGACGCTTATGATGACGACCTGAATGGGGCAGAAAAC
>CAKZVL010000110.1 GCA_937922155.1 uncultured Paracoccaceae bacterium | reverse complement strand
TGTTTCGTGTGCGCGCTTACGAAGATTACGGCCAGCTTTCTGGACGCTCAGTCGATGATATGATCGCGGGTGCACGGGTCGAAGTTGCCCCGTTCAAAGAAGACCCGATGGATTTCGTGTTGTGGAAACCTTCCAGCGATGAGCTGCCCGGTTGGGACAGCCCGTGGGGGCGTGGTCGTCCGGGTTGGCATATTGAATGTTCTGCCATGGCCGCGGATCTTTTGGGCGAAAGCTTTGACATCCATGGCGGTGGCAACGATCTGATGTTCCCGCATCATGAGAATGAGATCGCGCAATCAAAGTGCTGTGGTCACGAGTTTGCGCAGGTCTGGATGCACAATGAGATGTTGCAGGTTGAGGGCAAGAAGATGTCCAAGAGCTTGGGCAATTTCTTTACTGTGCGCGATCTGCTCGATCAGGGGGTGCCGGGCGAGGTGATCCGCTTTGTGATGCTGTCCACGCATTATCGCAAGCCGATGGATTGGACGGAGAAGAAGCGGGCGGAGGCGGAGAAGACGCTTAGAACTTGGTACTGGATTACGCGAAACGCAAAATCTACATCTGTTCCTGTAAGAGTCCTCGAAGCCTTGTCAGATGACTTAAACACGAGTCTTGCGCGCAGCGAGATGACTCAGCTTGCGAAGGACGGGAAGAATGATGAGCTTAGAGCGGCGATGCAACTTTTTGGCCTCTTTCCAGAGGGCGGTACGCTGTCTGAATGGGCCAAAGATGTAATTGAAGATCAAGATAAATTTGCGAACGATGATTACGAAGTTCTCGATCTTCAACGGTATCAATGGGCACTTTCGGAGGTGCGGAAGGCTGCACAAGAAACCAAGGACTTTACTAAGCTGGATCAATTGAAGTCAGGGCTAGTTGCTGCTGGCGTCGAGGTTCAAATGACCAAAGAGGCGATAACACTGAAGCCAAAGACCGACTTCGATCCATCCAAACTGGAGGGCCTGCTATGACCCGCGACCGCCTCAACCTTTTCGACACGACGCTCCGCGATGGCCAACAGACCCAAGGGGTCCAATTCTCCACCGAGGAAAAACAACAGATCGCCCGTGCGCTCGACGCGCTTGGCATTGACTACATCGAAGGGGGCTGGCCCGGCGCCAACCCTACCGACAGCGCCTTTTTTGATGACGCGCCCAAAACGCGCGCCACGATGACGGCCTTTGGGATGACCAAACGCTCCGGCCGTTCGGCTGAAAATGACGATGTCTTGGCGGCGGTGATGAACGCCAATACGCCCGCTGTCTGCCTTGTCGGGAAGTCGAGCGCGTTTCATGTGACCGACGCGCTTGGCATTTCGCTCGAGGAAAACCTCGAAAACCTCAGCGCGTCCTTTGACCACCTTGTTGGCGCGGGGCGGGAGGCATTGTTTGACGCCGAACATTTTTTTGACGGCTATAAGGCCGATCCTGATTATGCGCTGAAAGCCCTTCACACCGCCCTTAACGCCGGGGCGCGGTGGATTGTGCTGTGCGACACCAACGGTGGCACGCTCCCCGATGAGGTGAGCGCCATTGTCAAAGACGTCATCGCCAGTGGCATTCCCGGCGACAAGCTTGGTATCCACACCCATAACGACACCGAACATGCGGTCGCCAATTCGCTGGCTGCCGTGCTGGCGGGCGCGCGTCAAATCCAAGGGACACTCAATGGTCTGGGCGAACGCTGCGGCAATGCGAACCTGACGACACTGATCCCGACGCTGCTGCTGAAAGAACCCTTTGCCAGCCGTTTCGAGACCGGGGTCAGCTTGGACGCGCTCAAGGGTTTGCGCAAAACCAGCCGGATGTTGGATGACATTTTAAACCGTGTCTCTGCCAAACAAGCGCCTTATGTTGGGGCCAGCGCGTTTGCCCATAAAGCGGGCTTGCATGCTTCTGCCATCCTGAAGGATCCGACAACTTATGAACATATTGATCCGGCTCTTGTGGGCAACGCCCGCGTCGTGCCCATGTCCAATCAGGCCGGGCAATCCAACCTGCGCGAACGTCTGGAACAAGCCGGGCTAAAGGTCGCAAAAGGCGATCCCGCCTTGGGCCGCATCCTTGACCGGATCAAGGAGCAGGAAGCAAAGGGCTATTCCTATGACACTGCCCAAGCCTCATTCGAGCTTTTGGCGCGGGACGAATTGGGGCAATTGCCGCAGTTTTTTGAGGTCAAACGCTACCGCGTGACGGTGGAACGCCGCAAGAACAAGCGTAACAAAACCGTGTCGCTGTCAGAGGCTGTGGTGGTCGTCAAAGTCGACGGCAAACGGATGCTGAATGTGAGTGAAAGCGTCGGGCCTGACGGCTCTGACCAAGGGCCTGTGAACGCGCTCAGCCGTGCCTTGGCCAAGGATCTTGGACCCTATCAAGACATCATAGACGATATGCATCTGGTCGATTTCAAAGTGCGCATCACCAATGGCGGGACCGAAGCCGTGACCCGCGTCATCATCGACAGCGAAGACGGGCAGGGGCAACGTTGGTCCACCGTCGGGGTCAGCGCCAATATCGTGGATGCGTCTTTTGATGCCCTTGTGGATGCGATCAATTGGAAACTTCTGCGCGATGGGGCAAAGGTTTGATTTTGAGTATTTTGGGCAAGATGATCCCATGAGCGTTGAGGCATGTGCCGCATTGGTTGATAGGGGCGATCCGGTGCGGTTTCGTGCAGCGATGGCAGCCCCCGTGGCAGCACGGCGGATCTTATTCCCGCTTTATGCGTTCAATGTAGAAGTGACCCGCGCCCCGTGGGTGACGCAAGAACCGATGATCGCAGAAATGCGCCTGCAATGGTGGCGCGACGCGCTGGAAGAGATCGCAGACGGTAAAGCGCGCAAGCATGAGGTTGTGGATGCCTTGGTCGATGTTCTGGACAAAGACGCCTGTGACACCCTCGATAAGCTGATCGCAGCGCGTCGTTGGGATTGTTATAAGGATGCGTTTGAGGATGACGCGCATTTGGACGATTACATCGACGCAACAGCAGGTGGTCTGATGTGGACATCCGCCCGTCTCTTGGGGGTGGCATCCGAACCTGTTGTGCGGGATTTTGCCTATGCCAGCGGCGTTGCAGGATTGTTGCGCGCCGTGCCCGAATTGGAAGCCCGCGGGCGCATTCCTTTGCTTGATGGTTCACACGCCGGGGTCACAGCACTGGCGCAAGGCGCGCTCGCGCGTTGGAAACGGGCCAAATCCGCGCGCAACATGGTGTCCAAAAAAGCCGCTCCGGCCTTGCTAGTGGGGTTCGAGGCGCGCCCGATCTTACAACAGGCGATCGCAACGCCTGCGCGTGTGGCGGCGGGCGATTTAGACGTGTCACCGCTGCGGTTCACCGCCGTCAGCTTGCGCGGTTGGTCCGCTTAAGCTGTCACACGCTTTTCCCGACGGTTGAGCCAGATCAACGCGCCACCGGCCAGAACCAAAAACGGCACCATCGCGTAGTTCACCGCGCTCCACCCTTCAACAGCGGTGCCACCTGAACAATTCATCAAACCACCAGAGGCGAGCGACGCCAGCGTCACCATGCCAAAGACGATCATGTCGTTCATCCCCTGCACCACCCCGCGTTCAGAGGGGGCGTGCGATCCCGCCAACATCGTCGTGGCCCCGATAAATCCAAAGTTCCACCCCAGGCCGAGCAGGATCAAAGCGATAAAGAAATTGCCAAGCTCCACCCCTGACAGGGCCACTACGCCAGCGGCGGCGAGGATGATCAGACCCGCGCCAATGATCTTTTCCACGCCAAAGCGCGCGATCAAATGGCCTGTGAAAAAGCTGGGCACAAACATCGCCAAAACGTGTAGGGACACGATGTCATTGGCGTTGT
This sequence comes from uncultured Paracoccaceae bacterium, assembly GCA_937922155.1. Taxonomy (GTDB): domain Bacteria; phylum Pseudomonadota; class Alphaproteobacteria; order Rhodobacterales; family Rhodobacteraceae; genus Cognatiyoonia. The sequence continues at coordinate 18,837 of CAKZVL010000110.1, read as the reverse complement.
TCTTGGTAAATCCGCAGCCCACCACCGCCAAGGGGGTCGAGGTCATCACAAGGTTCATCAGCGCATAAGACACCATCGCGCAGGTGATTGCGACGATGATCCGCGGATCGCGCAACATCTCTTTTCGGCTGCGGGCAGGCACGCTGGGGATCGGGTCGGGCGTCGTGCGTGTGCCCTTGGGCAATGTCAGTTTAAAGAACAGAAACAGGCCTGCGATATTCAGAACCGCAACCGCCAAGTAACTGCCAAGGAAGGGTACGACAAAGGCGTCTTGAACCACTTTGTTCAGCTGCGGCCCAACAATGGCAGAAACCAATCCCCCCGCCATCACATAGGAAATCGCTTTGGGACGGTAGGTTTCAGAGGCCATATCTGTGGCGGCAAAGCGGTAAAACCCCTGTGCCGACATATAGATGCCCGTCAGGTACGACCCGGCCAAAAGGATGAAAAACGAACCTACATAAAGCCCATAGGCGGCCGTCAGCGCGCCAGCGGCCCCGCCCAACGCGCCAAGGATAAATCCAAACTGCCGCCCGCGCCGCTGCATCAAGGGGGACAGCCACGGCGCTGTGGTCATTGATCCAAAAACGATAAAGCTGATGGGTAGGGTCGCAAGGCAAGGGTTGGGCGATAACATTCCGCCCGCCAATCCGCCAATGACAAAAATCATCGGCATTTGCGCCCCCAAGATGGCTTGGGCGGCGACCAGAACGGCGACGTTGCGTTTGGCGATTGTATCGTTGCTCATGACATGATTGGTACGCCGCGCATTTGGGCTTCGCAATGGCTGATCGACCCTGTAGGGACAGTTTATCTGGCCAGAAGAAGTGCTGGTTCAGACGATCAGATGGGCGAAGGAGCCTTGCACGGCCCCCTCAATCAAACCCATCGGGCCAAGGTCGGTGCCTTGTGCGTCGCGCGCATCAAAAAGCGGGGTGCCGTCCGCGCGCAGGGTGCTGGCATAGTGAAACTCATGCGCTTTTATGTCGGTCTGCCCCGTAAGCCGGTGGGTCAAGGTGCGATAGCCAAGATGCAATTTGCGTTGTGCAAAGCTTGTGTGAAGGGGCAGCAGCCCGGCCATTTTATGTTCTGTGCCGGTGGCGTCTGTCAGGACGTCACCCAGCACCATATAGCCGCCGCATTCCCCCTTGATCGGCGTGCGGTCTGCAGCGGCGCGCAGGCTTTTGAGGAAGGTCGTGTTGGCGGCAAGCTGGGCTGCGTAGAGTTCGGGGTAGCCGCCGGGTAGGATCACCTCATCCGCATCTGGTACCGGATCATTGGCCAGTGGGGAAAACCGTTTTATCTTGACGCCTGTTTGATCCCAGCGCTGCAAGTGATGGGCGTAAGTAAAGCTAAAGGCGGCGTCATGGGCCAGCGCGATGGTGCGCGGTGCATGTGTGGTTCGGGTGGGCGGCGCAGCAGGCGTGCCTTTTTTCAGCGCGGTGAGCGCGTTCAGATCAAGGCTTGCTTCCATCACATCTGCGGCTGCGTTCAAGAAACGCTCAAGGTCGGGCATCTCGCCCGCCTGCACCAATCCCAGATGGCGCGAGGGGCGGGCAATAGTCTCGTCACGCGACACCACGCCAAGGACCGGCAACCCAAGCGGCGCAAGGGCGGCGCGCAACATCGCCTCGTGCCGGGGCGATCCGACGCGGTTCAGGATCACCCCAGCGAGCGTGATGTCGGGATCAAAGGTTTGAAAGCCCATGACCAAAGCAGCCACCGATTGTGCCATCGCACCGGCATCGACCACCAACACCACGGGCAACTCCAGAACACGGGCCAACTGCGCAGTGCTGCCGCGTCCGTCGGGTGGTGCGCCGTCAAACAGGCCCATCGCGCCTTCGACAATGGTCAATCCCGGACGCGCGGCAAGGTCGAGGATTTGGGCTCGCTCCATCGCCCACGCATCCAAGTTCAGGCAAGGTGTACCGCAGGCCGCTTGGTGGAATTGCGGATCAATATAATCGGGCCCAGACTTTGCGCCTTTCACATCAAACCCACGCCGCGACAGCGCGCGCAATAGGCCAAGGGTGATCGTTGTCTTGCCACAGCCGGAACTGGGCGCGGCAATGATAAAGCTCATGCGCTTTCGGCCGGGCGACCTCTGCCAAGCGGATCAAGGTCGCGGGGGACCGCCCCTGCGGCCATAGATTGCCAATCCAACACTTGGCGCATCAAAACGGACCGCCCAACGCAAATGATCGCGGGTGGTTCCAGCCCCGCGGCTTCGATATCTGCAACCAGCGTGCCAAGCGTGCTTTCGAGCACTTTTTGATCTTGCGTCGTCGCGGTTGTCACAACGGCCACAGGTTCGGATGCAGGGCGTCCCGCCTCCAGCAATTTCGCGCTTATCTGGGCGATATGCTTCATCCCCATATAGATCACGATCACCTGTGATCCTTTTGAAATCGCTTGCCAATCCAATGAGCCGGGCGTGTTGCCCGATTGATCATGGCCCGTCACAAATGTCACCGATTGGTTCACATCGCGGTGCGTGACTGGAATACCGGCATAGGCCAGCCCTCCGATACCTGCGCTAATGCCGGGGATAATGCGGATCGGCACACCATGTTGCACCAATGTTTGCGCCTCTTCCCCGCCGCGGCCAAACACGAAAGGATCGCCACCTTTCAGGCGCAAAACCCGCTTCCCCGCCCGCGACAGATCGACCAAACGCAAGGAAATATCACGCTGTTTCGTGCTTGGCTTGCCACCGCGTTTGCCTGCATAAATATGTTCTGCTTGCGGGGCCCAATCCAAAATCGCCTCTTGGACAAGCGCGTCATAGATCACCACATCCGCCTGACGCAGCGCGTTCAACGCATGCAACGTCAACAGCCCCGGATCGCCGGGGCCAGCCCCACAAAGCCAGACCCATCCGGGCTCCATCTGCGGCCAATTATGATCAGGCAAGTGCGTCATGACCTCTTTATGCCCGCTTCTGGGACAAACGAAAAGATGCCAAGCGACATAATGTTTGGCGTTGCCGTCAAATCCACGGCCTTCTATCGTCTGACCAATGACAAGAAAACCTGAGGGAGAGTTGCGCCGTGGTTGGACCACAGGTGCCTGCGCGACCGCCGCGACCAAAGCCGCGCTCATGCAGCTATGGGGCGGGGCGTTCCCGAGCGAGGTTGGGATTGTTCTGCCACGGGGGGAAACCCCGGTGTTTCCGCTGGCTCATCACGCCTCTGGCGATGGCTGGGCCGAGGTGGGCATCACCAAAGACGCAGGCGACGACCCGGACGTGACGCACGGCGCGCTGATCATCGCGCGGGTGCGTGCTGCCGGGCAGGGCGTGTCTTTCAAGGCGGGCGATGGGGTTGGCACCGTGACCATGTCAGGCCTGCCCATCGCGGTGGGGGAACCTGCGATCAACCCTGTTCCACGCCAGATGATGCACTCTGTCGTCGCGGACATGGCTGCAAAATACGCACAACCCGTCAATGTAGAAATCACCGTGTCAATTCCCGGTGGTCAGGACATCGCGAAAAAGACGTGGAACCCCCGCCTCGGGATCGAGGGCGGCTTGTCAATCCTTGGCACCACGGGCGTTGTGCGCCCGTTCTCCTGCGCGGCTTGGATCGCCTCGATCCATCGCGGCATTGACGTGGCGCGCGCGGATGGTCTGACCCATGTGGCAGGCTGCACCGGCGCAACAAGCGAAAAGGTCGTGCAATCGCTTATGAGTCTTCCAGATCACGGTATGCTAGATATGGGCGATTTTGCAGGTGGGCTGTTGAAATATCTCGCGAAACATCCGATTCCTCGGATCACGATTGGTGGAGGAATCGGCAAAATGACAAAACTGGCACAAGGGGCAGTGGACCTTCATTCCTCCCGTTCGCAGGTGGATTTCGCGCGCCTTGCCACAATGGTGGGAGATGCGCGGCTAAGGGATGCGAATACAGCATTGCAAGCGTATGAAATCGCAGGCGACCCCATGGCCGCAGCCGTGGCAGATCGCGCTCGCCAAACCGCACAAAAGGCCGCAGGTCCCGATATCGCGGTGGATGTGGTCGTGATCGACCGTGCCGGAACCATTCTTGCGCAGGCGACCCCATGACCCTTCTTATCCTTGGCGGCACGGCAGAGGCAAAGCTCCTCGCGGAATTAGTGGCAAAATCCGGCATCCGTGCAACGCTGTCCCTTGCAGGTGTCACGCGCACACCGGTGCCCATGGCCTTGCCCACACGGGTCGGTGGCTTTGGTGGGGCAGAGGGGTTTCGCAACTACGTCAAACACAAAAACATCACTGCCATTTTGGACGCAACACATCCCTTTGCTGCCCGCATTACTGACAGAACCGCAACAATATCTGCCGACCTAGGCCTGCCATACGCGCACCTCTTGCGCCCCGAATGGACCCCCAAGGATGGCGACAACTGGACGATGATCGACGCAGAAAAAGACGCCGCCCAGCACATCGAAATGGGCAGCACTGTGTTTCTGGGCACCGGACGGCAAACGCTGGAACAATTCAAAAACCTTGAAGGATGCCGCGTTATCTGCCGCCAGATCGACCCACCGACAGCGCCGTTTCCGTTTGAGGGTGGCGAATTCCTCATCGGGCGTCCGCCATACCGGGTGGAACGGGAGCGCGAAATCTTTGCCCAACTTGGCATCGATTGGATGGTCGTCAAAAACGCAGGCGGCACCGCAAGCTATAGCAAACTTGAGGCCGCGCGCGATCTTGAAATCCCCGTCCTTATGATCCGCCGCCCTAAAATGCCGCTCGCCACCCGGTTCAAAACCGTCGAAGCGGCGTTGAACTGGATCAAGGCCCTATGATCGGGCGGATCATTCAAACGCCAGACTGCATCGCCGAAGGCAGCGCGTGGCTTGCCAAAACCGAACCACGCTTTGCCCCCATCATCGACCAATGCGGCCCGCTTCCCTTGCGACGCAAGCCTGACGGATTTGCCCAATTGCTCAGCGCGATCACCAGCCAACAGGTCAGCGTCGCCTCTGCCAATGCGATCTGGGGGCGGCTTGAAACCGCTGGCATGACCAGCGTGCAGGCCGTCGCCAAAACCAGCGACGACGATCTGCGCGCCCTTGGCCTTAGCCGACAAAAGGCGCGCTATGCCAAAGCCTTGGCCGCAGCCCAAATCGACTTTGACGCCCTGCGCGACGCCCCGAACGCAGACGTGATCAAAACCCTCACCGCCGTCACCGGGATCGGTGTCTGGACGGCCGAAATCTACGCGATGTTCTCGCTCGGCCGCGCCGATGTCTTCGCCCCCGGTGACCTCGCCCTGCAAGAAGGGGCCAAGGTCCTCTTTGATCTGTCAGAGCGTCCCACAGACAAAGCCCTGCGAGAAATGGCCGTCGCGTGGTCGCCTTGGCGCTCCATCGCGGCGCGTGCGCTTTGGGCCTATTACGCGCAGCTCAAATCCCGCGAAGGCGTGCGATGATTGCACCTTTCCCCATTGCCCGCTACGCATCCATAAAAATCGGAGAATTATCATGACCAGAGCGCTTACCGCTGGCCGCAACGAACCGCTCTCGGGGGAGCTTCAGTCCTGTGTCATCTTCCTACACGGCTATGGCGCAAACGGCGCTGACCTGCTAGGTCTGGCCGATCCTTTGGCCGAACATATGCCTGATACGCTGTTCCTCGCCCCCGACGCACCCGAAGCCTGCGCAGGCGCGCCCATGGGCTTTCAGTGGTTCCCAATCCCATGGATCGATGGATCGTCTGAGGAAGCCGCGGCAGAGGGCTTGCGCAACGCCTCCGCCGATTTAAACGCGTTCCTAGACGGCGTGATGGTCGACGAAGACTTGCTGCCCGAACAGGTGTTCGTGGTCGGCTTCTCGCAAGGAACGATGATGGGCCTGCACGTCCTGCCACGACGCGAAGACCCGGTTGCAGGCCTTGTCGCGTTTTCGGGCCGTTTGCTAGAACCCGAACTGCTGGCCGACGAAGTGCAATGCAAACCGCCCGTCCTGCTGATCCACGGCGACCAAGACGACGTGGTGCCGCCGCAATCCTTGCCTGAAGCCGCCAAAGCGCTGGAGGAAGCCGGGTGGAGCGAGGTTTACGCCCACATCATGAAAGGCACCGCCCACGGCATCGCGCCCGACGGGCTGCAAGTGGCGCTCGCATTCATGCGGGATCGGCTGGGGATGGGGTAGGGTCTGCTCTGCCCCAAAACTGCATGCGACATCTAGGACAAACTTGGCAATTGCCCTTTGCGATACACAAGATATAGTCCAGCGTAACGCGGCCCGGGGGCTCGCTCCCCCATTGGTCGCAAACAGGCGGCGGATAAGGGTATTGAAAACGATGGACGGTGACTTTCGGACAGACTTCGTGCGCGAACCCGGCGCACTCAAACACTTCCCCGCTTTAGTGCTGAATGCGGATTATCGACCGCTGTCTTACTACCCGCTATCGCTTTGGCCATGGCAGGACGCGGTCAAGGCGGCTTGGCTCGATCGGGTGGACATCGTCAGCGAATATGATGAGGTCGTGCACAGCCCCAGTACCACGATCAAAATCCCCTCCGTCGTCGTCCTCAAAGACTACGTAAAACCTCAAAAGCGCGTGGCCTTCACGCGCTTTAATTTATTTCTGCGAGATGAATTTTGCTGTCAATACTGTGGTGGCCGTGGTGAGCTGACGTTTGATCACGTGGTGCCGCGCGCTGCAGGTGGAATCACATCTTGGGAAAACGTGGTCGCGGCCTGTTCGCCCTGTAATCTCAAGAAAGGCAGCAAATTATTGCGCCAAACCTCAATGAACCTGCGCAAATTCCCCGGCCAGCCGTCCGCGTCAGAGCTGATGAACAAAGGGCGCAAGTTTCCGCCGAACCACCTTCATGAAAGCTGGATGGATTTCCTATACTGGGATGCTGAACTAGACGCGTAAACATTGAGCTTTGCAGCGCTAGACTATTGACCATAACCTGTTAGATAGGCGGCGTTAGCGCTAACGAAGTCAGTGAAATAGGGGCATAACATGGTCGCAAGAGTCATTCCGGTAAACACATTTGATCTGGTGATCTTTGGCGGGACGGGTGATTTGGCCCGCCGCAAAATCCTGCCCGGACTATTTCGCCGCTTTCTATCCGGTCAAATGCCCGCCGACAGCCGCGTTATCGGTGCGGCGCGCTCCGATCTGAATTCCGCTGGCTATCGCGACATGGTGCGCGCGGCGATTGACGAATTTGGCGGCGATGAAAAGGCAGAAACCAAAAAACTCGACGCCTTTCTTGCGCAACTGGAATACGTCCCCGTCGACGCCAAGGGGGATGGTGGCTGGAAAGAACTCGCCGCACTTAGCAGAACAGATGTCGTGCGCGCCTTCTATTTCTCTGTCGCCCCGTCCTTATTCGGTGATCTGGCCGAACGCTTGCACACGCACGGCATCGCTGGCCCTAAAAGCCGTATCGTGGTGGAAAAACCATTCGGCCGCGATTTGGACAGCGCCAAAGAACTGAACGCCACGCTGGCACAGCATTTCGACGAAAGCCAAATCTACCGGATCGACCACTACCTTGGCAAAGAGACTGTGCAAAACTTGATGGCCGTACGCTTTGGTAACATTTTGTTCGAACCGCTTTGGAACAACCACTACGTCGATCACATCCAGATTACAGTGGCTGAAACCGTCAGCGTCGGTGGGCGCGGCGCTTACTATGATCGTTCCGGCGCAATGCGCGACATGGTGCAAAACCATTTGATGCAATTGCTGTGCCTGATCGCGATGGAACCGCCCAGCAAATTTGGCGCCGATGAAGTGCGCGATGAAAAGCTAAAGGTCATCCGCGCCCTCCAACAGGTTGAACCGCACCACATCGTGCGGGGCCAGTATGACGCGGGCAAGGACACGCAGTCCTACCGCGAAGACGCCGAAAACCCGCGCAGCTTCACCGAAAGCTTTATCGCAATGCGGTGCGAGATCGCAAATTGGCGCTGGTCCGGCGTGCCGTTCTATCTGCGCACTGGTAAAATGCTCAAGGCGCGCAGTTCTGAAATCACGGTCGTGTTCAAAGAACTAGGTCACTCCATCTTCGAAGACGACGATACGTCCCACCAAAACACCCTCTCTATCCGGCTCCAACCCAACGAAGGGATGGATCTGCAAGTCACGATCAAAGAACCGGGTCCCGGTGGTATGCGCCTTGTGGACGTGCCCCTTGATATGACATTCGCAGAAGCCTTGGGCGACACCGACATCGAAGTGACCGACGCCTATGAACGCTTGATCATGGATGTGATCCGGGGCAATCAAACCCTGTTCATGCGCGGCGATGAGGTTGAGGCAGCTTGGGGCTGGACCGACCCGATCATTCAAGGCTGGGAAGCGCGCAACGATGTGCCAAAGATTTACGAACCCGGTTCAAGCGGGCCAGAAGATGCCATGATGCTCTTGCATCGTGAAAATAGAAAATGGCGCAATATCAAAGCGTAAGGGGAAGAAGATGAAACTTGTCGAATATCCCGATAGTGAAATGATGATGATCGATCTGGCGGACATGATCGCCAGTGAGCTCGAAAATACGCTGCTCACCCATGATCACGCCTCCCTCGCCGTGCCCGGAGGTACGACACCGGGTCCGATCTTTGACAATCTATGCGCGGCCAAACTCGATTGGGGCCGCGTCCACGTCATGCTGACCGATGAACGCTGGGTGCCCGAAACCTCCGACCGGTCCAACACACGCCTTCTGCGCGAACGTCTGCTGACCGATCAAGCGGCCAAGGCGGTCTATGTCCCGCTTTATGCCGACGCCGATACGCCCGAGGAAAAGCTTGCTGATCTGCAATCGACTCTCGAACCAGTTTTGCCGATCTCTGTCATGCTTCTGGGGATGGGTGCGGATATGCACACCGCGTCGATCTTTCCCGGCGCTGACAAACTGGACGAAGCCTTGCACGGCAACGACACATTGGTTGCCATGCGCGCACCCGGCGCACCCGAACCGCGGATCACGCTTTCCGCCAACGTCCTCAAGGGCGCGATCAACCGCCATTTGGTGATCATCGGCGCAGAAAAACGCGCCGCCTTGGAACGTGCAAAAACCCTCACCCCGGAAGAGGCGCCAGTGGCCGCCATTCTACCCGGCACGACCGTCCATTGGGCAGAAAGCTAAACTATGTGGGCTGATCTAAAATCGCATTTTGAGGCAACCAAATCCCGCCGTTTCGAAACGCTGGTCGATGGCGAAAGGGCAGCTGATTTCAGCACCCTAGCGGGTGATGTTCGCTTTGATTATGCCAAGACTAATATCGACACCACTGCACGTGATCTACTGATCAAACTGCTGGACGACACAGGGGTTGCGCAAAAACGTGACGCTATGTTTTCCGGTGCCCCCATCAATGAAATGGAAGGCCGCGCCGTCCTGCACACAGCCCTGCGCAACCTTGATGGCGACCCAGTTGTGGTCGATGACAAAGACGTCATGCCCGGCGTCCGCAACACGCTCAAATCGATGGAATCTTTTGCCGATGAAGTGCGCAGCGGCGCGTTCAAAGGGCAGGGTGGCCAGATCATAGATGTGATCAATATCGGCATCGGGGGCTCTGACCTTGGCCCTGCCATGGCGGTCAAGGCGCTGGCACCGTACCACGACGGCCCACGCTGTCACTTCGTGTCCAACGTCGACCCCGCCGACATCGCGCAAACCCTGCGGGCCTGCGATCCAGCGACCACGCTGGTCATTGTCGCCTCCAAAACCTTTACCACCATCGAAACCATGACCAACGCGCGCACCGCCATGGCTTGGATGGGCGAAAGCGTCCGTAAACCGGGCGCGCAATTCGCCGCCCTATCCACCGCAGAAGACAAAACAGCCGATTTCGGCATCGCACCCGACCTCGTGTTCGGGTTCGAGGATTGGGTCGGCGGGCGCTATTCCATGTGGGGGCCGATTGGCCTGTCGCTCATGATCGCCGTTGGCCCAGACGCCTTCCGCGCGTTCTTGCAAGGCGGGCAGGCGATGGACCGGCATTTCTGTGCGGCTGAGTGGCATGAAAACATGCCCGCATTGTTGGCGCTGGTCGGCATCTGGCATAACCAAATCTGCGGCCATGCCACCCGCGCGGTTCTGCCTTATGACAACAATCTCAGTCGCTTACCAGCCTATCTTCAACAGTTGGAGATGGAAAGCAACGGCAAGGGCGTCAGCATGGATGGCGCCGATCTTGACCTGCCATCAGGTCCCGTTGTCTGGGGCGAACCCGGCACCAACGGACAGCACGCGTTTTACCAGTTGATCCACCAAGGCACCCGCGTGATCCCTTGTGAATTTCTGATCGCAGCCCGCGGGCACGAGGATGATCTGCACCACCAGCACCAGCTATTGGTGGCCAACTGCCTTGCCCAGTCAGAGGCATTGATGAAAGGCCGCGACCTGGACGAGGCGCGGGGCAAAGTCGCCGACAAATTCGAAGGCGCAGAATTGGAACGTCAAGCGCGCCACCGCGTCTTTCCCGGCAACCGCCCCTCCGTCACCATCGCCTATCCACAGCTTACGCCCTTCGTCTTTGGCCAGCTCATCGCGCTTTATGAACATCGGGTGTTCGTTGAGGGCGCAGTTTTGGGCATCAATTCCTACGATCAATGGGGCGTCGAACTTGGCAAAGAATTGGCGACCGCATTGCAGCCCATCGTCGAAGGCGCCGATGCCTCTGGCAAAGACGGATCAACTGCCAGTCTGGTTGGATTCTTGCGCGATAACGGTCTTTAATCGACGCTCTTCCAGACCGGAATTAAGCCGCAGGCACCGGTCTGACAGCCGACCCGTCCCGGCGGGGAGGCTGCTTGGCAACTCGCGCAAGCGATAGAAACCCTAGCTATAACTTTGCCGCAATAAAGCACCCAGAAACAAGTGCTCCAATCGCCATCCCACGGATCGACTGCCTGATCGACTGACCACTGCTATTGTCGATTTGGCCCAAACTGATCTGACGTTAGGCTGCTCTACTAAACCTGCTGCGTCGCATCCCGCTCAATAAACCGCTGGCGCAGGGTATCGGTTAGCGGTCGCTTCGAATTATCAGCGTTCAGCACGACAGCGACACAGGTCCCCGTCGTCGTGATAATCCCATCCACGAACGTGGCGTATTCCATGGCAAAACTGGTGTTGCGCATCGACACAGTGCGCCCCACATTGATGTAATCCGCGCCGCGTTGCACCTCCGCGCGGTAATCAACGCTGACGGATTTGACGACGAATTTCGGATCCGGCCCCGCCAGATCAATAACTTCGTAATCTTCCATATATTGAACGCGCAGGGTCTCGTACCAGCGCAGGTAAACCACGTTGTTCACATGGTTCAGCGCATCCAATTCCCCAAAACGTACCCGATCCTTGATCCCATAGGTCCAAGGTGCAGGAACACCAGCGTCGCGCAGGGCGTCGCCGGTCAAAGGTGTTAGATACGGTGTCACAACGCGGCTGTAACGATGATTTCCACTTGAAAACCGGGCGTTGCAAGCTTTGCTTCACCTGTCCAGCGGGCAGGCGCGCAGCCCTGTGGCACCCAGGCATCCCAAACCGCATTCATATCGGCAAAGTCGGTGGCAATGTTGGCAACCCAAATTTGCGCGGTCAACAGGCGGGTTTTGTCAGTTCCCGCTTTGGCCAAAACCTCGTCCACTTTCGCCAGCACGGCCTCTGTCTGCGCAGTAACGCTTTCGCCTTCTGCGCCCACTTGCCCGGCCAAATAGGCCACACCATTGTGGATCACCGCTTGGCTCATGCGTTGGTTGGTATCGATGCGTTTGATGTCAGACATTGTCGGCCCATTATTTTGTTGATGGATGGAGCGGGTAACGGGAATCGAACCCGTAACTGAAGCTTGGGAAGCTTTCGTGATACCTTTTCACCATACCCGCACTGGGCATTTGGGTATTGGCGACAGCGAATGCTGTCAACAGGGTACTCTGGTGACAGGATGTAATTGTGGGGATGTCATGCGCCCGTTAGCGCGCCGTCGGCAGCCCTAGCGTAGCCACTTACGACGCTGGCGATAAACAACAATCGTCCCCAAGATCCACCCAACCACATTGCGCAGTGGTGCAAACTTGTCTTCTTCGTATTTTGAAAGATCCTCAAATTCATAGCCGAATTTTTCATAATCAACGGCATAGAATTTCTGAATCAGCTCAACATCGGAACGATGGATTTTCACGGGAATTTCAACAGACTTAAGGTGATGACCCACTTCCAAATCTGACGTCGTTCCAGTGATTTCATCCAGCCAAGCGATGACAGGTGCAAACCCATCTTCCATCTTAAAGATCACGGAATCCTTGGGTGTCATTTCGTCCTGCGTGCGGATGTGATTGCGATACACACGCTTGTCGATCTCAACGCAGCGCATCATGATCCGCAACCATGTGGAAAACCCAAACTTACTAGGGATGGAATTGCCGTGGCCCGTTTGGAACTTAAACTGGCTGATCGTGCGCTTGAACGGATTGCGCACAACAGCAAAATAGGCATCCAGATCAAATTCCAGAACATCCAATAGATCGTCCGCTGATAGGTGATGGGACGGGCTGATAATGCCGCGCTGTTTTTCATCCTCACGCCACCGCATGGCCAGCTCTTGACCAAAACGATCAACCAAATATTTCTCTAGGCTAGAGCCCCCAGTCTTCGGAATATGGGCAAAGAAAATTCTCTTTCCTGCGGCTTTTACGATAGGCATATGAACTCACATTTCCGATAGTTTAGGGTTTGGTTTCAAGGCGTGCTAATGGTCCAAAACGACATTCGGTGTCAATAGAAACGCCAACGGCCGCGGTGGGTTAACAGCTGAATACGCATCAATTGCGCCCATTTTTGGCCCATTGTTGATCGCAAACGGGACAAAACAACCAGTCTGGCAAATCGAAAAACCGATGGCCTAGCTTACGCCGCTCTATGCCCCCAGAACATCGTTCCTGATAAACGACAAAACCCGCCCCGGATTCCCTTCCCGATCTTGCGGGTCAAGCACGATCATGGGTTTACCAAGGCCCTGAACATAGTCGCGCAGCGCACGATAAACCTCTAGCTGTCGTTTGGCTTCCTCTTCATCCGCCGCTTGGGGGAGGAGGAAGACAAAAGCCGTCTGTTCCAAAAATGGCTGTGCCGCCTTTGGCTTTTGCGCAAGAATTTGTTCTGCGAAAAAATGCAAAATGCCGTCATCCATCACAAACCCGCGCGGCACTTGCCCAGACTTAGTGACAAGGCCAAGGCGCACAACCTCGCAAGCCCGCTGTGAGATTTCCGCCATACGTTCCAACGGTATGTCCAAACCCTGAAGCATCTTAAGACGGTTCGCTAGCATTGGTTTCAGATAGGCCGCCATTGCCGCGTCTTCTTGGACCTGGCCAAGCATTCCTTTGGCGTGATGTTCAAAAAACCAATCGTCTTTCAATCCAGCGGTTACCTCATCACGCAGCGTCGTTTTGCCAACACCCGATGGCCCGACAAGTTCAACCAACCATCCCTTCGAGGGCGACGCTTTGACAGAAAGTGAGCGCCCGGCAGGGGCCGCCTTTGAAACAACCAACCCCAGTTCGGACAGAATTTTTTTAGGCGAAAGTGCAACCATAGTCTTGTTCGTTCCCTGCTCAGCTTTTGCGATCTCTACGGCAGGGTCTTGACCTTATGGTAGGGGAACATCAAGGCGATTGTTTCATTTTGTGGGGTCAGCCGCGTCGTCTGCGTCGACGTCCGCCACCCTCAGTGCCACCGCCGCCGGTGTTGTGATTGACCTCTGGCAAATCCACGATGCTGCGCAGAATGGGAAATGGTTCCACCGAATTCGGCATCGCAGAGGCGTTGACAAAATGTTCCTGAAACCGCGGCTCAATGGCCGTTTCAATCTTGTGGATGTTTTGCACAGTCTCTTCAATCTCGCCCCGCGCGGCACGGTTCAACAACGCAATCCGCGCGCCCGTGCCTGCCGCGTTCCCCGCCGACGTCACCTTGTCCAGCGGCGCATCAGGGATCATCCCCAAAACCATCGCGTGCTTGGTTGAAATATGCGCCCCAAACGCCCCGGCCAGCACAACCCGGTCGACGCTATCCACGCCAAACTTATCCATCAGCAACCGCGCCCCGGAATAAAGCGCGGCTTTCGCCATCTGAATTTCGCGGATGTCGCGGTTCGTCACGGTAATCAGCGGCCCGCCATCAGCGGTGCCATCATAGACCAGATAGCTATAGGTGCGCCCATCCAGAAAACAATTCGGCGACCCGGTCTGTTCGGGTGAGCCGATTAAACCCGGCGCATCCACAATCCCCGTCATGCGCATTTCCGCGACCATTTCAATAATGCCAGATCCACAAATGCCCGTCACACCCGTCGTCGCTGTTTCCGCCGCAAAGGCCGGATCATCAGACCACAGGTCAGACCCGATCACTTTGAATTTGGGCGTCTTGCTCACCGGATCAATCTCGACACGTTCAATCGCACCGGGGGCGGCCCGCTGCCCGCTGCTGATCTGCGCCCCTTCAAAGGCAGGTCCAGTGGGCGATGAACAGGCCAAAACCTTGTCCTTATTACCCAGCAGGATTTCCGCATTCGTGCCCACATCTACTACCAGCACAAGGTCTTCGGACTTATCCGGCGCCTCGGACAAGGCAACAGCCGCCGCATCCGCACCGACGTGGCCCGCAATACATGGCAGGATATAAACCCGCGCAGCAGGATGCAGGTTCAGCTCCAGCTCAATCGCGCGCATCGCAATCGCCTCTGACGTGGCAAGGGCAAAGGGTGCTTGGCCCAGCTCAAACGGATCAATCCCCAAAAACAGATGGTGCATCACAGGATTGCACACAAACACCACATCCACGATTAGGTTGCGGTCGATATTCGCCTCCGCCGCGATCTGCGTAAAAAGACCGTTCATCCCCTCACGCACGGCAACCGTCATCTCATCCGCGCCAGAGGCATTCATCATCCCATAGCTGACCCGGCTCATCAAATCTTCGCCAAAGCGGATCTGCGGGTTCATCACACCAGATGACGCAACAACCTCCCCCGATTGCAAATCACACAAATGCGCCGCGATGGTGGTGGACCCTAGATCGACAGCCAGCCCATAAATTGACCCGTCATAATAGCCCGGCCAAATCTGCATGATGCGCGGCGAAAACGTGTCATCACCCATGTGAACCGCGCAAGTGACCTTCCACTCGCCCTTGCGCAAGGTCGGTTGCAGCGTTTTCAACACGCCAAGATCAGCCTCAAGATCGGGCAGGTCCCAATCCGCACGCAGGGCCTTGATCAGCCGTTCCAGATCGCCGGACGGGTCGTGCATATCGGGTTCTTCGACCTCAACATAATAAAGCCGCGTGGTCGGGTCCAAGGTGATATCGCGCAGCTCCGCGCGCTTGCGCACCACCTGCCTGTGAACTTGGCTGGTGGCAGGCACGTCAATCACGACATCGCCTTGCACCTTGGCCTGACATCCCAAACGGCGTCCTTTGGTCAATCCGCGAATATCGTCATAACGCTGCTCAACCTCGTTCCACGGACTCAGCGCGTCCTCAGCCACCGTCAGACCGTGCTTTGGAAATTCGCCGACACCGGGGGTAATCTGGCATTTCGAACAAATCCCGCGCCCACCGCACACACTGTCCAGATCAACGCCCAACTGACGGGCCGCCGTCAAAATCGGGGTCCCAATAGGGAAATTCCCGCGCTTGCCCGAGGGGGTAAAAATCACCAAAGGATCATTGGACATGGGGCACCCTATCTTGCGTTTCCTCCACAATACCTACGCCGCCGGGCAAAGTAAGGTCAGAACCCGTCATAATCATTATGTAAGCGGCATGTTGGCTAGCTGAAAAAGGCGCCGCCGCCCATCCAGACAAACAATGGGATCGGCAAAACTGCGAGCAATATGGTCGCGATCATCCAGCCGGGATGAAACAAGCGCGTTAGGCCCGCCATCAACATGATCCCGCCACCGCCACCGATAATGGCGTTTCCCGGCAGATTGATCAGCAGGCCAAGACAGACATATCGATACGCGATCAATGGCTTGGACAGCCATTTTGGCAATCGCCCCGTCAACGTCTCAAGGCGGGCGCTTCGGTCGCCAAGCTTGACTTGCGTCACAATGTCTTGGGCGCGCCGCATCTTTAAATCGCGAAAGATCACAATCAACCAATCATGGGTCACAAGATGACCAACCGCAAAGGCAAGGCCAAGGCCAATTACTGTTGCCAGATAGACAAAAGGCGCGCCTGCGGCCCCTTGCAGAAGCAAAAGCGCGATCCCGATCTCAATGCCGGGCATAAATGGAATGGCGATCAAGACCGCATAAACAATAAGCGCGGTCGCAATCAGGCCGGTCATCGCACGCGCCGCTTCATCCGTCTCCAGCAAATCGATCCGTGTGATCAGCCAGTCAAATCCCAGTTTTCCAAGGACCACGACCGCGAACACAACCAACAGCCGCAGGGCGGACCGGAAAACGCGTTGCCGCGCAGAGGGCAGCGCGTCAGTGTTGGACGGAGGAATGCTCATACCTCATCGTGAGGCTTGCCCGCGAAAATGCCAAGCGCAGATATCAGCATTAGGCCTTTCCCCGACCGATAATCCATGAAATAGCGACGTGCCAAACGATGCCCTCCAAGGAGATTGAAATGGAGATTCGCGAGGCCCTGACCTTTGATGATGTTCTACTCGTGCCTGCGGCCTCTGCCGTGCTGCCATCAACGGCGGATACGCGCACAAAGGTCACGCAATCCATCGCGATGAATATCCCCGTTCTGTCCTCTGCAATGGACACAGTGACTGAGGCGCGAATGGCCATCGCCATGGCACAAGCCGGCGGGATGGGAGTGGTCCACAAAAACCTAAACCCAGAAGACCAATCTCGCGAAATACGCCGGGTCAAACGCTTTGTCTCTGGCACGGTCTATAATCCCATTACCCTCAGCCCCGATCAGACATTGGCGGATGCTAAGGGACTGATGGAACGCTATCGCATCACCGGTTTTCCGGTGGTTGGCGAAAACGGTCGCGTCGTCGGGATCGTCACAAACCGCGACATGCGGTTTGCCCAAGACGACAAAACCCCTGTGTCAGCGATGATGACGTCAAATGATCTGGCAATCCTCAAAGAACCCGCCGATCTGGACGAAGCACGCTCCCTCATGCAGGCCCGCCGCATTGAAAAGTTGCTCATCACAGATGATGACGGCAAACTGACAGGCCTCCTGACGCTGAAAGACAGCGAACAGGCTGTGCTGAACCCGC
Organism: uncultured Paracoccaceae bacterium; assembly: GCA_937922155.1. Classification (GTDB taxonomy): domain Bacteria; phylum Pseudomonadota; class Alphaproteobacteria; order Rhodobacterales; family Rhodobacteraceae; genus Cognatiyoonia. Next base: position 1,611 of record CAKZVL010000110.1, on the reverse strand, counting down.
AAGCGTGCAAGGATGACCTTGGACGTTTGCGCGTCGCAGCGGCAACGGGTGTCGGTGACAGCGGTTTTGAACGCTCAGAGGCGCTGATCGACGCGGGCGTTGATTTGATCGTGGTCGATACGGCCCACGGCCATTCCGAAGGGGTGGCGCAAGCCGTGAGCAGGATCAAGGCTTTGGGCGGAAACATCCAAGTGCTCGCCGGGAACGTGGCCACCGCTGCGGGGACCAAGGCGTTGATCGACGCAGGCGCGGATGCGGTTAAGGTCGGCATCGGTCCCGGCTCCATCTGCACCACGCGCATGGTCGCGGGAGTTGGTGTGCCGCAACTGACGGCAATCATGGACAGCGCCTCTGCAGCTGGCGCCGTGCCGATCATCGCCGATGGCGGGATCAAATTCTCTGGCGACTTTGCCAAGGCTATCGCGGCAGGTGCGTCCTGCGCCATGGTCGGGTCAATGATTGCCGGCACAGACGAAAGCCCGGGTGAAGTCATTCTGTACCAAGGGCGTTCCTATAAATCCTATCGCGGTATGGGCAGCCTTGGCGCAATGGCCCGCGGCTCTGCGGATCGCTATTTCCAAAAGGATGCGGCCAGCGACAAACTGGTCCCCGAAGGGATCGAAGGGCAGGTGCCCTACAAAGGGTCCGCCGGAACGGTCATCCACCAGCTTGTTGGCGGCCTTCGCGCCGCCATGGGCTACACCGGCAATGCGACGATCTCAGACATGCGTACCAAATCTGGCTTTGTCAAAATCACCGGCGCGGGCCTCAAGGAAAGCCATGTGCATGACGTGCAAATCACCCGCGAAAGCCCGAATTACCGCGTTGGCTAATAATAACGCAACCCAAGGTGCACCATGACACCCGCTGCACGCTATCAAGCCGCGATTGATGTCTTGGATCATATCCTCGACGGCACGCCAGCGGAAAAGGCGCTACTGGCGTGGGCGCGCGGCAGCCGCTTTGCCGGGTCCAAGGACCGCGCCGCCGTACGCGACCATGTCTTTGATGTGCTGCGCAAGAAACGATCCCTTGCCCAACTCGGTGGGGCAGAAACCGGGCGTTGTCTAATCCTTGGCCTGCTGCGGGATCACGAAATTGACGCCCAAAGCATATTTACTGGCACCGGCTACGCCCCCACGATGCTGAGCGATGATGAACAAGTGCAACTGCACCGCGACGTGCCGTTAAACGATGCGCAATCCGCAAACCTGCCCGATGATCTATGGCCCCTATGGTGTGACAGCTTGGGGCAGGCTGCAATTCCAGCGGCAAAAGCGGCGCAAGAACGCGGGCCTGTCACGATTCGAGTTGCGACCCAAAACGCAACGCGCGAACAGGTCATCGCAGCCTTGGCCCAAGACGACATCGACGCAACCCCGCACCCCACCTGCGACACAGCCGCCATCGTCACCAAAAACCCACGCCGCTTGGCACAGTCAAGCGCCTTTGCAAACGGTTGGTTCGAACTTCAAGATGCCGCATCCCAAATCGCCATGACCCAGCTAGATTTGGCCGCCGGCGCACGTGTCTTAGACTATTGCGCCGGCGGTGGGGGCAAGGCGCTCGCGCTGGCCGATCTGAAAAAGGCGCGGGTCACTGCGCATGACA
>CAKZVL010000109.1 GCA_937922155.1 uncultured Paracoccaceae bacterium | reverse complement strand
CTCAAACGGCCCATCTGCGCGCCCGGAGTTGGCAGAATTGTTGGACGGCATGATCTTTACCAAAGACAATAACCGCCCACCGCGCGGCACCGTTTGACCTCTAACATAGTCGTGCAATTTAAAGGTTCAGATTGACTCGCCTAACGATGAATTATACTAGTATACTTGTTGGTATGCTGGGCCTGTGACTATGGGTCAGGACTAGCCTGCCAACGACAGTTGAATCTGGGAGGATCAAATGAAACATACACTTACAATTCGTGGCACATTGCTTGGTGGTTGCCTTGCGTTGGCAGCATCAGCCGTTTCAGCGCAAGAGTTGCGCGGCTGGAACATTCACGTCGAAGACTACCCCGTATCAATCGCGATGGAATCTTTTGCCGCTGAAGTGGCAGAGAAAACAGGCGGTGCGGTCTCTGCGAAAATTTTCCACAATGGCGTTTTGGGCAGTCAGCCAGATGCGATCGAACAGATCCGTCTTGGCGTATTGGACTTCGGCGAATTTAGCCTTGGGCCGATGGGAACATCTGTTCCTGAAACCAACGTCGTGTCCCTGCCATTCATCTTCAGCAGCATCCCTGAGATGTATGAGCTGATGGACGGCGAGGTTGGCGACGCAATTGGCGCCGGCATGATCGAACGTGGGATCGTTCCACTAGGCTGGTATGATGCTGGTGCGCGGTCTTTCTATAACTCTGTCCGTCCGATCAACACACCTGCTGATGTTGAAGGCCTGAAAATCCGCGTCATGAACAACGATCTGTTTGTGCAGATGGTTGAATCCATGGACGGTAACGCAACACCCATGGCCTTTGCCGAAGTGTATCAGTCTATCCAGACTGGCGTTGTGGACGGTGCGGAAAACAACCCACCTTCCTACGAATCCACAAGCCACTTTGAAGTTGCAAAGTACTATTCACTCACAGAGCATTTGATCATTCCAGAATGCCTCTGCATGAGCAAACAATCTTGGGACAAGCTGTCCCCAGAGCATCAGGACATTGTCATGGCCGCTGGTCGTGCCAGTGCAGACCTTCAGCGTGAGCTGTGGCAAGAGCGTGAGGCCGCCAGCATGGAAATCGTTCAGGCTGGTGGGACGACTGTGAACACAATCGCAGACAAAGCCCCATTCCAAGAAGCAATGGCGCCGGTTTACGAAGCGTTCCTTGCAGACAATCCTGACCTTGCTGATCTGGTGAACCTGATCCGCAACTAAGACTTGCGACCGTCTGGGCAACCCTAACCGGGTTGCCCATTCTTCTCTCTCCATTAAATCAGCACCTGAGGCAAAAATGACTGTCCTTGATCGCGTCGACAAAGCCCTCGGAGCCGTTCAATCGCTCTGTATTTTCGTCGCATCAATTGCCCTTGTGGTTTTGGTGGTGACTTTTGGCTGGCTGGTTTTTGGCCGCTACGTCTTGAACGTCACCCCGACATGGGTCGAACAGCTTTCGCTTTTGCTGATCTGTTATATTGTCTTTCTTGGCGCGGCTGCTGGTGTTCGAACCAACACGCATCTTGGCGTGACTGTGTTTCGTGACATGCTCCCCTTCGTCCTGCAAAAAGTGATCATTGTGATTATCGACCTCATCATCGCGACCTTTGGGTTTCTGACTGTGTTGTCGTGCTGGGGTTGGGTCAGCTTTGGCTGGGATTCGTTCATCCCGATGCTGGGAATCCCCGAAAGTTTCCGATCCGCAGCCGTGACCATCTTTGGCGGTTTGATCTTTCTGTTTGCCGGCGCCCGCGCGCTATCGCGTGTTCTCACATTCTCAAGCTGGTCACCCGAAGACCCCCTCGCCTCGGAGCATACATAACATGGGTCTGATTATCCTACTGGGCGCGTTTGGCATTGGTGTCGTTATCGGCCTGCCTGTTGCCTTTGCGATGGGCATCGCTGCGGCGTCGGCCATGTGGTACGATGGTTTTGGCCTCTTGATGACCTTCCAACGTGCCACATCTGGCATCACAGTCGGATCATTGATGGCGATCCCATTTTTCGTCTTCGCCGGAGAACTGATGCTGCATGGCGGTATCGCGGCACGGCTGGTGAAACTGGCCCAAGCCATTGTGGGGCATTTCAAAGGTGGCCTTGCCATGGTCAACGTCTTTTCCAGCATGCTGTTTGGTGGCATTTCCGGCTCCGCTGTGGCCGATATTTCAGCGCTGGGATCCATCCTTGTTCCGGTGATGAAAGAACGCGGTTATCGCCCGGACTTTGCCGTCAACGTGACGGTCACGTCATCCATTGCGGGCATCGTCATCCCCCCTAGTCACAACATGATCATTTACGTGGTTGCAGCGGGCAGTGGTTTGTCGGTGTCCAAAATGTTCTTGGCAGGCGTGCTGCCGGGTATCTTGATGTGTATTTGCATCGCCATCGCCGCCTATATTCTGTCAATTAAACACAACTACCCGGCCGAGCCCTTTCCCGGCTGGACAACGGTGCGCCGCACAGCGTTTGACGCCATCCCCGGTTTCTTTACCGCGGTCATCATCGTCGGCGGTACACTGTCTGGCGTCTTTACCGTGACGGAATCCGGTGCCTTTGGCGCAATCTACGCGCTGCTACTGACCAAGTTTTACTACCGCACCCTTAGCTGGGACTCATTCATTCTCGCCGTGACAGGCACCGTGCGGACCACGTCGATGGTCATGATCCTGATTGCTTTTGCGAGTTCGTTTGCGTGGTTGCTGGCGATCTACCAAGTCCCCGATTTATTGAGCAATGCGCTGATCACGATCTCTGACAACCCGATTATCATCTTACTGATGATCAACGTCATCCTGCTGCTGTTGGGGATGATCATGGATATGGCGGCGTTGATCCTGATCTGTACGCCGATTTTCCTGCCCATTGCCAAAGGGCTTGGCATGGATCCGGCACAGTTTGGTATCATGATGTTGATCAATCTTGGCCTTGGCCTTTGCACGCCGCCGGTGGGCACATGTCTGTTCGTTGGCTGCGCGGTTGGTAAGATCAAGATCGAACAAGCGCTCAAATCAATCTGGCCGTTCTATGTGGCAATCTTAGGCGCGTTGATCTTGGTGACCTATGTGCCTGCTGTCTCGCTTTGGCTACCGTCCGTTTTGGGCAACTAAATCCTTGACGGTGGCCTTGGCCCCATTGGCAACCAAGGATTCAAACGCGGCTGTTACGGCTGAGCGAAAGACCGGGTTGCCGGCCAGTTCGCTCGGAAACACATCTTGGATGGTAAGCAAGGCTGCAACCTTGTCGGCTGGCGCATCATGATCATCTGACGCCGACCTTAGCTGATCCGCCAAAGGATCGCGCACATCAATGTCCCCGCCCGCTTCGTCAACGCCGCCTACATATCGCATCCAAGCCGCCACAGCGAGGGCGAGGCCAGGAATGGGCCTTCCAGCGTCGAGACAATCGGCAACCGTGGCAAGCAGGCGTTGCGGTAGCTTTTGTGATCCATCCATCGCGATTTGCCATGTCTTGTGACGGATCGCGGGGTTGCGGTAACGCGCCTTGAGGTCCGCGCAGTACCGCAACAGATCAGCACCTTCCGGCGGTGGGACGGTCGGAACAATCTCATCCTGCCAAAGTCGATCAATAAAGGCCGCGAAATGCGGATCAGCGACGGCATCTGAAATCACTTCATACCCGGCCAAATAACCCAAATAGGCCAGCGACGAATGGGTGCCGTTCAGGCAGCGCAGTTTCATCGTTTCGAATGCTTCGACGTCCTGCACGAACTGCGCACCCGCCAGGTTCCAATCCGGGCGGTGCCCCGCGACAAAATCGTCCTCAATCACCCACTGGCGGAACGGTTCATGCATCACGCATCCCAAATCCTGAAAGCCAGTTTTTGCCGCAACAGAGGCGATGTCATCAGGCGTCGTTGCGGGCGTTATGCGATCCACCATTGTGGATGGAAAGCGGGCATGGTCTCCGATCCAATCCGCAAGGTCAGGTGCGACGGCCTTTGCAAACGCCAGGACAACACGGCGCGTCAGCCGACCGTTGTTGGGAAGGTTGTCGCAGGACAAAACCGTGAAGGGTGGCTGGCCATTTTCTTTGCGTCGCGCCAGCGCGTAGACCAAAAACCCAAGGGCTGAACGCGGCGCGTCCGGTTGGGCAAGATCATGGATGATGTCGGGGTGATCTAGCTGCAGGTCACCTGTAGCCGGGTTATGGCAGTACCCTTTTTCGGTAATCGTCATAGAAACGATTTTGACAGCTGGGTTTGCCATAGCATCCAGAACCGCGCCGGGGTTTTCCGGCGCGACCAGCACATCGTTGATCGCTTCGATGACAACATGCTGCGCACCGTCTGGCGCCATCGTCACAGACGTATAAGCAAAATCTTGCGGCGCAAGGGCATCGCGGATGGTCGGGTTGCGCAAGCTGACGGCCGTAGTGCCCCAATCACCGCCTTTGGTCTGCATCACCTCTGTCGTATAAATCGCGCCAAACGCGCGGAAAAACGCACCTGGTCCTAGATGAACGATGCCCACTTTAGGGATGGGGGCGCTGCTGCGGCGCAAGCGTGGCGTGGTCATAGGCGATACGCCTCCTTGGCAAGACGGTAGGTCAGATCGTAGGCCACCTCATGCGCGTCGCTTTCCGCGAGCCGCCCCGTGGCCACCAAACCAGCCAAATAGGCACAATCAGACCGGCGCGCCACATCATGGCGGGCCGGGATCGAACAGAACGCACGGGTGTCGTCGTTGAAACCAGCGGTGTTGTAAAAACCACAAGTTTCTGTTGTCGCCTCTCGGAACCGTTTGATCCCTTCAAAACTGTCATGAAACCACCACGGCGGGCCTAACCGCAATGCCGGGTAAGCGCCCGCAAGCGGCGCAAGCTCGCGGCTGTAGGTTGTTTCATCCAGCGTGAACAGGATCACCGTTAGATCAGGTTCCATCCCTACTGCATCCAGTAGCGGCTTGAGCGCTGCGACATAATCCGTTTGCATCGGAATATCGAACCCATTGTCCCGCCCATGGCTGGAAAACACCGGGGCGGAATGGTTGCGATAGGACCCGGCGTGGATCTGCATGGTCATCCTATCATCAAGGCTCATCCGTGCCATTTCGGTGAGCATCTGCCCGCGAAACGCCTCTGCCTCAGCAGGCGAACAGGTGCCCGCAAGGGCCTTGGCAAACAACGCTGCCGCCTCTGGCGCGGGTAAGTCTTCGGTTCGGGCTGTGGGGTGCCCGTGATCGGTGGCGGTTGCGCCATTGTCCTGAAAGAAGGCACGGCGAACGCGATGCGCGTTCAAATAGCCGGACCACGTCCCCGTGTCTTCCCCAGTGAGCGCACCAAACTCGGCGACGTTATCCGCAAAGCCTGCAAAGTCGGGATCGACGACAGCGTCGGGGCGATAGGTCGTGACAACACGACCGCTCCACCCACTTGCAGCGATTTGTTTGTGCCAATTCAGACCATCAAGGGCGCCTTCGGTTGTTGCGAGGACCTCAATATTGAAACGTTCAAACAGCGCACGCGGACGGAAGGCATCAGTTGCAAGTTGGGCGTCGATGTCATCGTAAAACGCATCTGCTGTATCTGGCGAAAACGGCTCGCTAAGGCCAAAGACTTCGCTAAACGCGTGGTCCAGCCACAGTGATGAGGGCGTCCCCCGGAACAGGTGATAGTTTTGTGCAAACACCCGCCAGATGTCGCGCGGGTCCGTATCCGGCAGGCTCCCATCGGCAAATGGTATACCCAATGCTTCTAGCGGGACCCCTTGGGACACCAGCATGCGAAACACATAATGATCCGGCACCACAAACAGCTGCGCCGGATCCGGAAAGCGTTCATTTTCAGCAAACCAACGGGGATCACAATGACCATGCGGGCTGATGATCGGCAGGTGTGCGACCTGTTCATAAAGCGCGCGCGCGATGGCGCGTACGTTCGGGTCAGCGGGAAACAGGCGATCTGGGTTCATATGTTAACTGAACACCATGCCGCCATTGATGTCGACATTTGTTCCGGTGATGAATGCACTATCATCGCAGGCAAGGAACAGAACCAGATTGCCGACATCTTCTGACAGACCTTGCCGTTTCAATGGCGCTGCGGCCTCAAACCCGCGCCGACCGGCATCAGGTGTGTGGATGTTGTGGAAATCTGTATCAATCATGCCGGGGCACAGCGCGTTAACGCGCACCTTTGGTCCCAATTCTTTAGCCAATCCACGGGTCATCGTCATGATCGCACCTTTGGACGCGGCGTAGGCCACCGATCCGGGGCCGCCGCCGTCACGTGCCGCCTGACTGGCAAGGTTGACGATTGTGCCCTCATTCATGTGCGGGCCAACAGCCTTGATCATCAGGAATGTGCTGGTCAGGTTCAAGGACATAACATCGTTCCAATGGTCCAGCGACATTTCCGCAAATGTCTTGCGCGCAATCAAACCGCCGGAATTGTTCACCAAAACATCAACTCTGCCAAACTCACTAACCGTTTTGGCGACAAGCGCATCAACGTCCTCGGGCTTGTTCAGATCCCCTTGCAAGGCAAACGCCTTGCCACCGGCCGCTATGATGTCGGCAACCGTAGCGTCAGCGCCAGCACTGCTGGCGAAATAGTTGATTGCAACGGATGCGCCTTCTGCGGCCAGCTTTTTGGCGATGGCAGCCCCGATGTCACGTCCACCACCGGTGACGATCGCGGATTTTCCTGCAAGTTTCATTGAGATTGTCCTTCCGATACTAGATTTGACCAATAACAGATTGGCTAGAGCCGCTGTCTGGCTTCACCCCCTCAGGGCAGATGTGCAGCCCTCATTTTTGGTGCGCTACGGCAAGAATCGACTACGTAAACATGGTATAATAAGCGCCCCACTGGAATACTAGTATTGATTATTGCGCTAACATGCCGTCTTATGGAGCTGGAATGTGAAGGCTGGCTGAACCAGTTAGCGCAAATCGACCGAGACGATTGTTTCCGCGTTCAAAATTGGCTACTGCGAGCCACGAACACGATCACCCGACCGAACCCAAGGAGGTCGCACTATGCCAGAAACTGCCCAAATTCGGGACCGACGCACGAGTGTAGATTTGGTGTTCGACTATCTTTACGATGAAATCGCCGCTTTGAAGTTGCGCCCCGGCGACAAAATCTCCGAGGCCGAAATCGCCGCACAATTCAACATTTCGCGCCAACCTGTGCGTGACGCCTTTAGCCGGCTCGACAATCTTGGTCTGCTGTTGATCCGCCCGCAGCGCGCGACTGAGGTAAAACGGTTTTCTTGGCGTGAAATCACCAAGGCCCGCTTTGTGCGCGCAGCAGTAGAGGCCGAAGTTTTACGGCGTGCAAGCATCGAGTGTGATGACCTTGGCGCGGCACAATTGGACGCCAACCTGCTGATGCAAAGCGCCGTTGTGAAGGCAGGCAATTATGAGAAGTTTACCGAGCTGGACTATGAATTTCATAAAACCATTTGTGACATCGCAAAGGTAGATTTCGCATTTGAAGTGATCAAGCAAGAAAAGGCCAAGGTGGATCGCCTTTGCACGCTTAGCCTTGCCAAAGAAAATCGCATGGCTGTTCTGCTTGAAGATCATGACGCGATCACGGCCTGTATCAAGGCGAATGATGGTGAAGGGGCGGTCAAAGCGGGAATGGTACATCTGTCCCGCTTGGATGAAACGATCAAAACAATCTCCGATGCGAATGCAGATTATTTTGATCCTTAAGGTGCCCTAGCGCGGCCTTAACAACCCACTAATTTCGCGTTCTGCCACACGGGACGCCACCAAAAGTGACAGCGCCAATCCGCTGGTCACGGCCGCCGCAATGCCCAGCCAGACGCCCCAGACTTCGAAGTCTAACACACCAATAAAAACCCATATGAAAAAGGCGACGCCGAACCCTTGTCGATAGACGCTGATCCACAGCGTCCAGATGGGTTTTTTCAGCGCCTGCAAGAGCGAGTTGATGGAAAACAACATCATATAGACGGGGAACAGAAACGCATCGACCCGCAGATAGCTGGACCCAACACGGATAACCTCCGGGTCGTCCGAAAAGATTGACATCGCAAAGCCACTGGCGAACAGCAAAACAGGCGTTGCAACAAGGGTCATGACGAAACCCGTTTTCCAGCAGAACAGTAACGCCGCGCGCACTCGGTCAAAGTCTTTTGCGCCAAAGTTCTGTCCTGCAATCGGCAGCAAAGCCCCCGTCATGCCCAGCACCGGCAGCAGAAGGATTTGTTCGATCCTGAGGGCGACGCCATAGGCCGCGACAGCATGGCCGCCAAATTCTTTCAAAGCGAATTGCACAACGAACCCGGATATAAACATGACCATCATCGCTGAACTTGCGGGCACCAGCTGCGCTGTTATCTGGGAAAAGCTGTCCCACGTGGGCCGGAAAGCACTGCGTGCAACATCGCGCATCGCGTCCAGCCTAAAGATACGCGACAGGATAAAGACCATCACACCCGTTTGACTGACAATCGTCGCCACCGCGATCCCGTTGAAACCCATGCCATCCCAGATGCCCGGAACGCCAAACATGAAGAGTGGGTTCAGACCAATGTTGACAAAAAACGCGACCATCAAGGCGCGCTGCATACTGCGGCTGTCACCGTGCGCTTGCAAAATCCCGTTACCGCCATAGGCCAAGAAGAACCCCGGCAAAGCGATGATCAGCCATCGAAAATAGCCAAGCGCGGCGTCGCGATAGGCCCCCGGCTCTGACACCAGGCGGATCAAGTATGGCCCCAGGACCCAGCCAATCGCCATCATCACAACCGTCGCGATCACGCCAAAGGCGAGGCCTTGTGCGACGTAGGTTTGTGTCTGGCGCACGTCCTTGCTGCCTTTGGCATTACTGACCAAAGCGCTTAACGCGGAGCCAAGGCCAAATCCGACCGCCATAAGGATGAAGAACGCTTGAAACCCAATCGCAAGTCCGGCTTGGGCATCCGTAGAAAGACGCCCGGCCCAATAAACATCCACCACATTGTAAAGCGTGGCAAACAACATCCCCAAAGCTGCTGGAATAGCGAGTGTGCGAAAATGCCCCGCCATCGATCCGGTGGTGAGGTCGTCTTTCTGGCTCATGTGTCGCTCGCTTTCATGCGCCGTTCCAACCATCTGACGCCTGCGGAGACGACAAGGATGATCACGAGGTATTCCAGCACCAAAATGGTGTAGATTTCTAAGGGGCGATATTCTGACACCACCAGTTCGTTGGCCTTGCGCGTCAGTTCTTGCATCCCGATCACAGACACGAGCGATGACATTTTCAGCATATAGACCAGCTGATTGCCCAGCGCGGGCAGAATGCGCCGGATGGCTTGGGGCAGGATGACATAGCGCATTGTGTCGCGGTAGTTCAGTGATATTGACTGCGCCGCCTCATATTGCCCGCGCGCGATAGACTGGATTCCTGCACGGAAAATCTCTGCCTGAAACGCGCTGTCACTTAGGGCCAGCGCAAGAACACCGGCCCAGAACACGTTCAAGGTTATCCCTGACAGGGCTGGCAGGCCGTAATAGACCCATAGGATCAAAACAAGGATCGGCACAGCGCGCACCAGTTCAACATATGTACGATTGAATATACGCCAGCCACGTTTTTCAGACAGCCCGGGCAATGCCACCAACAAACCAACGACAATCGAAATCAGAATGGCGGTCACTGACAACAGGATGGTGTAATAGGCACCACTGGCAAGGAATTTCAAGTTGTTCATGCCGCCCGTCGTCGTTGGGTCAACGACATACCAGCCCCAGTTGCCAGAACACCCGGACAGAACCAACAAAGCCGCGATTGCGTAAATGCGTTTCATATCATCCCCCTAGTGGTTCAGAATTTGTTTGATAAATGCGCCGAACCGTTTGGATTTAGGCGCGGTGAACACATCCTCAGGTGCGCCGACTTCGACGATTTCGCCGCGATCCATGAACACCATCCGATCTGCGACACGGCGGGCAAAACCCATTTCGTGGGTCACAACGATCATTGTAATGCCTGAGGAGGCAAGCTCGGTCATCACCTCTAGCACCTCTGCGATCATTTCGGGGTCAAGGGCGGATGTCGGTTCATCGAACAGCAGTATCCGCGGCTCCATACAGAGGGAGCGTGCAATGGCAACGCGCTGCTGCTGCCCTCCCGACAATTGGCGCGGGAACTTATCGGCCTGATCGGGGATTTGCACCCGCTCAAGGTAGGTCATTGCGCGTGCGCGTGCGTCTTCCTCGGACAAGCCAAGAACGCGACGCGGGCCAAGGCATAGATTGTCGATCACTTTCAAATGGGGAAACAAATTGAACTGCTGAAAGACCATTCCCACGGTCCCTCTGATCTTTTCCAGATCCTCTGGCTTGTCTGTCAGCACGGTTCCATCAACGATGATTTCGCCCGCATCGTGGACTTCCAACCGATTGATACAGCGGATCAGCGTTGATTTGCCCGATCCTGACGGGCCGCAGACCACAACGCGCTCCCCCTGCGCCACATTCAGTGAAACATCCTTAAGCGCCTGAAAGTCGCCGAAAAACTTTGAGACATTTTGCATTGAAATGATCGACATGGCCGTTTTGTCCCCGCGTCCCGCGTAAATGTGATGCCCTGCGGCCTTATTTCGCAAACCTTCGCTGTTTGCATTCCCAAGCAGGTCTGGCATCCTATGTCTAACGAATACAAACCAAGGGAAACCCATGAAATTTTTTAAAATTGCCGCTACTGCGGTTGTTCTTGCCACCACTGCCGTAACGGCAACAGCGCAATCCGCCCTGAATGAAATTTTATCCGAAGGGGTCCTCAAGGTCGGGACAACCGGTGACTGGAACCCGATGACGATGCGGGACGTCGCAACCAACACCTATGAAGGATACGACATCGACGTGATGACAGCCCTTGCCGCTGATCTGGGTGTAGAGGTTGAATTTGTTCCAACAGACTGGAAAACGCTTGTCGCGGGTGTAACGTCAGGCCAGTACCATATCACTGGTTCTGCCTCAGTGTCCCCTGCCCGTGCAAAGGCTGCTGGATATTCCGATAGCTACTTTTCATTGGCGACTGTTCCATTGACGTTGAAAACCAATTCAGACCGTTTTTCGGATTGGGATGATATGAATTCCGCGGACGTCTCTGTTGCGGCAACATTGGGCACCACACAGGAAACCCAGGTCAAGCAGTACTTCCCCGATGCAACACACCGCATCGTCGAAGCGCCAGCGCGGGATTTCCAAGAGGTTCTGTCGGGTCGGGCGGATGCCAGCATCACATCTAACGTGGAAGCAAATAAACTTGTGGCCCAATATGACCAACTGATGATCGTTCCGGTGGAGCAGCCGCGTTCACCAACACCTATCGCGATGTTGCTACCGCAGGCCGATCAGGTTTGGATCAACTATGTAAATACCTGGATCACCCTCAAGCAAGAACAGGGTTTCTTTGATGAGCTAGGCGTGAAATGGCAGCTATTGGCTGAATAAACGCGACGACTATCGACGATAAAGGGCCAGCCCAAACGGGTTGGCCTTTTTCACATTCCCACCAAAGGCCCTGCCATGCTGACGATCTATTCCGTTCCTGTTGCTGTTTATTGCGCGAAACTGCGCATCATGCTGCGTCACAAGTCAATCGCGTTTCAAGAGCTTCCCCCGCCCGGCGGTTATGGATCAGACGAGTATCGCTCGCTTGTGCCGTCCGGCAATCTGCCTGCGATGATCCATGACGGCTATATGCTTTCGGACTCTGAGGCGATTGCCGAATATTTGGAAGAGGCGTTTCCAGACGTCCCTATGATGCCGGACACCGTGCAGCTGCGTGGCAAAGCGCGGGAGTTTAGCCGATCTCACGATACCCGTCTGGAACCCTCCGTGCGGGCGATCTATCCGCAAGTGGCCTATGAGACGCGCGATCCAGAGGCGGTGAAAGCAGGCGGTGCGTTGATTTCCAAACATCTATCTTCGCTCGCGTTATTGCTGTCGGCCAATCCATTGGACACCAAAACCCTTTGGCTTTGTGATTGCGGATTTGCGGTGACGTTCGCGTGGATCAAGGCGTTCGAAACTGCGTTAGATTTGCCGATAACCTGGCCGCCAATCGTAGCAGAATACGACAAAAGGCTCCAAAGTTTTCCGGTCGTCAGGGATGAAGTGAATGCCTACCGCCCGGCGATGGACTCCTATTTGCAAAAAGCAAAACCTGTTTAGCTGAGATCGCTGAAACCCGGTAAAAATTAGTGATTCCGTTCAATGCATTTTGGGGCAGTACCCACTAAATCCCGCGTGGTGGTTCGCCGATTACATTTTGATTGTCCGCAATTTGACTTGGTTTTTGTGCGCGAAAATCCGCAAATCGGCCGGGCGCTTTGCCGAAGAAATCTATCAGGTTGCGATCAATTGGCAGGGCCAATTCTTGGCAGGTCCGTAATGCATCCGTGATGTCATTGCCATTTTCTATCGCTTGAATAAGGCTGCTGTGCGCTGCCAACAACCGCGCAAAGGCTGCCGATTGCGCGAGGGTTTTGTCACCCACAAGGATATAAAGCTGTGAGGTCGATGATTTGCCCCTGAGCTGCAATGACCCCGCATAAAGCCATGCCAAATTGGGTGAAGCATCTTTGACAGCGGCGGTGGCGACAATATCAAAACCGATTGCACGACAGGAGGTTTCCGCGCGCGCCGCGACGTTCACGGTGTCGCCGAGGACGGAGTAGCTGAAACGCTGCCGTGATCCGATGTTGCCAACTAATACATCACCAACGGCAAGCCCCGTGGCCAGTTCGATCGTTTGCCCAAGGTCATCGCGTTCTGCACAGAACGCGCGAAGTGCCGCCCGCATGTCCAAAGCCGCCTTTGCGGCCGCTTCCTCGTGGCCTTCAATGGCAAGCGGGGCATTCCAAAACGCCATAACGTTGTCGCCGATGTATTTGTCAACCGTGCCATCCCGGTTCAAGATTTTGTCTGTCAGGGTGGTAAATAGATCGTTCAGAAAGGCCACCAATTCATGCGGGGCGAACCGCTCGCCCAAGGGTGTAAAATTGCGAATGTCCGTGAACATGACTGTCACTGGTCGCATTTCACCGCCCAACTCGATCTTATATCCTTTGCGTTCGATCTCGGCCAAAACAGATGGTGCGAGGTATTGCGAAAAGGACTGTCTGATTTTCCGCTTTTCTTGGTCGGCGACATAAAACTGGTAGGCTGTCAGAATACCGTAGGTCAGAATGCCTGCCAAAATTGGGAACGAGGCATCAAACAAAACACCTTGCTGGGCGAAAAAGCTGTGGCTGGCGCCCACGACGGCAGCGGCCCCAACCGCGCCTGTCAGCATTGATGTCAGCGGGCCGAAAAGGGACATAACCGTCGCGAGGATCAACCCAATGCTTGCGTAGGTGGTGAGTTCAATAACGGCAGTGGTGTCAGAACGGGCCAGAAAGTCGTTGGTCAAAATTTGTTCAAGTATCTGGGCATGAACACTGACCCCAGGCACCCGCTCCCCCAAAGCGGTGGTGCGAATATCCAAAAGACCAGCTGCGGATGTGCCGACGAAAACGATACTGCCTTGCAGCTGTGATTGGACCGTTGGATCAAGATCACCCGCTAAGACATCTGCCGCCGAGATGTATAATCTTGGATCATCTTTGCGAAAGCGAACCCACAATTCGCCGGTGCTGGTGGTTGGCACTGTGTACCCGCCGAACTGTATGCTCGCCATCGCCCGATCAACGTCTGCGACGCCACGGACGATGAACGTTGACTCGCCCAACGCCAGACGCAGCGCTTCGATAGACAGGGTTGGCAGTGGTCCATCCGCGCTTTGCCAAACCATTGGAACCCGCCGAACGATGTCAGAGGTATTAAGCGGGCTGAGGTTCACGCTGCCCAATCCGCCGCTCGCTGCCGAAAGGGCGGCAACGATTGGCGTGGTTTGGCGAATTCTTGTGACGCTGCCAAGCGGATCGTTCCCCAGACTGACGAACCCTGCTTTGTCATAGATCGCCCCTTTTGCGCCATCGGTTTCCCCCGCAGCCAGCCCAAGGACAGACGGCATCTGAGACAACGATTGAGCAAAGGTTTTGTCATTGTCCAAACCGGATAGGGTGCCTGCGATGTCGGGTAGATCGCGCAGGGCCTCCATTCCTTGCGCCTCGATCAGGCGGTTTGGGGAATATCGATCTGGTTCTGCAAACAGCGTATCAAAGGCGACAACCGCAACGCCGTAGGCCCCAAGTTGATCGGTCAGATCTGCAAGCAAAGTACGCGGCCAAGGCCATTGGCCGTGCGTGGCCAGCGATGCTTCATCGAGATCAACGACACGCACGGGCAAATCTTGCCAGTCGCGCGGATAGGCGACTTGCAGGGTATCAAAATAGCCATGGCGCACCGATTTCAGTGGCGTTGGATCGGCCAGTCTGATCCCGCAAAAGAGCGAGATCAGGACAATACCTAAAAGGATGACGGGCCATTTCATAAAGGGCGCTACCACCTTAGCCTTTAGGCATTTAGATAAAGCACAAAGTCGTCTTCACCAATTACAATGTTACTCACCGCGTCAATGCACAAGTCTCCTGCATCATTGATCAAACATCCACCGAGTTCATTTGGGCTAGAATCTTCTTGTTGCGATGTGTCTTGATCATCTGAATTAACTGTGTCTTCGAGCGTTTCGGGGACGTCCTCGTTATCAATCGCATCGTCAAGAACTTGATCCGCAGGCTCCATTTGGGGTGTCTCTGGCTCCGGTTCAGTGACTTGATCGGTGTTGTCTGTGATGTCACCGGTTTCTGGCTCTGTGGGCTCATCGGTGTTGTCTGTTATGTCCCCGGTTTCTGGCTCCATTGGTTCTTCTGGGATGTCTACATCCACTTGGACCTCCGTCTCAGTTTGCACAACATCATTGTCATTGTCATCATCATCGTCATCTAGGAAGAACCGGTTGCATGAATTGATACTGGTGTGCAGCGCCCGTGAAAGGGAGCTTTGCGAGCGTGCGTAGATAAAGTTGGAAAAGTAATCCAACGCTTCCTCGCCGCGCAATCCGCGCACCGTGTTGCGCGCTGCATCCGCTTTGGCCAAATAACAACTACCTCGAAAACCCCAGCATTTCCCGCTGTTGATCAGGCACAATTCAAGGGCACCGCGATAGAGCGTGACGGCAGTCACCTCGTTTTCAACAAAAATGTCGAATTCTGTGCCCCTGATCCCAATCGTGCTTGTCGGGGTGGTAAGCTCATAGGCTTCGCGGCGGCTGTTCCCAGAAAGAAACCGAAAGCTGCCGACCGTGGTGTTGATGGCAAAACGATTGGCTTGCCCACTGTTAGAGTTCATCAAAACCGCCGTAACGGCGAGTTCGGAGTTAGGCCCAATGGCCATTCGCGTGCCATCGTCAAATTCCAATTCCAATTGCGTTCGTGTATTGGTTCGAATAATCAAACCATCCTCGATCCGATCGCCAACCTTGATCGCGCCTTGTGGGCCACTGGCGTTCCCTTCGATTGCTAAGACGGTTGCGATGGGCTGGGCCGTTACGGCAAGCGCCGTTAAGAGTGTAAGTGCCACAGCAATAAACGCTCGACACACGAGCTTTTTAAAATACTCCACGTATTATCCCCTTGTTAAAAATCGTCGGCGCCCCAAAAATAGGAGGGGCTAAAATTAGCCTAACCAAAATTCACACATCCCGCAAACTCAGGATTTCCTGACTTTTTCAAAGAAAACCGGTCGCCTTTAGGGGGCAAGGCAGCATCAAAAAATTTCGTAGCCTCAAACCCAATTTTCTGATTTTGTTTCTCTTAGCATTTTGACGGGCGAAATTTACGTTTATGATTATGACTTATCTTTTTTCTGCTGGAGTCTTCGTACAGCTTGCGTTGCTGTGCTACGTTCTGGGGCTTTTGACCCGCAATGAGCTGCTTTTGCGGGTGCTGCTTTTGGTGGGGACCATATTTTACATCATTTATTACTACTTTGTTTCTGATGTACCGCTTTGGGATGCGATCTGGTCGAGTGCGGTCATCGGCGCCGTCAACCTGCTTGTGATGTTCCAGATTTTTGTCGAACGCACGACCGTGGGCATGTCCGCAAAGATGCTGGAGCTATATCGGTTTTTCCCAACGCTGAACCCCGGTCAGTTCAGAAAAATCATGAAGACCGCAAGCTGGGTGAAAGCAGAGGACAACACCAAAATTTGCGAAAAGGGTGTGCGCCTCAATCATCTGTTTTTGGTCGCATCAGGTGATATGGTCCTGCAAAAAGACGGTATCGAAATTGCCATTGGGCCGGGAAACTTTGTGGGCGAAATTTCCTATCTGATCGACGGCCCTGCAACTGCCGATGTGATAGCCCCCAAAGGCACTGAGTTTGTCCGATGGGAACGAAAACAGCTGTCGGCGCAGTTGCAGAAATCAGCAGCACTCTCGAACGGTCTAAGCGCCTTGTTCAATCGCGATATCGCGCTGAAGCTGTCAACGAGCCGTCCCAATTCAACGCATGCAAAGCTGATCACTGATACAAGCTTAGCACCTTAAGTCATGACTGAAATCCGCAACGTTTTTATCTCGAACGGTCGAAAATCGAGCGTTACGCTGTTGGTGTCGATCTCTAACGGCGCGCTTGGGTTGTTTTCCATCAGATCGGTTTCGATGACAGCGCCTATGGGCAGTCCGAATGTGATGGTGCCAGTGCTGCGCCGGTTGGCGTGTTCATAAACGCGCAGGATGATGTCGCTCCCCTGCTCTGCCCCCTTCACGGTTTCGAGCGTTAAGTTCTGGTTCTCGCATTGGGCAAAGGAAAACCCGGGCAGCAAGTCTTGCGGCTTGGAATTTGATGGGTTTCCATATGTCATAACCGGGTTGTTGAACCGTTCCGCCGCGCGTTGCACTGCGTTTAGGTCCTCCTCACCTCGGTGGAGCAAGAGTGCATAGCGAAAATGATGCGTGCCAAGGTCGGCGTGCGGATCGGGTACTGTTGGCCCCTTTAGCAGCGTCAGCCGCAGCGTTTGTTCCACGGCGTCATAACCGTATTTGCTGTCGGTTAGGATCGCCGTGCCAAAGTCAGCCTCGCTCATATCGACCCAGCGTTGCATGCTGGTTTCAAATCGCGCTTGATCCCAACTGGTGTTTTTATGAGTTGCGCGTTTGACGTGGCCGAACTGAATTTCGGCGCGTGTTTCTGAAACATTCAGATCCAGCGGAAAGCCGGCCTTCAAAAGCGTTTGGCGTTCTTGCCAGTCGATAAAGGTGTCGAATTCAATCTGCTTTTGCCCCGTCTGGAGCGAGATAACCTGAACGATGCGAGAGCCTGCATAGCGCCGCTCGACCCGCAATGCCGCGCGGTGTGGTCCGGTTTCCACGACCGTCACTGTCGCAGGTGTGTCGGACAAGGCCCATGATTTTTCTTCAAAGTAGTGGTCGATGTCCCATGCGTCATAGGCCTTTGGCTTATCTTCATAGGCGATCAACTGGTTGGCGCGCTTGCCCTTTTGGATCAGCTCGCGCCCGGTGACTTTGTCGATGATCGAGCTGATCTCACCATCATCAAACGCAACAGCAATGACGTCGTTTTCCAGCAGATTTTCACTGGCTTGCAGATGCGTTTGCGGCGCAGCCTTAGCGGTGATGAGCTGCGCTGGCGCCCACCCAAGCGCGGGCACATCCAGGATCAGTGCCCCAGATTTGGATGTTCCATCCGCGCTGACAAGCATTTGCAGCGGGCTTTGCCCGTGAAGCGTTTGGATGGCGAGGTTTGAGGGGGCTATTTGTTTGGGGAGAATAACCAACTCCCTATCGCGGCGCTGCCCGGTGGCATTGACGAAGGCAAACTGCCCGTCCTGAAGCTCAACCACGCTTGAAAGCGCGGTCAAAAGCGGCCCGTCCTCATTTTGAATTTCATCAAACAAGGCTGCGTAATCGGCGTCTGTGTCGTCATAGACTTCTGCGATTGAGGTTCCGGGCAAGATGTCGTGAAACTGATTGATCAGGACCACAT
This sequence comes from uncultured Paracoccaceae bacterium, assembly GCA_937922155.1. Taxonomy (GTDB): domain Bacteria; phylum Pseudomonadota; class Alphaproteobacteria; order Rhodobacterales; family Rhodobacteraceae; genus Cognatiyoonia. Next base: position 21,657 of record CAKZVL010000109.1, on the reverse strand, counting down.
CCCAAAGGTCGCGAATTTTGTCCTGCGGGTAAGGTACGCCACCGAACGCCATGGCCATCGCCGCTGCGAATTCGAGTTCCCGCATCTTGCGTTCTGCTTTTCGATTGTTGGCCTTGTTCTTGGCCACTGAGGTCAAGGTGCCGCGATGGTATTGCAGATACAGCTCGCCATTCCAGATTGGAAAGTCATCTGCGCGGGCGTCCATCTTGGCCCCCAACCGATCCAGGTAGGGGCGCAGCCCTTCCATACGCAGCTTAGGTGCGCCGGGAATGCCCCGTTCAAGCACCTGCCCCCGCTGCACCATATCGCGCGTCGGCCCGCCGCCTCCGTCACCGTGGCCGTAACAGATCATGACCTCATCATGCAGCGCCTTGGGTTCGTATCGCTTCCATGTCCCCAAAACATCGCTGACGGTCATGGAGGAATTATAGAATGTCTGTTGACAGTCGGCCTCATTTGCTTGGGTCGTGATCAGTTGCGATTTCACCTTGCTGCCGTCGATCCCACGCCAGAAAAAACTGTCATAGGGTTGCCTGTCTGTGTCGTTCCAAGACAGTTTAGAGGTGACAAAGAACTTGATCCCAGATTTTTCCAAAATCTGCGGCAGGGCCGCTGAATAGCCAAACGTATCGGGCAGCCAGACGCATTTGGGTTCCACCCCGAATTCGTCCATTTGAAATTGCTTGCCGTGCATGATCTGGCGGATCAGCGCTTCGCCCGAACTGATGTTAACGTCAGGTTCGACCCACATCGCGCCGTCGATTTCAAACTGGCCGCTTTTGACCTTTTCTTTCAGGCGCGCCCATAGGTCAGGGTAATCCTGCTTAAGGAAATGGAACAAAACCGACTGATTATACATGAAAACAAAGTCGGGAAATTCGTCCATCAAGTTCAGGACCGTTGCAAAGCTGCGGGCGGTCTTGTCGCGCACATGTTTGATCCGCCAAAGCCAGGCCACATCGATATGAGTATGCCCGAATGCCGTCACCGTTGGGCGCAAGTCAGTATCGGGGAGCGCGTGGATGTCTGCCACAATCGCCTCTGCCTCGCTCAGGTCCGCGACCTGTCCCTCGCGACGGTCCAGCGCATAAAGCGCCCTTTCAACGTGATCGAGGACAGCGTGCCGCCGGACATCGGTTTGCGGCAGGTGCACGACCACGTCAAAGGCCGTGGCCAGCGCGTGATAAAGCGTCTCAACCCGACGGTCGGTTAGGATGAAATCGGTTTGGAACCCAACCATCGGGCGTTCGTCAAAAGTAAAGGCATTGATCTGCACAAGACGCTTCTCCCCCGGCACTGCATCCGTTGCGATGACCAATTCGGTGTGATTGCCATCAATGGCCTGCGCGATGTTGCCGTTCAGATAAGCAAGGCATTGCGGATCGGTTGACCCTTGCATTGATCGCCAACCGGACGTGATTTTGATGGCGAAATCGCTGTCCTTTGCGGCGTCGGGAATTGTAATCTCGCCCACCAGCCACGTGTGTTTTTGCGTCGTGCCCCAGACGCTGCGCGGTGTCAAAACGGGCCAGTCTTGCCAATCCGTTGGCAGAGGCAGCGCGCCGGTGGCGTCAGATTCTTGGTAATGCCATGCGACCTCACCGACGATCGGCGTGACGATCTTGCTTTGCAGATCCTCCAACAGTCGCGCGATTTTGGCCTCTCGCTTTATGTCGTCTTTGCTCAGGCCAAGCTGTTTTGCCAGCGGGTTTTTATAACGTTGCCGGGGAATGTATGTGACCTTGGTCATGAAAGGCTCCGGTCGGGATTTGGGTCGTTCTGGGTGAGGAAGTTTAGGAAGTGCTGCCAGTCTTGTGGCAGAATATCGTGACTGCCAGCGCGTAGGTGAAACCCGAGCGATCCATTTTGAACAGCGGGCTGGGTTTCCCAAACCTCCCGCGCCGAAGGCCAATCGTGATCTGTGGTGCCGTCAAGACTCCAGAAATGCGCGCTAGATTGCAATGCTGCAAAGCTGCCCAAGGGATCAGACCAAAGATCAGATTTCGCACCTGCCAGATAGACCCCACGCGGCGCGATAGACGCCAAAAGGTCGTGTTGATCAAGGTGGCCTTGGTTGGGCCCCGGTCGTGCCCAATGAGGAAACTGTGCGGCCATTTGGGACAAGGTTTCGCCCACCCCATGCGCCGCTGGGGCAGCGCCCGCACAACCTGATTGATTTGCGAACACGCTAGCGATACGAGCATCGTTTGACGCGGCCCAAAGTGCTGCCTTTCCAAGACGCGAATGCCCGGCAACAAACAGCGCATCGGTGTCAATTTCATCGCACATCTGCGCGGCATCCAACAGGCGCGAAATCGACCACGCCCAAAGCGAGATGGCACCTGTTTCAGCATCCTCAAACAATGGATAGACCCCGGTTTGTGTCCAATGCTGCGGATCATCAGGCACCCAAGAGCCATAGCAGCTGATCATCACTCCATAGCCCGCCGCCAATAGCATATCGATGGGCCAACGCTGCGTTGCAGTCCCGCGCAAGGCAGCGCTCATAACACCTTCTCCAGCGTCCATATCGGCGCGAAAATAGATGCGCGCGTTTGCATCTAATGGGAATAAGTTGGACGACAGAACACCTGCCGGACCAACGAAATCCAAACCGCAGATCAAGGGCACCTTGCCCTGCGGATTGGGCGGCAGCCAAAGGGCGGCGTCGACGCAAAACCGCTGGTCGCCAACGGTGATGTCAATCTTTAGACGCTCTGCCACTTCGCCCGCGATTGGTGTGCGCGAGACGTGGATCGCATCCGGCGGGGATGGGAAGCTGCCATAGAGGTCACGTGCCAAAATCTGGCGTATTTCATCTTGGCGCAAATTTCGATCTTGGTGTGTTGCGACAGGTGTTGCGCCCTCTGGTCCGTCAAAGCGGATTGGACCGCAGAAAGCTGTTTCAAAGTCAGGGGCCGCACTCTTCTTCACGGCACCCAGCCGTCATACATGGCGTGGTCCGGCCCCAAGGGGAGCGAGACAGGCAAACCGCTGCGCGCAGAGCCATAGGCGGCGGTGACGAATTCCAACGATTGCCGCCCGGCATCAAGGGTGACATAAGGCGCATCCTCGCCATCCAGCTTGCGTTTGATCGCATCAAACATGCCCGCATAGCCCGACAGCACAGGCCCGACGTCGGCCAAGACCTGATCAATCTGGGATTGCTCTGTCGGGGGGCGCGCGACAAAGCGCCAAGCTTTGTTGGCCAGCGAATAGGGCGCTTGATCAGATTCAACGGTGAATCCTTCGAACATCAGGCGCATGCGACTTGTGTCCTCTGCGCAGCCAAGCGTCACGGAGGACGTGATCAGCGCGCCACTTTTCATGCGGATGCTGAGGGCGGCGCAGTCTTCAACCTCGATCTCGTTCACGCGGGTGCCCAGATCAGCGTAGACCTGATCTACGGGGCCAAGCGCCATCGGCAGGAGGTCGTGGATATGGATCGCATGACCCAGCATCGCACCGCCCTGCTCCCCCGCCCAGGTGCCGCGCCAGGGTATGGCATAGTAAGCAGCGTCTCGGTTCCAGTGGGTTTCGAGCGTTCCAGCATAGGCGCGCCCGGCCAAGCCTGCATCCATCAATGCGCGCAGCTGTGCTGTGCCAAGTCCAAATCGGTATTGAAAGACCGGTGACAGAAAGCCGCCCGTTTGCCCGACCTTTTCAGCCAACCGATCCGCATCGCGCAGGGAGGCGACAAGTGGTTTTTCGCAAATGACTTTCTTGCCAGCCTCCAAGGCATCCATGCAGGCGCTGAAATGCAAATGCGGCGGCAGGCAGATATCGACCAGATCAATGTCTGGGTCGGCCAGCACCTTGGCCATACTCGCGGTGTACCCAATGCCCGGTTGTGTGTCGGCCAGCGCGCGGCCCCGCTCCTGATCCAGATCGCAGATGGTTTTGACGGTGTAACTGTCGGGCAGCTCTGCGAACCCAGCAAGGTGGGAGGTGCCAACACCGGCACCGATGATGGCGACGTTTAACATGGGGTTCCCTCTGCGATCATTTGCGCACGAATGGCGAGGTCTGTTGTCGTAAACGTATGCGCCTGTCCAACTGCGGTTTCGGTACGGTCCTGAACGTCAGCGACCAAGCGCGGAAAGTAGGGCAACCCCGCGTCGTCGCATGGGATAAATTCGTTCTTTTCGCCGTTGACCAAATACAGGTTGTTGGTCGTATGGGGCCGTCCGATGTCGGTGTATTTGCGCAGCTCAATCTGACCTTCTGTGCCTTGCAGGAACAAACGCCCGTCGCCCCATGTGGGCAAGCCATCAGGCGTGAACCAATCGACGCGGACATAGCCATGCCCGTTGGGCGATTTTAGAATAATTTCACCAAAGTCCTGAAACTCTGAATGGTCCGGCATGGTGGTGTTTTCGACCAAAGCATGGGCAATGGTCGCATCCGTCGATCCGGTGAAGTAAAGGAACTGATCAATCTGATGGCTGCCAATATCGCACAAGATTCCGCCGAAACGATCCCGTTTGAAATACCAATCAGGGCGCGTTTTCAGGTTTTGTTTGTGCGGGCCAAGCCCGACGGTCTGCACCACCCGCCCGATGGCGCCTTGTTCGACAAGCTCGACAGCGCGGGTGACGGCGGGCACTTCGAAGCGTTCTGAAAAGTTCACAGTCCAAATACGCCCAGTACGGGCTTGCACCTCTTTAATGGCAGCAAGTTGGTCTAGGGTGGTACAGCCGGGTTTGTCGACCATGACGTCTTTGCCCGCTTCCATCGCCTCAATCGCGAGCGCGGCGCGGTCCGCTGGCACGGCTGAGATCAGGATCATCGCGATGTCAGGGTCGTCCAAAATCCGGCGGCGATCATCGACCTTGTTCAGATCGGGAAAGACTTCCTTGAACTTTGCCTCAGTCACCGCCGGCCCATCCGACCAATAAGCGTCGCAAGTGCATCCTTGCGCCTGCATCTGGGACAGCATCCCAAATATGTGACCATGATCAATACCTAGAACGCCAAGCTTAAACGCCATTTTCAAATATCCTTTAGGTCGCAGCGCGTACCCGTTTCGGCCGCCTGTTCCAAAGCTGTGATAAGCTGGTGAACACCAAGGGCGTCGCGCCCCGTGACAAGGGGTGGCCGCGCATCCTTCAATCCTTGCGCAAAGTCTTCGATGACAAAGCGGTGCCAGTCGCTGGTGAAGGCCATCGGGTCTGCCCCTGCGCCTGATGTGGCGGCTTGGCCGATGGTTTGCTTGCGCCCGTCCTTGTGATTAATCCGCAAAACGCCAGCGTCCAAATGCACGGACCCTTCTGCGTAATGCAGTGTTATCGTCTCCCCCCGCCCCGGAAAGCTGGCGGTTGTGACGAACAGGTGGCCCACGGCCCCATTGGCGAACCGCAACCCTGCGGAGACGAAATCCTCTGCCTCCATCGTATGAAAGTCGGTGGTTGCGGCTGTCGCCGTGACGTCCGCAACAGGTCCGGTCAGCGACAGCATCAGATCCAGCGTGTGGATCGCCTGACTGATCAGCACGCCGCCGCCATCGCGGGCATAGGTGCCGCGCCCGGGTTCGTCGTAATAGGCTTGATCGCGCCACCACGGCACGGTGACCTCAACCATGCGCAAGGTGCCTAGGTCTGGCACGATCCGTTTCAGATCGGCGACAACAGGTCGGGCGCGGTGTTGCAGCACGATGCCAAGGGGCACATTGGCGGCCTCGCAGTGTTCGACCAGCGCTGTTGCCTTGGCAAGCGTGCGTTCAACCGGTTTTTCCATCAAGATCGGTTTGCCCGCCTTGGCCATAACCTCCACAATCTCAGCCCGCGCATTAGGCGGTGTCGTGACGACGACAAAATCGACGTCTGAGGCGGCAATCATTTCCAAACTGTCAGCGGCTTTGGCACCTAAGTCTGGCCAATCATTTAGGAAGGCCGCGCGTGCGTTTGGCGTTCGCGCATAAACCAGATCAAGAGACACCGCATCCGAGTTTTGGATCGCATCGCCATAGGTCTTTGACACCATGCCAAGGCCGATCAGGGCCGCACGCATCAACGCACCATTGGCAGTGACACATCGCCTTTGCCGCCGAAGATATGGAAATCACTGGGATTAAGCGTCACACCTAGGGTTTGGTTACGCTTGAGCGGGATTTGTTGGCCGACTTGAACCGTCAAGGTTTCCCCGTTTTCAAACGCCCCGTAGATATAAGTGACAGAGCCGAGCTGTTCATAGTTTTGAACCGTGATCTGCTGATCGCCCTTTCCATCAAGGGAGACCGCAATCACCTCGGGCCTTATGCCAAGCGTCACGGGGCCGTCGAATGGATCCTGCAGGGGCACGTCGTAGCTGATACCATTGCCCAGCGTCAGGGTCTTGCCGCTGACAGCCCCGCTCAGAAAATTCATTTGCGGGGCGCCGATAAATCCTGCGACAAACTTATTGGCCGGGTGGTTATATAGGTCGAGCGGTTTGCCCACCTGTTCGATATTGCCACCGCGCAGCACGACGATGCGGTCGGCCATTGTCATCGCTTCGGTCTGGTCGTGGGTGACGTAGATCATCGTGTTGCCAAGCTTGGCGTGCAGGTCTGAGATTTCCACCCGCATTTGCAAACGCAATTCGGCGTCTAGGTTTGACAGCGGTTCATCGAACAAAAAGATCACCGGCTCGCGCACAATCGCGCGGCCAATCGCGACCCGCTGGCGTTGCCCACCGGACAGCTGACCGGGGCGGCGATCCATCAATTGGTCGATTTGCAAAAGCGCGGCTGCCTCATCCACGCGGCGCGCGATTTCTTCGCGCGGCATGCGGACGTTTTCCAATCCAAACGAGAGGTTCGATCGCACCGACATATGCGGATAGAGCGCGTAGGATTGGAACACCATGCTGAGCCCGCGTTCGGAGGCTGGCACATTGTTGACCCGGTTTCCTTGCAGCTGGATATCGCCCGAGGTCGGATCGTCCAGCCCAGCGATCAGGCGCAACAGCGTGGATTTTCCGCAGCCGGAGGGGCCAACAAAAACAACGAATTCACCCTCAGCGATTTCCAGGTCGATCCCGTGGATCACATCCACCGATCCGAATGACTTTTTGATGTTTTTCAGCTCTAGGGCGTGGGGTGTGTTGGTCATTTCAGTCCTGTCGTGGCGATGCCGGTCGTGATGAAGCGTTGCAGCCAGATGAACACCAAGGTGATCGGGATCAGCGACACCACGGTCATGGCAAGGATGTAATGGAAGTCTTGGTCAAATTCGCCCGCGTACTGGGTCAGGCCCAATTGGATCGTGTGTTTTGCCGGGTCAGAGATCAGCACGATCAGCGGCCATAGGAAATCGTTCCAGCGCCAGATTACGCTGAGGATCGCTAGAACCGAAAGTGCGGGCAGCGACAGCGGCAAAACGATACGCCAAAAAATGCGCCATTCGCTGGCAGCATCCATGCGCGCAGCCTCTAGCAGTTCATCGGGAATGGTCAGCATGTATTGGCGCAGCAAAAAGACGCCAGTGGGCGTGGCGGCGGCGGGGATGATCACCCCCCAGAGAGAGCCGAAAATGCCAAATGTCCAGACCACAAAGAATAGGGAAACAAGGATAATTGACGATGGGATCAAAAGTGTGGCGACGATCAAAAGGGTAAAGGTTAGGCGCCCTTTGAACCGGTATTTGGATAAGGCAAAGGCGGCCATCGCGTTGATTAGTAGGGTGATCAAGGTCGCCGCGACCGTGATGAAAACCGAGTTAAACAAGTATGTGCCGAACTGGAAATTGGTCTGCCCGTTTCGTTTCAGGATCGGGTCGAGGTAATTTTCAGTCGCGACGCGCATTTCTTCTGACGGGGCCAGTCGATCACGATCAACCGCTTCGATATTGGTGGGGTCATTGATTGGGGCGACGTCGGTTTCACGGCGCGTTGGGCCGGCCTTATAGACATCTGTGACGGTGCCGTCCTCGGCGGTGTATTCCCAAACGGTTTTGGTGCCGACGCCTTCAATATCCGCCTCGATCTGCGCGATGGGCAGCAGTCTCGTGTCAAAGTTGTCGATCGCGCGTTCAGGCTTGAGCGAGCTAAAGAACGTCCAGAAGACAGGCACCAGAATGATCAACACGCCAAGCAAAAGATAGCTGTAGGCCAGCACATCGGTTACGCCGATCTTTTGTGCGCTGTCGGTGCCGCCATTGGTGCGGGTTAGGAAAGTTGTGACGCGTCCCATACCTTAAAACTCCGACTGGCGGCGGGTGATCCACAGCTGAAAGAAGGTGAAGACAGCGATGACAACTGCCATGAGGACAGAGCCTGCGGCCGCTTGGCCATAGTCGGGCACGGAGTTGGTGAACGCGACCTCATAAAAGTTTTGCACGATCATATAGGTATCGCGCCCCGGCCCACCGCCGGTGAGCAAATAGACCTCATCAAAGATCTGAAAGCTGCGGATCAGGCTAAGGACCACGACCACTGTTAGCGTCGGCATGACCAGCGGGAGGGTGATGCGATAGAAGGTGCGCGGCGCGCTTGTCGCGTCCATCTTTGCGGCCTCATAAAGGTCGCTTGGGATGGCTTGCAACCCGGCCAGCAGGATCAACATGTAAAAGCCCATATGGCTCCACGTGAAGACGAAGACGAGCCAGAAGAATGGCCAGTTGGTGTTGGGTGTCACGAGCCAGTTGACCGGACTATAGCGACCGAAATCAAAGACGGCATCAAACTGGATCGAGAGCAGCAAAAGCGCGGCGGCGGCACAGAAGACAAAGAAGAGATGCCGCGCAAATGGATGCTGTACGGAGACCATCCAGCAGAGGACAGACGCCAAGGCGACACCCACCCAAAAGCTGCCCGGCAGTTCGAGGAGGCTGAGCGGATTGGCCCATGCGAACAACATGGCAAAAAGAGCGCCAAACAAAGCCGTCCACGGCAGTGCGGGTATCTTGCCGAACCGCAAGGCGCGTTCACTGACGAACATCAGGACCACGGCCAGCAGGATCGTCATGACCATGTCAAACCCGGCCATACCCGCCAAGCCGGTCATTGTGTCACTTGCCCCGCCGATGGCTTCGTTCAGTACGCCTTTGCGGTGCAAGACCCAGTTCCAGATGTTGGCGATGACGACGGGGGAGAGCATCACAGGATAAAAGAACATCGCACGCCACAGGCCGCGCCCTTTGATGTTCTTGTTGACGACGAGCGCCGTGATCAAAGCGACGGCACAAAGAATGGGCACTTGGATCGCCACGAACCAGAGCGTGTTGAACATGCCGGTCCAAAAGTTGAAGCCTGCGTTGCTGCAGCTTTTAGGGACAAAGATGCTTTCGCAGTCGAAAATCTCTGTGTATTTGGCGAAACCGATCCATGGTCGATCAAACAGCGAAATGGACGTGCCGTCTGTCATCGAGACAAAGAAATTCAAGATCATTGGCGAGAAGGTAAAGCAGCCAAAGATCAGCATATTGGGCAGCAAAAACGCATAAGGCACAGCGCCCCTGCCCCAGATCGATTGCGCGATCTCCACGGGAAATCCGATCAAATCCATCGCAAAGCTGGGTATCTGGTAAATTTTGTAACGCCGTCTGGCCAAGAGCCAAAGCGTACCGCCACCAATCCAAAGAACGCCGATGACCAGTAGAAGGATGCCCGCAAGCGTCATAGGGAATTACTGCCTTATCTTGAGGTTAAATCCGCTGGTGGTATGCCAAACCAAAGGCGCGTACGCCTTTGGTTCATTTTTAAAAATTGTAAGAATTACTGGCTGTTAGCAGCCGCGAATTCTTCTTCGATCTTTTCAAAGGCTTCATCCATTGTCAGCTCACCCGCAAGCGCGCTGCCGATGTAGGTGACGGCGGCATTGAACGCGATGCCGTTCTTGGCATCCCCCTGAAGCTGATAGGCCTGCGGTGTTGTTTCCGCTGCCACAGCTGCCATCGCGGTAAAGGCGTTTAGACCATCTGAAACGGCTGGCACAGCGCCTGCACCTGCATAGTCAAGACCTTCGGCCTGAAGCTTGCTGTGTGCTGGGATCGCGAAGGTTTTAGAGTACCATTCGCGGGCTTGTTCTTCTGCGCCCATCCATGCAACGAATTGGGCTGCTGCGGCTTCTTTTTCAGCGTCGCCGCTGCCAAATGCCACAAGACCGGAGCCACCGGGCATGATGCCACAACCGGCTGGACCACACGGGACAGGAACAACGGCCCAGTCAAATTCATCGCCGACGTTGGCCTGAACATTACCTGTATTCCATGAGCCGGACATGTAGAACGGGACATCCTGGCTAAAAAACATTTCATTGCCGTTGGCATATTTTGATCCGGACACGGCAGGCCAGATGTCAGGTGGCATCAAACCGCTGTCGTGCCAGTCTTTCATCAGGCCAGCAAACGCCTTGAAACCATCATCCACAATGAAGTTGCCATCAGCGTCATAATAGGCTGCACCATATGACATTGCTGGGCCTGCAATCCGGTGGCCGGAACGGTCCATGACCATGCCTGCATAGCTGCCTGTGCCTTCCATAACTTCTTGTGTTGCGGCGGCCCAGTCTTCCCAAGTCGCGCCTGCCTCTGGTAGGTCAACGCCGGCTTCTTCGAACATGGTGAGGTTCACGTATGGACCTGTCACTGTCATTTCAGAGTGGAACGCAAAGATCCCTCCGGGCTGACCTGCGCGATACCATGGAAGAACCGCGCCGTAAGCTTCTTCCCAAGCGGCGGCGTCCACGTGTGGTGTCAGGTCAACATAGTAAGGGCGCAAAAGGCCAAGCGTTGTGACGAAGGCAAGATCAGGTCCTGCACCGGCCTCAAGCTGGATCGACAGCTGGTCTCGGATCACGTCGTAACCCACCATATTCAAAGTGATTGTGACGTCTGGATTTTCAGCCATATAGCGGTCCATCATTTCAGACAGAAGCCCGGCTTTGGCATCAACGTCGCTCATCATCATGTCGAGTTCGACGGCTTGTGCCATTGACGCGGTGGTGAGCGCGATCAGCGATGCGCAGCCAACGGCTTTTGCGCGTCCTGACAATTTCAGTAAGTCCAACATCAAAAATTCCTCCCGTGAAAGTGATGTTTATTCGATCCTCTTTCGAAAGCAGGGGGCGATTGCCACCTACAGTCTTGCGTCAAAGAAACCTTGGCCTGCATGCAGAATTTGTCGGATTTCCCCTAGCGCGTTTGAGCAGCTTAACCCCAAATCGAAAGCTGTCAAACGCAATCCATGCCCGATGGGATGCAACGTTCGGTGAACGTTCACCGGATTTTGGCGTGATTCTGGTTAACGCCCTTGCTGCAAAGAGCTTTGCTGCGCCACAGCCCGTACACACCCTGTACACAGCGCGTACACCGCTTGTGCGCCGAACCGGGGATTAACGCAGCGCACGGTGGATTTGTTAACGAGAGGTGAACGGATTGGTTAAGAAACGGTGAAGCCTTGTCCGGAGCACGCCCGGACAGGACCGTGATCCGAGGTCTAATCGCTGGAAATTTGACGCGGCGCACCTTGATCGTCCAAGGCGACAAAGACGAATTCAGCCTCTGTGACCTTGGCGCCATCTTTGCTGTAACGCGAGCGCGCCCAGACATCGACATGCACGCGCATGGAAGTTCGACCGACATCTGTGAGCGTGGCATAGAGCGTGACTTCGTCACCGACTTTGACCGGTCTGAGAAAGTGCATGGCCTCAACCGCGACAGTTGCGCTACGCCCTTGCGACACGCGGCCTGCCATGTTGCCTGCGGCAAGGTCCATCTGCGACATGATCCAGCCACCAAAGATGTCGCCCGCAGGGTTGGTGTCGGCGGGCATGGCGATCGTGCGGATGACAAGCACGCCAGCGTCTTGTTGGCGTCCATGGGCGGCACGGTCTTTGGCATGTTCTAGCGTAATTCTGGTGTCTGTGCTCATCGCGATACCTATGACTGAGGGGAAGGCGTGAAAGCGGCCTATGAAGTTTTGAGTGCGAGGGCAATGGCGTGCGGATCACGTGGTTGAGACCGCGATTTTGCAGCGCATAACAGGGCCCTTTTGCGATTTTTAGTATCTGCGGGTTTAGACGGCGCGAAAAAGCCGAATATTCCTGACAAAATTTGTCGATTGGTCTTGAATTCTGCGGCGCGGAATGCAGTTTTAGGGCATCTTAGGCCGAATTGACCAAGGAGCTCGCGTGTCCCTCTTCTTTATTGTTGCGTTACCGTTCTTTGGCGCGCTTTTGCCGGGCCTTATGAACTCCGCTGGTCGCTCTGCCTGTGCGGGGGTGACTTTCACCGTATCGCTTGCCGCCTTTATCGGTTTGCTGACCAATTTGCCGAGCGTTTTGGCGGGCGAGGTTGTGATGGCCCGCGTCGATTGGATGCCCTTGCTGGGGCTGAATTTTACCCTGATGCTGGATGGCTTGGGCTTTTTCTTTGCGCTTTTGATCCTTGGGATCGGCCTTTTGATTATTGCCTATGCGCGGAACTACCTCAGCCGCGATGACAATATGGGTCAGTTCTTTACCTACCTTTTGCTGTTTCAAGGCGCGATGGTTGGTATCGTTCTAAGCGACAACATATTGCTATTGCTAATTTTTTGGGAATTGACGTCGCTGTCGTCGTTCTTGCTGATTGGCTATTGGAAACACTTACCCGATGGTCGACAGGGCGCGCGGATGGCGCTGACGGTGACGGGCATGGGCGGGCTTGCCATGATTGGGGGGATGTTGATCCTTGGCCAGATCGTGGGCAGCTATGATCTGAGCGTGATTTTGCAGAACCGCGAGATGATCCAAGCGGATCCATTGTATGTGCCTGCGCTGATCTTGATCCTAATCGGTTGTTTTACAAAGTCGGCGCAGTTCCCGTTCCATTTCTGGTTGCCGCACGCGATGGCGGCGCCGACGCCTGTATCGGCCTATTTGCATTCGGCCACCATGGTAAAGGCGGGCATTTTCCTGATGGCGCGCATGTGGCCTGTCCTGTCGGGCACGCCGGAATGGTTTGTGATTGTCACAACCGCGGGGCTGGTCACGATGGTGCTGGGCGCGGTGATTGCGCTGTTTAAACATGACCTCAAAGCCTTGCTGGCGTTTTCCACTGTCAGTCACCTTGGGTTGATCACGATGTTACTTGGCACTGGCACAGCCTTTGGTGCGATGGCGGCGATGTTCCATATCCTGAACCACGCGACGTTTAAGGCCGCTTTGTTCATGTCAGCGGGGATCATTGATCATGAGGCGCATACGCGTGACATTCGCAAGCTGGGCGGGTTGCGCAAGTTGATGCCTGTGACATTTGTCATTGCGACGCTTGCGGCCTTGTCGATGGCGGGTATTCCACTGCTGAACGGGTTCCTCTCCAAAGAGATGATGCTGGAAGAAGCAACGCATACGGTTTTGTTTAATTCACCGTGGCTTGTCCCTGCCCTTGCCACCTTTGGATCGTTGTTTTCGGCCGCCTATTGTTTCCGCCTGATTGGTCATGTCTTCCTTGGCCCGGTGCGCGAAGGTTATCCGGCCAAGCCGCATGATCCGGGTGCGGGTCTGTGGTTGCCGCCTGCCATTCTGGTGGTGTTGGTTGTGCTGATCGGTGTTGCGCCGTTTTTGGCAGAGCCGTTTGTAAAACTTGTCACAGCGTCGGTTCTGGGGGACGCAGCGGAGGTGCCAAAGGCGTATTTCAAAATCTGGCACGGGCTGGTGCCTGCGCTGTTTATGTCGATCATTGCGGTCGTCGGTGGTTTGATCCTGTTGCTGGTGTTCAACCCGTTGTTGCGCCTGTGGGACGCTGCGCCACGGCCAGAGGCAAAGCCGATTTTTGAGGCGATTGTTGCCGCTGTCGTACGCATGGCCCAAGGGATCACCCTGCCGGTGCACAACGGTGCCTTTTCCCGCTATGCTGCGATTGGATCTATTGCGATTATCGCAGTTGGGTTTCACGCATGGATGACAGGGACGAGTGCGGCGCCGACGCGCGAGATGCAAAGCGCGAGCCCTGTGGCCATTGCCGGTTGGTTGATGCTGGCTGCGGCGACCATTGGATTGGTGATCATGCATCGCAATCGGTTCCTTTCGCTGATGTTGATCGGGATTGTTGGGCTGATGGTGTCGGTCGGCTTCGTCTTCTTTAGCGCGCCGGACCTTGCCATGACGCAGTTCACGGTTGAGGTCGTGACGATCATTCTGCTGCTGTTGGCCTTGAATTTTCTGCCCAAGTCGACGCCGGTCGAAAGTTCCACCTTGCGCCGGGTGCGCGATGGCGCTGTTGCGGTTGCCGGTGGTTTGGCAAGCTTTGCGCTCGCCTATCATTACATGCTGCGCGACGCGGTGAGCACGCCGATCTCAGAATTCCATCTGGCCAATTCGTATAAAGGCGGTGGTGGGACCAATGTGGTGAACGTGATCCTTGTCGATTTTCGTGGGTTTGACACCTATGGCGAGATTATCGTTTTGGGGATTGCCGCGCTGTTGATTTATGCGCTGACCGAAACCTTGCTGGACGGCCCCGTGCGGGCGCGGTTGCTGAACCGCAAGCCGGATCGTCCACAATCAGGCACAAAGCATCCGATGATGATGGTGGTTTTGACCCGTGTCATCATGCCGATGGTTTTAATGGTCGGCTTTTACATCTTTTTGCGCGGACACAATGAACCGGGCGGTGGGTTTATCGCCGGGTTGATCGTGTCGATTGCTGTGGTGATGCAGTACATGGCCAGTGGCATCGGCTGGGCGACGGCGCGCCTGCGTTATCCCTATCATGGGGTGATTGGCGCGGGTGTGTTGATCGCGGGCTTGACCGGGATCGGGTCGTGGTTTGTTGGTAAGCCGTTCCTGACGTCTGATTTTACCTATGTGCGCATTCCGCCGTTCCAAGAGTTTGAGCTTGCCACGGCTGCGCTGTTTGATGTGGGCGTGTTCCTTTCTGTTGTTGGGGCTGTGATGCTGTCGCTGGAAAGTTTCTCGCGACTGGCGCAGCGGCCCAAGTCGCGGGAGGACGAGTATCCGATGGATATCGACCCATCGCGGGATGATCCGCCTACCGAAGCGCTGGCACCAAACGGTAAGGGAGCCTAGCCATGGAATTTCTTGTCGCTTCTGCCATTGGGATAATGACGGCTGCGGGTCTTTACCTGCTGCTGCGCCTGCGCACGTTTCCGGTCATTTTGGGCATTTCATTGCTGACCTATGCTGTGAACGTGTTCCTGTTCACCTCGGGCCGCCTGACCGTGGGTGGCGCGCCGATCCTGCGCGATGGCGTGACGCAATACGCGGACCCGTTGCCGCAAGCCTTGGTGTTGACGGCGATTGTGATCTCATTCGGGATGACGGCCGTTGTCGTGATGATCGCGCTTGGCGCTTTTCTCGGCTCCAACAACGACTTTGTGGATGATCAGCCCGAAGGCCAAGACGACCAGATGGAGGGCAGATCATGACCCATTGGATCGTCGCCCCTGTTATCCTGCCGGCCCTGCTTGCCCCGTTTATCGTGCTGGCAGCCCGGTTTCATATTGGCATTCAGCGCAGTTTTTCTGTCGCCGGTGTTCTGGCCCTGATCGGCTGCGCCGCGGGGTTGGCATGGCAGACGTCGGACGGGACCATTCTGCTCTATCAATTGGGTGATTGGGCCGCGCCTTTTGGCATCGTCTTGGTTGGGGACCGTTTATCAACGATGATGGTGCTGCTAACGGCGGTACTAGGGCTGTTTGTGCTGCTTTATGCCATCGGGTCCGGTTGGGACAATCGCGGCTGGCATTTCCATGCCTTGTTCCAATTCCAACTTATGGGGATTATGGGCGCGTTCCTGACCGGGGATTTGTTCAACCTCTTCGTCTTTTTCGAAGTGTTGCTGATCGCATCATACGGGTTGATGATCCATGCGGGCGGCAATGCGCGCCTGAGGGCGGGTGTGCAATATGTGCTATTTAACCTGATCGGGTCCACGCTGTTTCTGTTCGCGCTTGGGTCGATCTACGCAGAAACGGGTACGCTTAACATGGCGGACCTCGCCAATCGCGTGGCCCTCATCGACCCGGCTGAAACGGTCGGCATTCGGGTGGCGGCGGTGTTGCTACTACTGGTCTTTGCCATCAAAGCCGCGCTTGTGCCGCTGCATTTCTGGCTGCCGTCCAGCTATGCAGAGGCGCCTGCCCCGGTTGCGGCCCTGTTCGCCATTATGACCAAGGTTGGCGCTTATGCGATCATCCGGGTTTATACGTTGGTCTTCCCCCCCGATGTTGAGGTGACAAGCGGTTTGCATGACGTGTGGTTGCAGCCTGCGGCGCTGATTTCTGTCGCGCTTGGCATGATTGGCGTGTTGGCTGCACAACGGCTGGACCGGTTGGTCGCGTTTTCCGTCATAGGGTCAATGGGCATGGTGATGGTCACGATTTCCTTGTTCACGCCTGCGGGCATTGCGGCGGCTCTTTACTACATCGTGCATTCGACATTTGCTGGGGCTGTTTTGTTCCTGATCTCAGATTTGGTGCGCACGGGGCGTCGCGACCTAGAGCTGACACCACAACCGACCATGTCCGGCGCGGCGCTGACCGCTGGCCTATTTTTCGTCGGCGCGATTGCGATGGCTGGTTTGCCGCCGCTATCGGGTTTCTTGGGCAAGCTTTTGGTGCTGGAGGCCGCGTTTTCATCGGACCTTATGGTTTGGATTTGGACCGTAGTCCTTGTTTCCAGCTTGATCAGCATCCTCGGCTTTGCCCGCGCGGGCAGCGTGCTGTTTTGGAAGGCCCATAGCGTTGCACCTGATAACGGCGCGCCTGTGCGGGAGCGCCCGGCGCCATTGGCGTATGTGGCTGTGGGTGGACTGCTCTCTTTGCTGATTGCGAACACGGTTTTCGCAGGTCAGGTCCACGGATACACAAGCAAGATTGCCGCGCAATTGTTCGCGCCAGAGCCCTATATCACAACCGTGGTGGACACGCCCGGTAAGCTGTCCGAACCTAAGGAGGACAAATGATGGGACGTGCCTTTCGATGGTTGATGCCGCACCCGCTTCTGACCCTTATTCTCGCGGTGGTTTGGACCCTGCTGCAGAACGAAGTGTCGGCGGGCATGGTCGTGTTTGGTATTCTGCTGGGGATTATCATCCCCTGGGGAACGTCGGTCTGGTGGCCGGATACGCCGCATGGGTTTCGCATGGGCAAGATGTTGACCTATAGCCTTGTTGTGATGTGGGACATTTTGGTCGCCAACATTGAGGTTGCGTGGATCGTTCTGACGGTGCCCAATTCCAAGCTGAAACCTGCGTGGATCGTTATCCCGCTGGACCTGCGCGAGCCGGAGGCGATTACGCTGCTGGCCGGCACGATCACGCTGACGCCCGGCACCGTGTCTGCGGATTTGTCTGATGAGGGGCACAGCCTGCTGGTGCATGTGTTACACACTGATGACCCGGACGGGGTGCGCGACGACATCAAGACCCGCTATGAGCGTCGATTGAAGGAGGTTTTCGCATGAGCGCAGCCATGGAGTTTATGAACATTGCGGTGATCGTGGCGTTTGTCGCGCTGGCCTTTGGTCAGATCATGGCGATGGTGCGACTGGTGATGGGCCCGACGCCTGCGGATCGCATTCTGGCGCTTGATACGATGGTGATCAACGCTTTGGGCCTTGTTCTGGTTCTGGGCATTCAGCAAGGTGTGCAGATTTATTTCGAAGTCGCCTTGTTGATTGCGATGCTGGGGTTTGTGTCAACCGTCGCGCTTGCGCGCTTTATCCTGCGGGGGGACATCATCGAATGAGCGCTGAATTGATTGGCACCTATGCCATTGGACTTTTCCTGTTGATCGGGTCGGGTTTTGTCGTGATTGGCGTTATTGGGCTGCTTCGTTTCGCGGATCCGATGACGCGCCTGCATGCGCCGACAAAGGTTGGCACGATCGGGATTGGGATGCTGCTTTTGGCGTCATTGATCCATTCGTTCACCTTGGGAGAGACGTCGATCCATGAATTGCTGATCATGGCGTTTCTGTTTGTCACGGCGCCAATTTCGGCCAATTTCATCGCAAAGGTGACGATCCATCTGCGCAATTGCGACACGCCACCTGCCCCGTCGCAGGACGACACGTGGTCAACGCTGGACGCGCATGATGCGGATCAAGCGGGCAAAGCGGCACGCTGAGGTCGCTGGCGGCGGACCATTGACGATCCGCGGGCCGTCCATGATCCGGCTTTCCTAAACGCAACCCAAAACGAAAAAGGGCGCCCAAGCGGACGCCCTTTTCCAATATCGCAAGGTCGCTTAACGCTTTGAGAACTGGAAGCTCTTACGCGCTTTGGCCTTACCGTATTTCTTACGTTCCACAACGCGGCTGTCGCGGGTGAGGAAGCCGGCCGCTTTCAACGCGGGGCGCAGGCTTGGGTCATAAAGCTGGAGCGCTTTGGACACGCCGTGCTTGACCGCGCCAGCTTGGCCGGACAGGCCGCCGCCCTTGACAGTGGCGACAACGTCGAACTGATCGACGACACCGGCCACCTGAAACGGCTGGCGCAGGATCATCTGCAAAACAGGGCGTGCAAAGTAAACGGGCATGTCTTTGCCGTTTACAGTGACCTTACCAGACCCCGGCTTGATCCAGACGCGCGCGATCGCATCTTTACGCTTACCAGTCGCGTAAGAGCGGCCCAGTTCGTCGCGCACGGGTTCGCGGTGGATCATCGTTTCGGTGACGACGGCATCTGCGGCGTCGGCTGCTGGTGCGGCTGGAACGCCTTCGGCGACTTGGCCCAGCTCTTCGAGCGAATTGACTTGATCGGCCATTATGAAGTCCTCGTGTTTTTCTTGTTCATGGAGGCAACGTCCAGAACTTCTGGCTTTTGTGCGTCCATGCCATGTTCCGTGCCTGCAAAGACGCGCAGGTGGGTCATTTGCTGGCGGGACAGTTTGCCACCGGGCAGCATGCGCTGAACGGCTTTCATCACGACACGCTCTGGGTGCGCGCCTTCGAGGATTTCGCCCTTTGTGCGGGACTTGATGCCGCCGGGGTGACCTGTGTGCCAGTAATAGCGTTCATCACGCTTGTTCCCGGTCATTTGGATTTTTTCGGCATTGATGACGATGATATTGTCACCCATGTCCATGTGTGGCGTGAAAGACGGCTTGTGCTTGCCGCGCAGACGCATTGCGATGATCGAGGCGAGACGGCCAAGAACAACGCCTTCAGCGTCGATCACGTACCATTTCTTGTCGATATCCGCAGGAGTAGCGGTAAAGGTTTTCATATCGGACCTACATTGAGGGTTCATTCAAGATGGACGGGTTATAGAAGGTCCTGAGGGCCAGTCAATGACATAAGGATCGATATATTTGTTTGAAATCAGGGCGTTAGAAAATAGGTATTATTTTACCCCATGTTCGGGTGGGATTGAATAGGTCAGGCTGGCGCGCGCGACGGGTTTTGTGCTGCCTTCGCTGAAAATCAGCACATCGCCCACGGCCAGAACGCGGCCAAGCTTTAAAATTCGCGCCTCTGCCAGCAGATCGGTGTTGGCGGCGGGTTTGCGCATGAAATCAATGGAACAATTGGTTGTGACGGCCAAAGCGACAGGGCCGATCCGTTCGAGGATCGCCAGATAAATCGCGACATCAGCGAGAGCAAACATGGCGGGACCCGAGACGGTGCCGCCGGGGCGCAGGTGTTTTTCTGTGACCTTCAAGCGAATGGTGAGGACGTCATCGCTGCTGGTATGAATCGCGAAATCATCGCCGACCTGCGGAAAATCCTTGGCGATAAACGCCTCTAACGCTGCGATATCCATCTTTCGTTCCATGCGCCCTACCCCTAAAGTTCGTCCTGACCATAGGGAGGCAGATGGCCATGACAATACTCAAACGTGATGACGTTGGCGGGATTGCGACGCTAACGTTGAATGTGCCGGAAAAGTTGAACCCCTTGTCCGATGACATGCTGGCCGCCCTCAGGCGCGAACTGACAGAGATTGCGAAAGGTGATGCGCTAAAGTGCGTGGTGATCGCGGCGAGCGGGAAAGCCTTTTGTGCCGGGCATAACCTTAAGGAAATGCAAAGCAAGAGTCCGGATGGGTTGAAGGACTTGTTTGATCGCTGTGCCGAGGTGATGACATTGATCCAATCCATCCCGCAACCGGTGATCGCGCAAGTCCAAGGTATGGCGACCGCAGCGGGCTGCCAGTTGGTTGCGACCTGCGATATGGCGATTGCCAGCGACGTTGCGAAATTCGGGGTGAACGGTGTGAACATAGGCTTGTTCTGTTCGACCCCCATGGTCGCCCTCACCCGCAATGTGACGCGCAAGGCCGCTTTTGAGATGTTGACAACGGGCAAGTTTATCGGCGCGGATGAGGCGCAAGTGCTGGGTCTGATCAACCGCGCGGTTCCCGCTGACGCGCTGGAGGCGGAAACACGCGCCCTCGCCGAAACCGTGGCCAGCAAGCGCAAGTCGGCGGTGCGTTTGGGCAAGGCTGCGTTTTATGAACAATCACAGATGAGCACGAAGGACGCCTATGCCTATACCGGTGAGGTTATGGTGCACAACATGGCAGAACCCGACACCGTGGAAGGTGTCGCCGCGTTCTTGGAAAAGCGTGCGCCAGATTGGACCGATTAGGGGCGTTTAGAGATCGTATAGATCGCTGAATTTTGCTGTGAGGTAGGCCAAGAGGGGTGCGGAGGTTGGCGCAGTTCCGGCGGCGCGTTCTATCACCTCGCGCGGTTTATATAGCCCGCCGTGGCGTTGGACGTTTTCCCGCAGCCAGCCTGTTGCGGCGGAGGTATCGCCCTTGGCCAGATCGGCCTCTAGGTTTGGAACGGCTTTGTTTAGCGCCTCAAACAAACAGCCCGCATAGACGTTGCCCAGTGAATAGGTTGGGAAATAGCCAAACAGCCCTTCGGACCAATGCACGTCTTGCAAGACGCCGTTGGAAGGTTTGTCGACACTGTAACCAAAGTCCGCGGCAAAGCGATCATTCCAAGCGCTTTCAAGGTCAGAAACGGCCAGATCCCCAGCCATCAGTGCGCGTTCCAGATCAAAGCGGAGCATGATGTGCAGATTATACTGCACCTCATCCGCTTCGGTACGGATAAAGCCGTTTTTGACGCGGTTCACGCAGGCGTAAAAGTCGTCTTCGCTGTCGATGCCAAAGGGGCCGAACTGGTCTTTCATCTGGCCATAGAGCCAGCCGGTAAAGGCGCGGCTGCGGCCCAGTTGGTTTTCGTAAATCCGGCTTTGGCTTTCGTGAACGCCCATCGAGACGCCACCGCCCAGCGGGGTCAGAAGGTAGTCAGGATCGACGCCCTGTTCATAGGCGGCATGGCCGACTTCGTGGATGGTGGAGTAAAAACAGTTGAACGGATCATCGGGGCTGACGCGTGTGGTAATGCGCACATCAAGGCCAGAGCCGGAAGAGAACGGGTGAACCGCTTTGTCGATGCGCCCTTTGGTCAGGTCATATCCAAAGGCTGTGGCGAGCTTTTGGGTGACGGCCATTTGTCCCGCTTCATCAAAGGTTTGACTCAACCCTTTCGGCATCTCTTTATCAAGGATCGCAGCGCGTAGGGCGACAAGGCCGGGGCGCATGGCGTCAAACATTGCGGCGATTTCGGTGCCTGTTGCGTCGGGTTCGTAGTTGTCGAGAAGTGCGTCGTAAGCATCGCCATCACCTGCGACGGCGGCGGCCTCTTCGCGGCGCAGGGCCACGACCTTTTCCAGCATCGGCAAGAAGGCTGCGACGTCTTCGTCCGCGCGGGCTTG
>CAKZVL010000108.1 GCA_937922155.1 uncultured Paracoccaceae bacterium | reverse complement strand
TGATGGCGATGGACGACGACGTGCGCGACGCGATCCGCGAGCATGGTATCCGTAACGCTTTGCTGACCTCTATCGCGCCCACTGGCACGATTTCGCTGTACGCGGGCAACGTGTCTAGCGGCATCGAACCTGTGTTCGCCTATGCCTATACCCGCAAGGTTTTGCAAAAAGACGGCACCAAGACCGAAGAAGAAGTCGTGGATTACGCCGTGCAGCTGTGGCGCGAGCTGAAGGGTGACGCGCCCTTGCCCGACCATTTTGTCAACGCCCAGACGCTGGCCCCCCTGGACCACGTGCGCATGCAGGCGGCGGCGCAGAAGTGGATTGATTCGTCGATCTCTAAGACGATCAATTGCCCAGAAGATATCAGCTTTGATGATTTCAAAGAGGTCTATATGGCCGCTTGGGATCAAGGCTGTAAGGGCTGCACGACCTATCGCCCGAATGACGTGACGGGGTCTGTGTTGTCGGTGAGTGAGGAGAAGAAGGTTGCACTTGAAGGCAATACGCTTAAGGAGCGGCTCCTCTCAGCGATTGAGTTTCGAGGCACAAACAACAGTGCTATAGCCAAGCAGGCTGGTTTAAATCATACGGCGGTCAGAGATATTGTCACAGAAAAAGTAGCGAGTCCTAAGGGCGATACTGTTGAAAAACTTGCGGTTGCACTGAACGTCTCCCCCGGTTGGCTCCTCTTCGGCGATGACGCCCCTGATCATCTTGCCAAAAATACTCCCGCCGGAGGCTCCACCCCCTCAACCGGCGATGTCGTTTATATGTCCGAACCGCTGGATCGCCCGACAGAGCTGGAAGGGCAGACCTACAAACTCAAATGGCCGGATTCAGAGCATGCGATTTATATCACGATCAATGACATCGTGGTTGCAGGGCACAATCGCCCGTTCGAGATTTTCATTAACTCGAAAAACATGGAGCATTTCGCCTGGACCGTGGCGCTGACGCGGATGATCAGTGCAGTGTTCCGGCGCGGGGGCGATGTGTCCTTTGTGGTGGAGGAGCTTAAGGCGGTGTTTGATCCGCGGGGCGGTGCTTGGATGCAGGGCAAATATGTGCCGTCTATCCTCGCGGCGATCGGCGGAGTGATTGAAAAGCATATGGTCGCCATCGGGTTTTTGGAAGGCGAGGGGATGGGTTTGAAAACCGACCCGCAGTCCGACGTTGTCGCGATGGACAACCGCCCCAAAAAGGCCTGCACGTCGTGCGGATCTGATGAGCTGCGCATGGTTGAAGGGTGCATGACTTGTGCCTCTTGCGGCTTTTCCAAGTGCGGGTAGGCCGGTGGGGGATTTAGATCTCCGCGATGCTTATGGCATTGATGGCCCATCTGATGCCAAGGCGCTTTATCGGGACTGGGCGTCGTCTTATGACAGCGGTTTTGGCGCCGCCTATGGGTATATAGCGCCGCGCGAGATTGCCCGCATTTTTCGCGCGCTTTATGATGCAGACCAGCCCGTTTTGGACGTAGGGGCCGGCACAGGGATGTTGGCGGAAAATCTGCCTGACCTTGTGGTTGATGGCATCGATATTTCGGGGGAAATGTTGGGCCGTGCTGGCGAAAAGAACCTTTATCGCAACCGGATCGTTGGGGATGTCTTAAAGCCCTTAGACATGCCCGATGCGGCCTATGGCGCTGTTATATCGTCTGGCACGTTTACCCATGGCCATGTGGGCCCAGAGTGTTTGCCGGAACTTTTGCGCGTGTGCCGCCCCGGCGCGCTGTTTGTATGTGGCTGTATTCCGGCGGTTTATGACGGGATGGGATTTGGATCGACCCTTGGCATTTTGAACGCGCACGGACACATAAGTGATATCGGGTTTAAAGACATCGCGATTTACGAAGGCAAAGATCATCCGCACGCACAAGATCGTGGTTTGGTGATGATTTTTCGCAAGCTCTAAGAGTTTCAGACACGGCCATCGGGGCGCGGGCGTGAACGGTTTCTTAGTTTGAATCAGTCATTGAGATAAGCGCAATCTTATCCAGGTGAGTGGCTTAGGTCATCGAGTACTTTGTCCAAAACGTCCTTGAATTTTCCATGATGCATGTCGCATCCATCGTTGTTTGCGTTTTCAGCATATGTGTTGCGGTGCGGCTGATGATCCTTGTTCAAAGAACGGATGGCGTTGCCAAACGGGCGCATTTGACGCTGACGATCCTGCTGCTGGGTGCGGCAATCTGGATGGCGCAGATGACCTTCTTTTGCCATCTTATTGTGGGGCAGCCGCACCAGTTTGATTTTATCCGGGTGATTTCTGGTTTTGTACTGGCGTCCTCTGGCGTTGGCGTCGCGCTGTGGGTGTCGAGCGTGCCGCGGGGGATTTGGGTTAACCTTGCGTGCGGTGCGATCTTTGGGCTGACAGCGGCGGCGACGTTTCTGTTTGCGATGACAACAGCGTCATTGTCGGTTCTTGATGGTTTGTTTTTTGGTCACATCATTGGGATCACTGCACTGAGCGTTGTGATGGGAATGATTACATTTTACGCGCTGCTAAAATACGCGCTGGTCGTTTTTTGGCATTCATTTTGCCTTGCCTTTAGCGCGACGATCTTGTTGCCGCAGTCATTGGCCACGATTTTAAATCTGGGTCCGCCGCGGCCATATATTGGTGATCTTTTTGTGACGATTTCACCAAGTACAATGTTTACGATTTTGACCGCGACATTGGCGGTGTTTTTGCTTTGGTCTGTTGCAGCCTTTGTAACGGAAGCCCATCACACCTCGGTGCGGCAATCATTGTTGCGCGATGCGACATTGCTGGATCCCCTGACTGATTTGCCCAACCGATTACGCCTTGAGCAGCATTTTTCAGCCTTGAGATCGCAAAGCGCACGCGGTTATCTACATCCCGCCGCGATCCTCATGTTCAATATTGACGGTTTCAAATCGATCAATGAATTGCACAGTAATCGCTATGGGGACCACGTCCTAAAAGAAATTGCGTATCGGCTGTCGTTGCAGAGCAGCGATAGAGAATTCGTTGCACGCATTGGTGGTGATGAATTTGTGATCGTGTTGAACCATGTCAGCGAACCGCAATACGTAGAGGACATTGCCAAAGAAATGCTCTTGCGCATTAACCAGCCTATTACGGTCGGACAAACGATGGTGAGATCCACAGCAAGTGTCGGCTATGCCTTGTTGCCGCAAGATGGCCAGAGTTTTGATGAGCTAATGGTTAAGGCTGAAGTTGCTCTGAAGCGATCAAAAGTGAATGCATCAAAGAAGGTCGAGCGTTTTGATCGTGAGATGGATCACCAAGAACGGGCCAAATCTGCGATGTTGCAGCAGTTGGGCAGCGCTGCGGATCGCGGAGAGCTTTTTCTGCACTATCAAATGCAGCACGATATTCAGACCGAAGAATTATGCGGCTTTGAAGTTTTGGTCAGGTGGGAGCATCCAGAGCAAGGACTTATTTCACCCGTGGTTTTCATCCCACTCGCGGAACAATCGGGGCTGATAAGGTACATTGGAGCTTGGGTCCTAAAGACGGCCTGCGCGGAGGCGGCAAGTTGGCATCGCCCCTATTCCATCGCCGTTAATGTGGCGCCGCAACAACTGCTGGAAGCGGGCTTTTTCGATATGGTTCAAGCGACGTTAGAAACGACAGGGCTGCCCGCCAGCCGGCTAGAGCTGGAAATTACGGAGGCCAGTATCATTGAGGATGAAGAGGCGACGCTTGACGTGATGCACCGTTTGCGCGGTTTGGGAATTCGCATTGCAATGGATGATTTTGGCACCGGGTATTCGTCGCTTGCTATGTTGCAGGCCTTTCCTTTTGATAAGATCAAGATTGACCGAAGTTTTGTCATCGATGTGCATGAAAACCCGGATCGCGCCGCAATCATCCAAGCGACGGTGCTGATCGGTGAAGCGATGGCCATTCCTGTTTTGGTGGAGGGTGTGGAAAGCCGCGAAGAGTTGACATTTCTGCGCCGGGCAAAGTGCCACACCGTTCAGGGGTTTATTTTCGGCAAGCCGTTGGACACGCAAGCTGTGCGCAAGCTTGCGATGATCCCCGATGAATTTCGCGTGGCATACCGCTAGGGCCTATCTTTCCGGGCCGTTGTCAGATCCAGACGAGCGCGCCCAGAGGTTGATATCCTCGTCGCGGGCGAGCGTTTCGATGGCTGACAGTTCCTCTGCGGTGAAGTCCATGTTGCCAACGACGCCGACGCAATCGGTGATCTGGCTTGGTTTGCTGGCCCCGATCAGCGCAGTTGTGATCCCGCCATCGCGCAGCGCCCAAGCCAGCGCCATTTGCGCGAGCGTCTGTCCCCGGTTTTCTGCGATATCGTTTAGTCCGCGGATCGCCTCGATGGCTTGGGGGGTGATGAACCCGTCTAGAAGCGATTTGCCCTGCGTTGCGCGGCTGCCCTCGGGGATGCCGTTGAGGTATTTGTTGGTCAGCATGCCCTGCGCCAAAGGCGTGAAGGCGATGGACCCGATGCCGAGGTCGTTGAGCGTGTCCTTGAGCCCGTCTTCTTCTACCCAGCGGTTGAACATGTTGTAGCTGGGCTGGTGGATCAGGCAGGGCGTGCCGAGGTCGCGAAGGATCGCGGCAGCTTCGCGCGTTTTGACAGAATTATAGCTGCTGATCCCAACATAAAGCGCGCGCCCGGATCGCACGATGTGATCTAGCGCGCCCATCGTTTCCTCAAGCGGGGTGTTTGGGTCAAAACGGTGAGAATAAAAGATGTCGACGTAATCGAGCCCCATCCGTTTGAGCGAGGCGTCGCAGGATGAGATCAGGTATTTGCGGCTGCCCATTTCGCCGTAGGGGCCGTCCCACATTTTGTAGCCTGCCTTGGACGAGATGATGAGTTCGTCACGGTGGTCGGCGAAGTCTGTGCGCAAAATCTCACCAAAGGCTTCTTCAGCGCTGCCGGGAGGTGGGCCATAGTTGTTGGCCAGATCGAAATGGGTGATTCCCGCATCAAAGGCGGTTTGGCACATCGCGCGTTTGAGGTCATGCGGCGTGTCGCCGCCGAAATTGTGCCAAAGCCCCAGCGAAATCACGGGCAGTTTTAGCCCCGATGCCCCGCAGTTGCGGTAGATCATGGTGTTATAACGGGTATTGGCGGGGGTATAGGTCATGTTGGCTCCTCCTGTCCTGTGGATGCTACGCGAATATAGCGCGATGCCAAGGCCTGTTGACAGGGCGGATCACAGGCTTATAAGCCCCAAATTCATTGGTGTTGGCGGTCCTCGCAAGAGGGAGCCTGTCGCCCCGGCAAAATCTGGGGAAAGGACAACGCCCTTCACAAACCGTAGAAGGAGAACAGCGTATGACAAAGCGTACCGCTGCCAAGTATAAAATTGACCGCCGGATGGGCGAAAACATCTGGGGTCGTCCGAAATCCCCAGTGAACCGTCGTGAATATGGCCCTGGCCAGCACGGCCAGCGTCGTAAGGCGAAGCTGTCTGACTTTGGTCTACAGCTGCGTGCCAAGCAGAAACTGAAGGGCTATTACGGCGACGTCACCGAAAAGCAGTTCCGCCGCATTTATGCCGAAGCGGAACGTGTTAAAGGCGATACAGGTGAAAACCTTATTGGTCTGCTGGAACGCCGCCTGGACGCTGTTGTGTACCGCGCTAAGTTCGTGCCGACTGTGTTTGCCGCACGCCAGTTCGTGAACCACGGCCACGTCGAAGTGAACGGAAAAAAGGTCAACATCCCATCCTACCGCGTGAAGGAAGGCGACATTATTTCTGTGCGCCAGAAGTCAAAGCAGATGGAATTGGTTTTGGTTGCATCTCAGCTGCCTGAGCGTGATGTGCCTGATTACATGAGCGTCGATCATTCCAAGATGACATGTGAGTTCGTGCGGACACCGGGTTTGGGCGATGTGCCTTATCCAGTGACCATGGAACCAAACCTTGTGGTCGAATTTTACGCAAAGAACTAAACCTAATCTTTGCACGTATTCTAGGGGGCCGCGTCATACTGACTGCGGCCCTTTTTCTTTGCCTTCAACCCCGTTAGAAACGCCACTGACTTTAAAGGAATACCCGATGGGATCGCAGATCACCCCGCAGCCTGGCATTATGGACATTGCGCTTTACCAAGGCGGGGCAAGCCATTTGGAAGGGGTGTCCAATGTTTTGAAGTTATCGTCGAACGAAAACCCCTTTGGCCCCAGCCTCAAAGCGAAGGAGGCCTTTGGCCGAGTCGCGATGGAATTGCACCGCTATCCATCCACTGATCATGCGCCCTTGCGTGCTGCGATTGCTGAGGTGCATGGGCTGGATGCGGATCGCGTGATTTGCGGTGTTGGGTCGGATGAGATTTTGCACCTGATCTGTCAGGCCTATGCGGGCCCTGGCGATGAGGTTGTGCATACAGAACATGGGTTTGCGATGTACAAAATCTCGGCCCTTGCGGCCGGGGCAAGCCCTGTGTCTGTGCCTGAGCGTGATCGTGTGGTGGATGTGGATGCGGTCTTGGCCGCTTGTACGGATCGCACCCGCATTGTGTTTATCACCAATCCCGCCAACCCCACGGGGACGATGATCGGGCAGGCGGCGTTGCAGCGTTTGGCCGAAGGTATTCCGCCCAAGGCGTTGCTGGTTCTGGATGGTGCTTATGTTGAATACGTCGCTGACTATGACGGGGGACTTGCCCTGATCGAAGCGCGCGACAATGTCGTCATGACCCGCACGTTTTCCAAGATTTACGGGCTTGGCGGATTGCGGATTGGTTGGGGCTATGGCCCGGCTGAGATTATTGAAGTGCTGACCCGAATTCGCGGTCCGTTCAACCTGTCTGGTGCCGCGCTTGCCGCCGCAGAAGCTGCCGTGCGGGATCGTGAATTTGTCGATCATTGCCGTGCGCAGAATGCGAAATGGCGTGAGTGGTTGTCCGGTGCGCTGGCCGAGATTGGTGTACCCTCTGACACCTCGACCGCGAACTATATTCTGGCCCGGTTTGGGAGCGAGGAAGAAGCGATTGCCTGCGATGCGCGCCTTAAGGCCGATGGGATTATTGTGCGCCATCCCAAAAGCTATGGCTTTCCCAATTGCTTGCGGATCACCATAGGAGATGAATCCGCTTGTCGGCGGATTGTGCATAGTATCGCGCAGTTTAAGGGTGCGGGCGAATGAGTGTGATTTATGACAAGGTTGCGCTGATCGGGCTTGGTTTGATCGCCTCGTCCATGTGCCATGCGATCAAGCGTGCCGGTGTGGCGCGCGAGATTACCGGCTTTGCCCGTTCTGCCGAGACGCGCGAGACGGCGCGGGAGTTGGATTTATGTACCGTCTTTGACAGCGCGGCTGAGGCTGTTGAGGGCGCGGATTTGGTTGTGTTGTGCGTGCCGATTGGTGCTATGGGCGCTGTGATGCAAGACATTGCACCCGCACTGAAACCCGGTGCGACGGTCAGCGATGTGGGATCGGTGAAACGAGCCGTTTTTGATGCCGTGATCCCGCAGTTGCCCAAGGGTGTGCATTTTATTGGCGGCCACCCCATGGCGGGCACCGAACATTCTGGCCCTCGGTCGGGATTTGCAGAGCTGTTTGACAACCGTTGGTGTTTGATCGTGCCACCGGAAAATGTGGATGAGGCCGCTTTGACCCGGCTCACGGATTTTTGGGCTGGTCTGGGATCCAACATCAACATGATGGAGGTCGATCACCACGATTTGGTCTGTGCTGTGGTGTCTCATGCGCCGCACCTGATCGCGTACACGATGGTAGGTGTGGCAGACGATTTGCACCGCGTCACTGACACTGAAGTGATCAAATATTCTGCTGCGGGCTTTCGCGATTTTACCCGCATTGCCGCGTCTGACCCGACAATGTGGCGCGATGTGTTTTTGACGAATAAGGAGGCGACCTTGGAAATCTTGGGTCGTTTCACCGAAGAGCTGTTCGCCTTGCAGCGCGCGATCCGCATGGGTGATGGTGACCACTTGTTTGACTATTTCACGCGGACCCGCGCCATTCGTCGTGGGATTATTGATGCCGGTCAGGATACCGCCGCGCCGGATTTTGGCCGCGCCCCGGTGAAAAAGGACTGATGCGCGCGTTGGCGATCATTCTGGCCCTATGCGCCGGGTTGGCCCATGCGGAGGGGCATCATGCCACGGAGGTTGAGCCGCGCGTTAGTACCCGTACAGCGCCCGCGATAAGCGTTGGGGTGGGGGTGCGTCCATTTCAGCGTCCGGCCGGTATTGAAGCGTACTTGACCGTGATCGTGCCGCCCACGGTCGATAAACGCCCCAGCCTGCGTCCGTTTGTCCACAACCATCTGATGCAATCTTTGCGCCCTTTTGTGCGTCCGGCTGCGATTACGCAGCAGGCCCGCGCGATTGAAACAGCGCGCCGCCGTGGGCAGGTTTGCGGTGATCCGGCCATTCAGGGTGTCGCCTTGGGGGCTGTGGCTGGCCGTGGCCGCTGTGGAATTGACAGTGGCGTGCGCGTGCGATCTGTGGCGGGTGTTTCGCTTAGCCCCAGCGCGACGATTGATTGTCGTACAGCCTCCGCATTGAAGAACTGGGTCACGCGCACGGCGGCCCCGGCGGTTGGTGACATTGGTGGGGGCATCGCAAGCTTGCGGGTTGTGTCGCATTATTCTTGTCGGTTCCGCAATTCAGCCTCTAGCGGGAAACTGTCGGAACATTCTTTTGGCCGCGCGATTGATATTGCGGGGATAGGTTTGCAGAACGGTGATGAAATTACTGTTCTCACCGATTGGGGACGTGGATCAAAGGGGCGGGCGTTGGCTGCGATGTGGCGGGGGGCCTGTGGTCCGTTTGGGACGGTGCTTGGGCCGAATGCGAACCGGTTTCACCGAGATCACTTTCACTTTGACACCGCCCGATACAGATCAGGCTCTTACTGCCGCTAGGCCTGTTCCAGCAACGCCTCTGCGATTTGCACTGCGTTTTGCGCAGCACCTTTGAGAAGTTGATCGCCGACGATGAACATCGTTGTGGTTCGGTTGGAAGGGTCGCCCAGATCGTTGCGGATGCGCCCAATCAGAACATCAGGATCGCCTGAGGCTTCGGACGGCATCGGGAAATGATTGTTGAGCATATTGTCCACGACACGCACGCCGGGTGCGCCTTTGTAGGCTTGCCGGATGCTGTCGACGCAAACGTGATCTTCAAACCGGATTTGCAGGGCGATGCCATGGGCACGCAGTATTGGCACGCGGATACAAGTCACGCTGATCGGGAGCTGAGGCTGGTTGAGGATTTTGCGGGTTTCGGCGATGACTTTGAGTTCTTCGCCGTTGTAACCGGTTTCAGGGTCGATGTCGGAATTGTGGCTAAAGATGTTGAACGCATATGGATGCGGCAAGACCTGAGGTTCGAAAGGTTGATTGTCTAGATAGGCGCGGGTGCCATCGCGCAATTCATTCATCATCTCGATCCCGCCGCCGGAAGCCGCTTGGTATGTCGACATAGACAGCCGTGTGATTGACCAGCGTTGGTGCAGCGGGGCGAGCGCGACCGTGAGGATCGCGGCGATGCAGTTTGGATTGGCGATGATCTGTGCATCGCGCAAGGCATTTGCGTTGGCTTCGGGCACGACGAGGGGGATGTCATCAACCATGCGAAAGGCCGACGAATTGTCGATCACCTGTGCCCCTGCGGCCGCAGCGATGGGTGCGAACTTGCGGGATATGCTGGCCCCGGCGGAAAAGAATGCGATGTCCACATCCACAAAGCTGTCTTCGGTCAGTTCCTGCACCGGAATATCCGCACCGCGAAACGGCAGGTCGCGCCCGGCGGACCTTGCAGAGGCCAAGAGCCGTAATGCGCCGAGTGGGAAGTTGCGGGATTCTAGGCATTTGATCAGCTCTAACCCTACAGCACCTGTTGCGCCGACGATTGCGACGAAGGGGGCGGGGGCAGGACTTGGTTGTATGTTCATTGGTCTTCCTTTGGGATTGCCGGAAGACGGGGTTTTCAAAAACAAAACCCCGCCAGATCGGCGGGGTTTTTGTTTGAAACGTTAGGTGATGTTACCTCATGCCAAACAAACCCCCGCCGGAGCGGTGGTTTTGGTCGTCATGGTTTTGGACATCAGTTGGTTCATGCGGCGCGTTTAGCAGGTGGCCTTTGCCATTGCAAGAATTGGTGAACGTTGCCGCAAATCGTCGATTCGAAATGCTGTCTTAACTTGCAAGATCGCGGATGTCGCATATAAGCCAAAGCATGATGATATTCGCAATCATACGAATTATGATCCCGGTCCGCTAAGGCGTGGCCGGGCAAAGGTGTCTGCGATGGCGCACCGCCCTCTTTTTTCCTATTGTTATGACTGAAGGACGCCACCGATGTGCGCCGACACCCCCGAATACAAAGATACCCTAAACCTGCCAAAGACCGATTTTCCGATGCGGGCCGGTTTGCCCAAGCGCGAGCCTGAGTGGCTGGCCCGTTGGGAAGAGATTGGCGTTTATGACCGCTTGCGTGAGAAGGAAGGGCGCACGCCCTTTACCCTGCATGATGGGCCGCCTTATGCGAATGGGCATTTGCACATTGGTCATGCGCTGAACAAGACGTTGAAGGATTTTGTTGTGCGTTCCCACCAGATGATGGGATTTGATGCCCGTTACGTGCCCGGCTGGGATTGTCATGGTCTGCCGATCGAGTGGAAGATCGAAGAGAAGTACCGCAAGAAGGGCAAGAACAAAGACGATGTGCCAATCGTTGATTTCCGCCGCGAATGTCGTGCCTTTGCGGACGAATGGGTCGGCGTGCAACTGGATGAGTTCAAGCGCCTTGGCGTCACCGGCAAATGGGAAAACCCTTATCTGACGATGGATTATCGTGCTGAGGCCGTCATCGCGGATGAGTTCATGAAGTTCCTGATGAACGGGACTTTGTACCAAGGGTCAAAGCCAGTGATGTGGTCCCCAATGGAGCAGACCGCGCTGGCAGAGGCGGAGGTGGAGTATCACGACAAGGAGAGCTTTACAGTTTGGGTGAAGTTTAAGGTTGTGGGTACGGGCGATAAGACGCTGGATAGCGCGCAGGTTGTCATCTGGACGACGACTCCTTGGACCATTCCGTCCAACAAGGCCGTCGTTTATGGCGCTGACATTTCCTATGGTTTGTATGAGGTCACGGGCCGTCCTGAAGAGGCCTGGCTGAGTATCGGGGATCGCTATATCCTTGCTGATAACCTTGCGGGCGATGTCCTAAGCAAGGCGCGTTTGGATGAAACGATGTATCGTCGTTTGTGTGACGTCACTGCGGATGATCTGGGCAAGATTAACTTGACCCACCCGCTTCATGGTGCAGAGGGTTCAAACGGCGAATGGGATGACATCCGCGATTTCCGTGCGGCTGATTTCGTCACCGACACCGAAGGTACTGGTTTCGTGCATTGCGCCCCGTCCCACGGGATGGAGGAATTTGAGCTTTACCGTGACCTTGGCATGCTGGAGCAGGTCATCACTTATAACGTCATGGATGACGGCGGGTTCCGTGCGGATTTGCCGTTCTTTGGTGGTAAGTACATCCTGTCCCGCAAGGGCGGTGAGGGGGATGCCAACAAAGCTGTCATCGACAAGCTGGTTGAGGTTGGTGGATTGCTGGCCCGTGGCAAGATCAAGCACAGCTATCCGCATTCCTGGCGATCCAAAGCCCCGATCATCTATCGCAATACGCCGCAATGGTTTGCCAGTGTCGATCGCAAGCTGGATGATGGTATGGGCGAGATGGGCGATACGATCCGCGAACGGGCGTTGAAATCCATTGACGAACTGGTGACATGGCATCCGCAGACTGGGCGCAATCGGTTGTATTCGATGATCGAAAGCCGCCCGGATTGGGTGCTGTCGCGCCAGCGCGCTTGGGGTGTTCCGTTGACCTGTTTCACAAAGAAGGGCGCGTTGCCGACGGATGCGGATTACCTGCTGAAGAATGCAGAGGTGAACGCGCGGATCGTGAAAGCCTTTGAAGAGCAGAGCGCGGATGTTTGGTTTGAGGATGGGTTCAAAGCGCGTGTGCTGGACGGCATCGTCAACCCGGATGAGTATGATCAGGTCATGGATGTTTTGGACGTGTGGTTCGACAGCGGGTCGACCCATGCCTTTGTCCTGCGCGATCGCGAAGATGGGACCGAGGATGGCATCGCGGATGTCTATCTTGAAGGTACAGATCAGCATCGGGGCTGGTTCCATTCATCGCTGTTGCAGGGTTGTGGAACGCTTGGCCGTGCGCCGTATCGTAATGTGGTGACGTGCGGATTCACGCTGGATGATAAGGGCGTGAAGATGTCCAAATCTATCGGCAATATCATCGCGCCTGCTGAGGTGATCCAGCAATATGGTGCGGATATTCTGCGCCTTTGGGTAGCCCAAGTGGACTACATGAACGATCAGCGGATCGGGCCTGAAATCCTGAAAGGCGTTGCGGATAGTTATCGCCGTTTGCGTAATTCCTATCGTTTCCTTTTGGGCAATCTGGATGGGTCGCAGGCAGAGGTTGCCGTGGCCGATATGCCAGAGTTGGAGCAATGGGTTTTGCATCGTTTGTCAGAGCTGGATGAAGCTGTGCGCGAAAGATATGCGGCCTTTGATTTCCAAGGCATGTTCCAAACGGTGTTCCAGTTTGCGACTGTTGATTTGTCTGCCTATTATTTCGATATCCGCAAGGATGCGTTGTATTGTGATGGCGATACGGATCGCCGCCGCGCCGCCCTTTGGACTTTGGAGCTGGTGCTGGAGCGGTTGAATACATGGCTTGCGCCAGTGTTGCCGTTCACCATGGAAGAGGTTTGGTTGGAACGCGGCAAGGACGGGTCGGTTCATTTGCAGGACTTCCCAGAGACGCCAAAGACGTGGCGCAACGATGAACTGGCGGCCAAATGGTCGTCAATTCGCCGTGTGCGTCGGGTTGTGACAGGCGCGCTTGAGGTTGAGCGGACAGCGAAGGTGATTGGTGCCTCCCTTGAGGCGGCGCCGACCGTTTATGTCAGTGACGCGGATGCGGCGATATTGAAGACGGTTCCATTTGATGACCTTTGCATCACGTCGGGCATTCATATCAGCACTGATGCGGCCCCCGCAGATGCGTTTAAGATCGAAGAGATCGAGGGCGTCGCGGTGAGCTTTGCCAAGGCGGACGGTGATAAGTGCGAACGGTGTTGGAAGATTTTGCCAGACGTTGGCAGCCATTCCCATGCAGGTATTTGTGGTCGTTGTAATGCTGCGTTGAGCTGATGACCGTCTTGATGGATAGCCCCGTTGGACCGATTGGGTTTGACGGGGATGTCACATCAATTACCGCGCTGCATTGGGGTAGGGCGGGCACCTTACCCGATGGGGCGTTGGCGCAGAGCGCCTGTGGTCAACTGGCTGCGTATTTCGCAGGAACGCGGCAGGTGTTTGACCTGCCGCTTGCGCCGCGCGGGTCTGAATTTCAGCTACGGTTTTACGAAGCCCTTTGTGCCATTCCTTATGGGGAAACCCGCACCTATGGCGATTTGGCCAAAGAACTGGGCGTGTCGGCCCAAGCGATTGGCCAAGCCTGCGGCGCCAATCCTATTGCGATCTTGATCCCGTGCCATCGCGTCTTGGGTGCTAATTCGCTTGGTGGGTTTTCGGGCGCTGGCGGGGTTGAGGCGAAGGTCGCCTTGCTAAAGCTTGAAGGGGCTGCGGGGCTGTTGCTGTGAGTTTTGGGATATTCGCAGCCGTTCTAGGTGCCGCCCTTTTGCATGCGGGCTGGAATGCGATCATCAAAACCGGTGGCAATAAGCAGACCACGATGATGATCTTTACGGTCTGGCAAGCGCTGATTGGGCTGTCGGTCTTGGTCTGGTTGCCGATGCCGAAAGCAGAAGCATGGGTCTGGCTGATCGCTTCTGGCTTGATCCATATGGTGTATCAATTGTTCCTTGCCTACGCCTATGAACAGGGCGACCTCAGCCGGGTTTATCCGATTTCGCGTGGGTCTGCGCCGCTTTTGGTGATGGTGTTCAGCCTGTTCTTTTTGGCGGATCCGATCACTGGTGTTGAATATCTAGGCGTTGCTGTTCTGGGGGCGGGCATCTTGCTGATGGCGCATGGCGCTTGGACCTCGGGCGAGAGTCGCCGGTTGATTCCTTATGCCTTTGGCGCGGCTAGCGCGACGGCGGGGTATACGTTGGTTGATGGGGTTGGTGCGCGGGTCAATGGGGCGGCGTTGCCCTATGTGGCGTGGTTGCTGTTTTTGTCAGGCTTCTTTTATGTGCCTGCGATCTTGATGTTGAAAGGCAGGACGATTGCACGCGCGTCTTTTGCGGCGTGGCGGGCGGGGATTATTCCTGCGGCGGCATCCCTTGTGGCCTATGCTGTTGTCGTTTGGGCCATGACACAGGCGCCCATCGCCCTTGTTGCGGCCTTGCGCGAGACGTCGATTTTGTTCGCGGTCTTGATCGGCTGGTTGGTGTTCGGTGAGCGGATGACCAAAGGCAAAGCGGCTGCTGCGGCCTTGATCGTTGGTGGTGTGATCCTGACGCGGGTTTAGCCGTCAGGGCCGTAGATCACCTGTTGCACGGCACCTGCCGCCAAGAGGTAGATAGATGTGATCACCAGTCCCGTATGGGCCCAGCTTTCCGGGTTGAAGTCCACCCATGCGGCCCAGCCTGCAAAGGCTGTCCAGCCGATGGCCATCGGCAATGTGATGTTGCGCCACCGTGCTGTGCGCACTGGGTGTACAAATTTGATCGGCAGGAACATCGCAACTGCGAGCATGATCACGATAATCAGGCAGACAAACCAAGGCGGTTCGAGCGCGAACAGCACTAGGATGAGCATGTTCCAACAACCAGGGAATCCTTTGAATGAATAGTCTTTGGTTTTCATCCGCGTGTCGGCGAAATACATCGCAGAGGCAAAGGTTATCAGGATGATCGCGACCCAACCGGACCAGCCATCCATCAACCCGGATGCATAAAGTGCGAAGGCTGGAATAAAGACATAGGTCAGGTAGTCGATGATCAGATCAAGCAGCACCCCGTCAAAATTAGGTGCATTGGTGCGCACATCGTATTTGCGGGCCAATGGGCCATCGACGCCATCAACGATAAAGGCCACGACCAGCCAAACGAACATCAGGCTCCATTTTTCCTGAACAGCGGCCAGCATCGCCAGCATCGCGAAAACGGCACCAGTTGCGGTGAACAGGTGAACCAACAGGGCTTTGGTTGTGATATGCATAGGGCCGTGTTTGAAGGATTATAGACGCGTGGGCAATGGCTTACCGGGGGTTTGAGGGCAGATCATTCCTGAATGATCGCATATTCAGGCGCGAGGATGTGCTTTGTCATAGATTTCCATCAAGCGCGCGCCATCAACGGCAGTGTAGGCCTGTGTGGTCGAAAGCGAAGAATGCCCAAGCAGTTCTTGGATGGATCGCAGATCGCCGCCTGCTGTGAGGAGATGTGTCGCAAAACTGTGGCGCATGGCGTGCGGTGTCGCGGTGGCTGGAAGGCCAAGTTGCATGCGGGCGCGTTCCATCACCTTTTGCACCAGTCTTGGGTTGAGGGCGCCGCCGCGCGCGCCCCGGAACAATGGGCCATTGTCGGTCAAGTCGTGTGGGCAGATGTGGCGATAGATTTCGACGGCGTCGCGGGCGGCGTCGATGACGGGGACGATGCGTTCTTTGCCGCCTTTGCCTTTGATCCGCAGGGTGTCGGGCAATGGGCTGTCTGCGCCTGTGAGGCCGAGGGCTTCGGATATACGTAGGCCACATCCATAAAGGAGGGTTACGACGGCTTGATCGCGAGCTGCGATCCACGGGGTGAGGGATTGCAACTCAACCGTGTCGAGCATCGCGCTGGCCGCGTCTTCGGACAGTGGCCTTGGCAGCTTTTTGGTGAACTTTGGGGATCGTGTCGAGAGGACAGCGGTCGGTTCGAACCCTTCCTTTTCGGCGAGCCATCGGTAGAACGATTTGACCGCCGATAGAGATCGCGCCAGTGATCGCGCCCCGACGCCGCGTCCGCGTTCGTGCGCCATCCATGATCGCATGTCGCCGACTTTCACCGCAGCGATGGGTGCGAGCCCTTGGGTTTCGCCCTTGTGCTGCGTCATGAATGCCAGAAAGCCCAACACGTCGGTCTGATAAGCTTTCACCGTATTTTCGGCAGCCCCCGACAGCGCGCGTTGATGGTCAAGCCATGTGTTCAGCGCCTTGGTGAGGGCCGGGGAAATCACCCCAGCCACTGCCGCATGGTGCGTTCGAAAACGCCACCAAAGAAGGTTAGGAGGTCGGTGCCTTGCTGCGGGGTAAACAAATGTGGATCCTCGGAACCCATGACCAGCATTCCGGGCATCCGACCGTCGCCGAAATCCAGTTTCAGGCACGCCTCTGACCGGACATAGTCAGCTTGTTCTTGATAGACCTTTTCGTCTTCTGTCTTTGTTTGGCGCAGTGTGACGGGTCGCACAGGGATGTCGCGGCCTTGGGTGATGTATTGGTCGCAAAAGCCCGGTTCGACCACATTCAAGATTTGGTTCATCTTTTTGACGGCGGGATCGGCGGCTGTCTCAGAGCTTTCTAGGACTAAGCGCATTGCATCCACGCGCAAGGTATCTGCGACGTCGCCTGCAAGGTCGCTTAGGAAGTCCTCGAATTTGGTGGCATCCAGTAGGCGCAGCACGGCGCGATGCACTTGGTTCGTCCCGGCGAGGTTTTCGTAAGCGGCCGCGATTACAGAGCGGTGGGTGTCTTCCAAGCGATCCAGCCGTGCGGCGAGCCGTTCCATCGCGATGCCGCGCAGGTCAACGATGTTGGTGCCCATGGATTGTTCATTTGCCGCGACGAGCGCTTGCATAATGTCCTGATCTTCCAAAAGCATTTCGGGGTCCGCGATAATTTTTTCGCGAACGTGGTTTTCCATCAGGGGTGTTTTGGTCATTTAGCTGCTCATCTTTTTGATTTTTGGCATCTTAGCAGGCGTTCATAGAAAAAGCTGCACCCAATCCATGGATGCAGCTTACTTTCGCTGGGTAAGTGTTGCCCGCTGGACGCTTTTACTTAGAGAATTTTGATGCCCGCTTTTTCAACGTCCGCCATGAAGCCAGCCAGCCCTTTGTCGGTCAGGACGTGATTGGCCATGCCCTTGATGACATTTGGCGGCGCGGTGGCGACGTCGGCACCAATTTTGGCGCAGTCGGACATATGGTTGGCGCTGCGGATCGAGGCGGCGAGGATTTGGGTTTCAAACCCGTAGTTGTCATAGATTGTACGGATGTCTTCGATCAATTCCAGCCCGTCGATGTTGATGTCGTCCAGCCGACCAATGAAGGGGCTGATGAAGGTTGCCCCGGCTTTGGCAGCCAGCAACGCTTGGTTGGCGGAAAAGCAGAGCGTGACGTTGACCATCGTGCCTTCTTCCGACAGCGTTTTGCAGGTTTGCAGACCTGCCCATGTCAGCGGCACCTTGACGGCGATGTTGTCGGCGATTTTGGCCAGCTTGCGCCCTTCGGCCAACATTGTGTCGGCGTCGAGTGCAACGACTTCTGCGGACACGGGGCCATCAACGAGATCGCAAATCTCTTTCGTGACTTCCAGAATGTCGCGCCCGGATTTGGCGATGAGCGACGGGTTGGTTGTAACCCCATCCACCATGCCAAGAGCGTGGAGTTCTTTGATGGCGTCGATTTCAGCGGTGTCTACGAAGAATTTCATGTCGCGTTCCTTTTGGGTGGTTGGCGTTTGGTTGCGGACCTAGTACCCCATGCGCATGGTCACGAAAACCCCCAGAATGTTGGCGCTAACATGAGAGACGGCTTTTTCCATGAAGGTCAGTTGGTTGCTGTTTTGACTGCGCAACCACTGGACAGGTTTTTGGATTACAAAGCCCCAGAAGGTGGCGTCATGGCCGGTGCGTTTGTCGAGGTGCCTTTGGGGCCGCGCAAGGTTCGCGGTGTGGTTTGGGGGCCGGGCAAGGGGGATTTTGACATCAACAAGGTGCGGTCGGTTATTCGCGTGATTGATGTGGCCCCAATGCGCGAAGAGATGCAGTTATTTTTGGAAAAGGTTGCGGCCTATACGCTGACCCCGATGAATGCGATGTTGCGCCTTGCCACGCGTGCGCCGGGGCTGGGTGATCCGCCGTCGATGCGCAAGGTTTATCGGCTTGGGGATCAGGTGCCGGATCGGTTGACGGATGCGCGCCAGAAGGTTTTGGCGGTGCTCGAAGAGTATGGCGGGCTGTCCTTTACCCTGAAAGAACTGTCAGAGATGGCGGGTGTTGGATCGTCTGTTGTTAAAGGCCTTGTGAAACTGGGTGCGGTGGCGGAGGTTGATGCGCCGCGCGACACGCCGTACCCGCGGCTTGACCCGGATTATGGTGCAAAGGATTTGACTGCGGATCAGCAAACCGTCGCGACCCAGTTGTGTGAGGGGATCACCGCTGGCACCTATGGGACGACATTGCTGAAGGGAGTGACCGGGTCCGGCAAGACGGAAGTCTATCTAGAAGCCGTCGCGGAATGTTTGCGCCAAGGTCGGCAGGCGCTTGTCCTGTTGCCAGAGATTGCGTTGACCGGTGAGTTTCTGACCCGCGTTGAAGCCCGATTTGGCATGAAGCCAGCGGAGTGGCATTCTGGTGTGACGATGACAGAGCGTCGGCGTTGCTGGAAGATGGTCGGGCAGGGCGCGGCGCAACTGATTGTTGGTGCGCGTTCTGCGCTTTATCTGCCGTATCAATCCTTGGGCTTGATCGTTGTCGATGAGGAACATGACACGTCCTATAAGCAGGAAGACGGCGTTCTATATAACGCGCGGGATATGGCGGTGCTACGGGCGTCATTGAATGATGCGCGCGTGATCCTTGCATCGGCCACGCCGTCATTGGAAAGCTGGGCGAATGTGGAGGCGGGCAAATATGAGCGCCTGACTTTGGATGCGCGATTTGGGCCAGCGGTTTTGCCCAAAATGTCGGCGATTGATATGCGGGCAGAGGATGTGCCCGGGGGCAAGTGGGTTTCGCCAAGCCTGCGCAGTGCCTTGCAGGACCGGCTGGACAAGCAGGAACAATCGCTGATTTTTCTTAATCGCCGTGGCTATGCACCGATTACGTTGTGTCGTGCTTGTGGTCATCAGATTGGATGCGATGATTGTGATGCGCGGATGGTGGAGCATCGTTTTTTAAAGCGGTTGATGTGCCATCAATGCGGGGAAACGAAGCCAATGCCGACCGTGTGCCCCCATTGCGAGGCCGAGGATCGCCTAAGCGCGGTTGGCCCCGGTGTGGAACGGATGGGTGAAGAGGTGCAAGAGCTGTTTCCGGAGGCCCGTGTCGCGGTGCTTTCATCGGACCTTTATGGATCGGCCCGCGCGATGAAGGCCCATATCGAAGAGATCGCGCAAGGCGGGTGTGATATCGTGATTGGCACCCAGTTGGTGGCCAAGGGCCATAACTTTCCCAACCTGACGCTTGTCGGTGTGATTGATGCGGACCTTGGGTTGCAAGGATCGGATCTGCGCGCGGCAGAACGGACGTTTCAATTGATGCGTCAGGTTGCGGGGCGCGCTGGGCGGGCTGAAAAGCCGGGAGAGGCGTTGCTGCAAACCTATCAGCCAGAGCATGCTGTGATCCGGGCCATCCTTGCCGGCGATGAAGAGGCGTTTTGGAGTGCTGAGGCTGCGGAGCGCAAGCAAGCGGGCGTGCCGCCTTATGGGCGTATGGCGGGAATTGTGTTGAGCAGCCCCGACATGCAAGAGGTGTTTGACCTCGGCGCAGACATGGCGCGGCGCGACGGGCCATTGCGCCAGATCGGGGCGCAGGTTTATGGCCCGGCACCGGCACCGATTGCGCGCATTCGCGGGCGACACCGGGTGCGCCTATTGGTGAAGGCGGAAAAGTCGGCCCCCTTGCAGAAAGCGCTAAGCCAGTGGGTCGGTCAATTTCGATTGTCTAACACCCTTAGGCTGAGCATCGATATTGATCCACAAAGTTTTTACTGACGTTCAGAAAGTCACATTTATTTAGGGAGTGCTGCCTAAGTCATGACCAAATGAAGTCTGGATGGAGTGATGTGGTGCAAGCGATACCTAAACAAATCGGCGAGTTGTCTGCACAGACAGATCAAGTTGGAACGCGAATTGCGCTTTGGTTCACATACGGTCTTGCACTGATTGCGCCACTGAGTGCGGTGTTGATCGGGGCCAAATTTGATCTTGTTGTTTTGGTTTCAATTGCGGCGGCTGGAGTTGCGTTTCTCGCCAGCAAAATACCGGGCCCGCATTTGAAGTGGGTCGTTATGGTCGCATTGCTGGTTCAGAACATTGCGTTCACGGCGGAGTTTAACGGACATCCGTGGCAGATCGATACGCATATGATGTATTTCGTTTTGTTGGCGGTTATCGCCTTGATGGCGGATGTGCGCGTGTTGGTCGCGGGTGCGGGATTTATCGCGGTTCACCACCTTGGGATGGGATTTCTGATGCCGGAAATGGTATATCCTGCACCAGAGGAAAATCCATTGGGACGGACGCTGATGCACGCGGGCATTGTGGTTTTAGAAACTCTCGTTTTGGGGTTTTCGATACGACAGGTGAACCGAGCCGATACGGATAACCAAGCACAGAAAAAGGACCTTGCCCGCGCGACTGCCACCGCCAAAAAAGCAATGCGTGATGCCGAAGATCAAAAGAACAAAACCGCTCAGGTTTTGGAGGTTGTGCGGCATCAACTTTCTGACCTCGCGAACAAAAACTTTTCCAAGAACATGGATGCCCAAATGCCTGCGGAATTCGAGGGGCTGCGCGCAGATTTTAATTCTGTCGTGACGATGTTGCGCGATGTCTTGACTACGTCCACGCAA
The DNA here is from genome assembly GCA_937922155.1 of uncultured Paracoccaceae bacterium. Lineage (GTDB taxonomy): Bacteria > Pseudomonadota > Alphaproteobacteria > Rhodobacterales > Rhodobacteraceae > Cognatiyoonia. The sequence goes on along the minus strand of CAKZVL010000108.1, from coordinate 35,572 downwards.
TCCGCGCGCCACTTTGATCTGAATTCCAAAGAGCTTGCCAGCGCTGCAACTGAGCTTTCCAGTCAAACTGAAAAGCAGTCTGCGACTTTGTCAGAAACAGCACAATCGTTGGAAAGCCTTCTGGGTGTTCTGCAATCAACCGCAGAGCAATCATCAGAAGCAAATGGATCCGCAACAGATGCGCACCAAAGCGCGCTCAACAGCGGTGTTGTCGTTGGACAGGCTGTCAGCGCAATGCATAAGATCGAGGAATCGTCGGCGGAGATCAGCAAGATCTTGAACATGATTGATGATATTGCCTTTCAGACAAACTTGCTGGCGTTGAATGCGGGTGTCGAGGCGGCGCGCGCAGGCGAGTCCGGGCGTGGCTTTGCCGTTGTTGCATCAGAGGTCCGCGCTTTGGCGCAGCGAACGAGCGACGCGGCGCAGGAGGTAAAGGCGCTGGTTGTCAAAAGTTCTGATGAAGTATCGGCGGGATCGCGATTGGTGAACGAAGCTGGGGAAGCGCTGAATGATATTGTCGCGCGTGTGTCAAGAACGAGCGAGATGATGGACGAAATTACCAAAGCGATTAATGGGCAGGCGACGAAAGCGGACGTTATGACCTCGGCCGTCCGGCTGTTGGACAAAGATACGCAAAATAGTGCTGCGATGAGCGAAGAGTTGACGGCGATGGGCCAACAGATGGCAAGCGAGTCATCGGATCTAGCGCGCGTTTTGACAGGCTTTCGGCTGGACCCACAGCAAGCGCGCAGAACGGTCCAACGCGCCGCATGATCCGAAAGGGGGCGAAGTCAGGTCTAAGCCTGCATCACAATATCTATCCGGGACGATTAAATATCGCTTCTACGCTCAAAACCGCTTAACTGCGGTTTTATGCAGATCGTAAAGTTGCAAGACGCACATCACCTGCCGCTATGGCGACGACCCGTTGGGTTGTTGTTTCTGATGGCGATGGGCATGCCAATTGCCTTTTCGGTATGGTCTGCCCTTTTGAACAACTTTGTGATCGAAGCGGCGAATTTTGACGGATCAGACATTGGCTGGCTGCATACCGTCCGCGAGATCCCCGGATTTTTCGCGGTTGGTGTTATCGCGATCATCATGTTCATGCGCGAGCAGGTGCTTGCCATTGTGTCGCTCCTCTTGCTGGGGGTGGCCACGGCCATCACCGCACATTTTCCATCCATGGGCGGCATTTTGACGATCACGATGCTGTCGTCGATTGGCTACCACTATTATGAGACGGTGAACCAATCGTTGCAGTTGCAATGGATTGAAAAGGCCCGCGCGCCCCAAATGCTGGGTTGGTTGTTGGCGGCGGGGTCTGCTGCCACGTTTGTCGCGTATGTGTTGATCGTGCTCAGCTGGGAGACATTCGATCTTTCCTACAATTTTGTTTACATGGCCGCTGGCGGGCTGACGAGTGTCATCGCGCTTTTCTGTTTTTTCGCCTACCCGCAGTTCGAAGCGCCAAATCCGCAGATTACCAAGATGGTGCTGCGCAAGCGCTATTGGCTCTATTATGCGTTGCAGTTTATGTCCGGTGCCCGTCGACAGATTTTCTTGGTTTTTGCAGGTTTCATGATGGTCGAAAAGTTCGGCTTTGACGTACATGAGATCACGGCCCTTTATCTGATCAACCTAGTGGCCAATATTTTCGCCGCACCGATCATGGGCCGCTTTGTCACGGTGTTTGGCGAACGTAAGGCGCTGATTTTTGAATACACGGGTTTGGCTTTGGTGTTTCTGGCCTATGGTGGCGTCTATTATTTTCAATGGGGCGTGTTGATCGCCTCTGGTCTGTATATTTTGAACCATTTCTTTTTCGCGCTGGCGTTGGCGTTGAAGACGTATTTCCAAAAGATCGCAGACCCACACGACATCGCACCGACGGCGGCGGTGGCCTTTACCATTAATCATATTGCGGCGGTCTTTTTGCCAGCCTTGCTTGGTTATCTTTGGTTGTCATCGCCGGTCGCTGTGTTTTTGTTGGCGGCGGGTATGGCGATTGTCTCGCTTATTCTGGGGCTGATGATTCCACGCCATCCAGTGCCGGGGCGAGAAACGATATTTTCCCCATCCATTCCTGCAGCAGCAGAGTAGTATACACGCCAAGTTGCCCTATCTATCTGTTGATGGAAGTCAAAAGGATCTGCCATGTTTTCATTTCTTGAAAAGAAGTCCGAAATTATCGACGCTGATGCAGCGCTGCCTGGTCGTGCCACATCAATTTTGCCAAGGACCAATCATTTCCTGTTCAACCGCCCTCTGACAAAGAAGGTGCCAGATGGCATGCATGCGGCAATGTTTGGCATGGGTTGTTTTTGGGGCGTTGAGCGGATGTTCTGGGATTTTAAGGGCGTTCATTTGACTATGGTTGGATATGCCGGTGGGCATACCCCCAATGCCACCTATGAAGAGGTTTGTTCCGGGAACACGGGCCACAATGAAGTTGTGCGCATTGTCTATGACCCGAAGGTCATAAGTTATGAGCAATTGTTGCAAGTGTTCTGGGAAGGGCATGATCCTACCCAAGGTATGCGGCAGGGAAATGATCGTGGCACGCAATATCGTTCTGGCATCTATGCCTATGGCATGGATCAATTGGCGGCGGCGGACACAAGCAAGGCGGTTTATGCCAAGCGTTTGCAGCAATCAGGTTTTGGCGTCATCACGACCGAGATCATTGAAGCGCCTGAGTTCTTTTTCGCCGAAGAGTATCACCAACAATACCTTGCCAAGAATCCAAACGGATATTGTGGGATTGGCGGAACTGGCGTGACGTGTCCGATTGGCGTCAGCGCCTGATTGCAGTTTGCGCTGTGACGGTCTAACCGGGGGGCCTTGTTCAGGGGGCCGAAATGACCACAAGTTATAGCGCAATCACGACCGTTCAGGGGCAGGCGATCGCCGATACCCTTTCTGAGAGTTTGGAAGCTTTGCAGCCAGCGCCGATGGGCGTTGGTATTTTTGAGGTTGAGGATGGCTCTGGCCTTTGGGAAGTCGCAGCCTATTTCACTGACGCGCCGGATGTTGCCGGGATTTCGGTGTTAGAGGCTGTGCATAAAATATCCCCTTTTCAGATTTCTGAGATCCCGGATCAAGATTGGGTTGCCAAAGTGCGTCGCGATCTGCCCCCGGTCGAGGCTGGTCGGTTTTTTGTTTACGGCTCGCACGCTGCGGATTTGGTGCCTGAGGGATGTGTCCCATTGCTGATCGAGGCGGCGATGGCGTTTGGCACTGGTCATCATGGCACGACGCTTGGCTGTTTGCGCGCTTTGGATCGATTGGTCGATGATGGGTTTGCCGCCAAAAGCGTCATTGACGTTGGTTGCGGCACGGCAGTTTTGGCCATGGCGGCCGCCCATGTGTTTGATCAAACGATCTGGGCCAGTGATATTGACCCGACGGCCGTGGATGTTGCGAAGGCAAATGTGGCAGCCAACGGATTAGAGGGACGGGTGAATTGTGTCATTGCTGCCGGATTTGACGCACCAGAACTAAAAACGGCGGGTCCCTATGACCTCGTTTTCGCAAATATCCTCAAAGGACCGCTAATCGCGCTGGCCAAAGACATGGAATCAGCGACGACGGAGGCGGGAATTGTGATTCTTTCGGGTATTTTGAACGAGCAAGCCGACGAAGTCGTCGATGTTTATACACGATCTGGGTTCAATCTTATTCATCGGGATAGCATTGTTGACTGGACAACGTTGACGCTTGGGAAATTTCACTGAATTTCTTAAAATTGGCTCAATCCAGGGCCTGTGCCCAATTGTTGCCACAATTGAGGGTCAAATATGTCTTCAACGAGGTGGGGGCGCTTTGTTTGGAGTTTGATATGTCATCCTTTGGCGTCCCATTTGAAAAGCGGTTGCGCACGATTGTTCGCAGCCACCAGCGTTTGAATACCGGTGCAGTGCATGCCATCCGCTCTGACGGATTGATCGTTGCCCGCCCCCGCGTTTATAATCCACGCTTCCCTTTGAAAGGCCTGCTGCTTGTGATTGGCGCGAGTGTCCTTTTCAAAGCTTACATTCTCGCCGATCTTGGCCAGGTCACGTACCAAGAACGTGTTGCTGCCCTTGCTGAAGGTTCTGCGTTTGAGAGGGTTGGCGCGTGGTTGATGCAGCCTGATGCGGTTACCACCGCGACATCAGGCATTTTCCGTAGTCTTGGCCTCTAGACTACATTTCCTTGGTATCGTCGTTACTTTCATTTAACGAATTGGACCGCTTCCTTTGGGAAGCGGTCCATTTTGCTTTGGCCGGAAGGCATGAGAGCAAAAATTAGAAATTTGCACCGTGGGCGATACGATCAATGTCGGCGCGTGTGATGCCGATGTCGTTGAGCTCGCTCAAGCTGAGTTGAGAAAGGACGTTGCGGGTCTTGCGCGCATCGTTCCAAGCGTAGAACGCTTTGACAGCGGAAGTCAGCGGGGAAGAGACACGACCGGCGGATCGTGCGACTGGGCGTGTGAGGTCAAAAGTGGCCATGGCCATGCTCCTTTGTTGGTTTAATGGGTCTGACTGGGCAGTTAGTCTTTGATGTTGCATATGAATAGGGGCATTTTTTGCATGCCCCTTATGTGTTTTTAGAATGGCTAAAAATTGAGCACGATAGCCGCTAAGATATTGCCGTTAATGACATTTTTGATGTCGCTATTGACCTTCAAGCCATCGGGCTTTGGGCGATGGGGCGCAATTTACTTTCTATGTGTTCGCCTTTTGTGCTAATTGCGGCAAAACAAATAGCAAAGAGCAGGGCGACAATGCGTGTTTTGGGAATTGATCCCGGCCTTCGCAATATGGGCTGGGGTGTGATTGACGTGGACGGGAGCCGTTTGCGTCATGTCGCCAATGGCGTTTGTCATGGCGTTGGCGATGATCTTGCCACCCGGCTGTTGGCCTTGCATGTCGCGCTGCGCGAGATTTTGGAAACGCATCTGCCGCAGACCGGTGCTATTGAGCAAACCTTTGTCAACAAAGACGGGGCGGGCACATTGAAGTTGGGTCAAGCCCGTGGTGTTGCCATGTTGGCATTAGCGCAGTCAGGAATTTCGATTGGTGAGTACGCCCCCAATGCGGTAAAGAAAGCCGTTGTTGGTGTGGGCCATGCCGACAAGCGCCAGATTGAACATATGGTGAAATTGCAGCTGCCGGGGGTTGAGCTTGCGGGGCCGGATGCCGCTGACGCGTTGGCAATTGCGATTTGTCATGCCCATCATGCCCAATCGGCGGGCCATCTGGCGACAGCATTGGCGCGCGCGGGATGATTGGCAAAATATCAGGACGGTTGGAGTATCGCGCAGAGGATCACGTTTTGATTGATGTGCGGGGTGTGGGCTATCTCGTTTATGTCAGCCAACGAGTGATGGCTGGATTGCCGGGGCCGGGCGAGGCTGTGGCCCTTTATACTGATCTGTTGGTGCGTGAAGACAATTTGCAGTTGTTTGGTTTTACCACATTGGTGGAAAAGGAATGGCATCGTTTGTTGATGTCGGTGCAAGGCATCGGGGCCAAGGCATCGATGGCGATTTTGGGTGCATTGGGTGCGGACGGTGTGAGCCGGGCGATTGCGCTGGGCGATTGGAACGCTTTGGCTAAGGCCAAGGGGGTCGGCCCTAAGACCGCGCAGCGGGTCGCGATTGAACTGAAAGACAAAGCGCCAAGTGTGATGGCCATGGGCGGCATGGGCGCTGTTCAGGCTGATGATGCGGTGATCGAAGATGTCGTTACAACTCCGGCGCGCCAAGCGGCCCCGAAGGCGAACCCCGCACAATCGGAAGCGTTGTCCGCGCTTGCTAATCTTGGCTATGCGCCTGGCGATGCAGCAGGGGCGGTGGCGGAGGCGGCAGGTGCTGACCCTGACGGGGATACGCCAACATTGATCCGTGCGGCCTTGAAGCTGTTGGCCCCAAAGGGGTAGGGGATGGATATGTCCGACCCTGATCCAACATTGCGCCCTGAGGCGCGCCCAGAAGACGCAGATCGCGCGTTGCGTCCGCAATCCCTGGATGAATTCATCGGCCAGAAAGAGGCGCGATCCAACCTGAAGGTGTTCATCGAAAGCGCCAAGCGTCGGGGGGAAGCGATGGATCATGCGCTGTTTCATGGTCCGCCCGGTTTGGGCAAAACGACGTTGGCGCAGATTATGGCCCGTGAGCTGGGTGTGAATTTTCGTATGACATCTGGCCCGGTGTTGGCCAAAGCGGGTGATCTGGCGGCGATCCTGACCAATCTGGAAGCCCGCGATGTGCTTTTTATTGACGAAATTCATCGCCTGAACCCGGCGGTTGAAGAAGTGCTTTATCCCGCGCTTGAGGATTTTGAGCTGGATTTGGTGATTGGGGAAGGTCCGGCTGCGCGCACTGTACGCATTGAATTGCAGCCCTTTACGCTGGTCGGTGCCACCACACGCATGGGGCTTTTGACGACGCCTTTGCGGGATCGTTTTGGCATCCCGACCCGGTTGGAGTTTTACACCGAAGATGAGCTGCACGAGATCGTCACCCGTGGTGCGCGGATGATGGGCGCGCCTGCCGCAGATGCAGGCGCACGTGAGATTGCCCGCCGCGCCCGTGGCACGCCGCGTATTGCAGGGCGGCTTTTGCGCCGGGTCGTGGATTTCGCTGTGGTCGAAGGGGACGGGACCGTCACCCAAGCGATTGCAGATCGGGCGTTGACGCGTTTGGGCGTGGATCATTTGGGCTTGGACAATGCAGATCGCCGGTATCTGCGATTGATCGCGGAAAGTTATGGCGGCGGCCCGGTTGGAGTCGAAACCCTATCGGCGGCCTTGTCGGAAAGCCGTGATAGTTTGGAAGATGTTATTGAGCCGTATTTGCTGCAAAAGGGTCTGATCCAGCGCACCCCGCGAGGGCGGATGTTGGCTGCGGCGTCTTGGCGGCATCTTGGCCTGGAGGCGCCCAATGGGCCGCGTGATTTATTCGGGAGTTAGCGACCCTCCGGGGGGAGTTTATGGGGCAAGATGAAGGTAATACCAAAACAAGTTGAAGGGCTTTTTACCCGATCCGATGGCACGTATTTGTGCGCACGGTGGGGGCGCCCGATAGCGCCGGTCATTTTTGGCGTGGATGATGCGACCTTGTCCGTCTTTAAGGGTGCGATTGAGGCCGTGGTCACATTGGCGCAGCATCAGATGGCGGAAACTGATCCAGAGCTTGGGACCAATCTGATGGTGTTTTTCTGTCGGGAGTGGCGCGAGCTGAGCGAGGTGCCAAACCTGGACAAGCTTGTGCCAAACCTTGAGCTGCTTGTGACTGACTTGATCCGGCAGGAGGCCAATCAATATCGGATTTTCCGCTTTGATGAGGAAGGCGCGATCAAGGCGTGTTTCGTTTTCCTGAGATTTGACAAGCATATGCAGGAGGCAAATGCAGATACGATTGCCCTTGGGCAGGCGGTCCAAAGCATTTTGCTGTGGTCTGATCGGGCCTTTCACGAAGCATCGCCGCTTGCATTGCTGAAGGATAAAACGGTACTGCGCCCTGATATCGCCTCGATCATACGCGCGGCTTACGATCCGGTGATGCCTGCTGTTGCACGCGACCCATCCCATGCGCTGCGCCTTGTCGCCCGGTTGGAGCCGCTGCAATGACCCATCGTTTGCCTGTGCGCGTCTATTATGAAGACACCGATATGGCGGGGATTGTCTATTACGCCAATTACCTGCGCTATATTGAACGGGGGCGATCAGAGCTTGTGGAAGAGCTTGGGCTGGACCAGCGCAAAATGCGTGAAGAAGACGGGATCGTTTTTGCTGTAACGCGAGTCGTGGCGGATTATCTAGGCGCAGCGCGGTTGGATGATCGTTTGAGCGTTGTGACGCAACATCGCGCCCAAAGTCCGGTGCGCTGGCTATTTGAGCAAGAGGTTCGGCGCGGCGATGAGGTTTTGTTCCGGGCCGAGGTCACTGCCGTCTGCATGACCACAGAGGGGCGCCCTACGCGCCTTCCGGCCAAGCTGCGGGCGAAACTTGGCTGATACTGCTTGAATGTGATCGCAAGACGCATAGATTTCCGCTGGGCGTTGGGTTAAGCTGCCGCAAAAGCAGAGCCCACAAGGCGGGCCAAAAAAGCAGAGCAGGTATATGGAAAGTAGCATTTCTGTCTGGTCGATGTTCGCAGATGCGACGTTGACCGTAAAACTCGTGATGATCATGTTGATTGTGGCATCGATCTGGTGTTGGGCCGTGATCGTCGACAAGTTGATCCAATATCGCCGCGCGCGCCGCGATGCGGATTTGTTTGATCGCGCCTTTTGGTCGGGGGAGCCGCTGGACGGTGTTTACGACAAAATTGGCGGCAATCCGCGTGGATCGTCAGAGATCATTTTTGCCGCCGGCATGTTGGAGTGGCGACGCAGCCATGGCCAAGATGGATCATTGATCGCGGGTGCCCAAGCCCGGATTGAGCGTTCGATGGATGTGGCCATCGCCAAAGAAGCTGGAAAGCTGCAACGCGGTCTACCGGTGTTGGCGACGGTTGGGTCGACTGCGCCGTTTGTTGGTTTGTTCGGCACAGTTTGGGGCATCATGAATTCCTTTATCGAAATTGCAGAGCAGCAAAACACCAATTTGGCTGTTGTGGCACCCGGCATTGCAGAGGCGCTATTGGCGACGGGTCTTGGTCTGTTGGCGGCGATCCCTGCTGTTATTTTCTACAACAAACTGTCTGCTGATGCGGATCGGTTAATCGCTGGTTATGAAGCCTTTGCGGATGAATTTACCACCATCCTGAGCCGTCAGTTGGATAGCTGACATGGGCGCAGGTGTTATGAAATCGGGGGAAAGTGGTGGCCGGCGCAAGCGTCGTCGGGTGACCCGCAGCCAGCCGATGTCAGAGATTAACGTGACGCCGTTTGTGGATGTGATGTTGGTTTTGTTGATCATCTTTATGGTGGCAGCGCCATTGCTGACCGTCGGGGTCGAGGTGCAATTGCCCGAGACCGCTGCGGATGCTTTGCCCAGTGATAATGAGGAACCATTGACCATCACGATCAAAGCGGATGGATCATTGGCCATTCAAAACACCGATACTGCTGAGGCTGAATTGGTTGCCAAGCTGCGTGCCATTGCGGCGGAACGTGAAAATGACAGAATTTATCTGCGCGCCGATGGCAGCAACGCTTGGAACCGCGTGGCCCAAGTCATGGGCGCGCTGAATGCCGCGGGGTTTAGCAACATTGGTCTGGTCACGGATATTGGTGGCCCGGTTTTTGAAGGCGCGGCATCTGACGGAGCGGATGGCTAGGCTGTGCGCAGCCCCGGTCTTTATACCTCTGCCATTGGGCACGCCGGGCTTTTGGTCTGGTTGATTTCAGGCTGGGGTCTGTCGTCAGAGCCGCCGCCATTTGAAGTGACCGAAGTGAGTATGGTGTCGGGCGAAGATTTTGCAGCGCTTGTGGCAGCCCGTACGCCTCAGCCGAGCACTTTGGAACCCCAAGCCCCGGTTGTCCCGGTTTTTGATGACGCGCCCGCCGCACCAGAGGCGGTTGAGGATCCGGTGACGCCAACTGAACCCGTGAATGTAGAACCGCCGAGCGAAGAAATTCCACCGCCCGAGGCGCCGGCGCCGATCCCGCGTCCGGCTCAGGTTGAGGATACGCCGCCTGAGGTGGCGCCACCTGCGCAAGAAAGCAGCCCAGCTATCCCTGAGCCAATCACAGAAGCGCCGCCGCAAGCGCGCCCTGCGCCACGGGTGGCGGCCCAACCATTGCAACCGCCTGAACCGGACCTTCGGGTGGATGATGTGCCGGTGCCGCAGCAATCGACAGAGCCTGCCGAGACCGCCCAAGACGTAGAACCAGAAGAACCAGCCGCCGCGCCGGATACGACGACTGAAATCGTGACAGAGGCCGATGAACCCTCTGGCGCTGTTGAAACGTCATTGCGTCCGGCCGCGCGCCCGAACCGTCCGACGCCTGAGCCTGAGCCAGAAGCGCCGCAAACTGCAGAGACGTCGACGGATGACGCGGCTGTTCAAGCCGCGGTGGAAGCCGCGCAAGCGAGTGATGCCCCGGCTGTGGAGCAAGGCCCACCGATGACCGGATCAGAGCGGGATTCCTTTCGGATCGCCGTCAACAATTGCTGGAACGTGGATCCCGGATCTGTCGCCGCGCGCGTGACAATGACGGTTGCGTTTTCGTTAGATGAGAATGGCCGGGTGGATGGCGATGTTCGGCAGCTGTCCGCTTCTGGCGGAGACGATGGGGCGCAACGCACCGCGTTTGAGGCAGCGCGCCGCGCGATTTTGCGCTGTCAGACCCAAAGCGGTTATGATCTGCCATCGGAGAAATATGGCCAATGGAAAGATGTTGAAATTACCTTTGATCCGAGTGGAATGCGCTTGCGGTAAAATCTTAGCAATATACCGCGCAAATTGCTGAAATCCCCGTACAAGGGCGAAGATTTGTGACATAGAACGTTAAAAAGGGCGGTAAACGCCTGTAGGTGAGGAAAAGATAATGGTGGTTCGGTTTCTAACAATCCTGATGATGTGTCTGTTCGCAGGCGCAAGCGTCGCCCAAGACGGCCCTTTGCGGTTGACGATTACCGATGGTGTGATTGAACCATTGCCCTTTGCCGTTGTGCCCTTTGTTGCGGAAACGGGTGAAGCGGAGCAGTTAGCTGGCGACATTACGCGGCTCGTCGCGCAGGACTTGAATAACACAGGCTTGTTTCGCGAAATTCCTGCCAATGCGTTTATCAGCGTTCCGGCAACATTTTCCGAGGCGCTGCCCTATACCGATTGGCGCGCGATCAATGCGCAAGCGGTTATTCGCGGCGCTGTCAGCGTTAGCGGGGATCAGATGGCGGTGAAATTCCGTCTTTACGATGTCTTTTCGGGTGAGGAACTAGGCGAGGGCCTGCAATTCGCTGGCACGGTTCAGGGCTGGCGGCGGATGGCGCATAAGGTAGCGGACGCGGCCTATTCCCGGATCACGGGTGAGGGCGGGTATTTTGATAGCCGCGTTGTTTATGTCGCCGAAAGTGGCACTAAGGGGCAGCGGTTGAAGCGTTTGGCGATCATGGATTTTGATGGGGCGAATGTGCAGTTTTTAACTGATAGTGCTGCGATTGTTCTGGCTCCACGGTTTTCGCCCAATGGTGATCGGGTTCTTTATACATCTTATGAAACGGGGTTCCCGCGGATCAACGTTTTGGATGTGGCCAGTGTGGGGCGCCAGCAGCTTGCCACGGCGCCAGGCGAGATGGCATTTTCGCCTCGCTTTTCGCGCGATGCCAGCAAGGTGATCTATAGCCTTGCCAATGGTGGGAACACCGACCTTTATATTACGGATTTGACCACGGGTCAGAACCAGCGTTTGACGACGGCCCCGTCGATTGAAACAGCCCCCAGCTTTTCCCCCGATGGCAGCCAGATTGTGTTTGAAAGTGACCGGTCAGGTTCGCAGCAGCTATATATTATGTCCACAAGTGGTGGTGAGGCGCGGCGCATTTCCTTTGGCGATGGTCGATACGGAAGCCCGGTTTGGTCGCCGCGCGGGGATCAGATTGCGTTTACCAACCAGAATGCGGGCCGGTTCCATATTGGCGTGATGCGTACGGATGGCACAGAGGAACGGCTATTGACGTCGTCGTCATTGGATGAAGGCCCAAGCTGGTCGCCCAATGGTCGCGTGATCATGTTTACCCGCGAAACGCTGGGCGAAACTGGGACATCGTCGCTTTGGTCGGTTGACATTGCGGGGCGCAATTTGCGCCAAGTTGTCAGCAATGCTTCGGATCCGGCATGGGGGCCGTTACAGCCCTGAAACATTCACGTTGTGGTGGATTCCCCAGGGGATGCGAACGTGCTAGGGTAAGAAAAAACAAACAAGCGGTAGACAGGAATTCAAGTCATGAGAACAACAACAAAAGCATTGATGGTGCTGCTGACGCTTTCAACAGCGGCCTGTACACGGCCTGATCGTTTTGGTGACGAGGCTGATGGTTCCGGGGTAAGTGCCGGACCTGTTGCTGCCGCGCCTGCACCGTTGAGCGGCGCAAACGATCCGGCAAGTCCAGAGTTTTTCGCCCAAACGATCGGCGATCGGGTCTTGTTCGCGGTTGATAGTTCAACCCTGACAGATGCTGGTAAGGCAACGTTGGATGGGCAGGCCACTTGGTTAAGCACGAACAGCGATTATTTGGCGATTATCGAAGGCCATGCAGATGAGCAAGGCACGCGGGAATATAACCTTGCCTTGGGTGCCCGCCGTGCCAATGCAGTGCGCGAATATTTGGTGTCCAAAGGTGTGCCATCGACGCGGATGCGCACAATTAGTTATGGTAAGGAGCGCCCGATTGAGTTGTGCGCGGATGAGGCATGTTATTCCAAGAACCGCCGCGCTGTGACGATCATTTCATCTGGTGGGCTAAGCTAAGATGGTGCGCTGCGGTATTTTGATCCTTGCGCTTTCGTTGCCGGTTGGTGCGATGGCGCAGGAGGAGACTTTGGCGGATATCCGTCAGCAGCTGACCGTCCTGTACGTCGACATCCAAAAACTGCGTACTGAGCTTTCCACGACAGGTGGCTTGACCGAAGGGGCGGCTGGCAATACGCCGCTGGATCGTTTGAACGCGATTGAAAGTGAGCTGCAGCGCCTGACGTCAAAGACCGAAGAGCTTGAATTCCGTGTGAACAGAATCACGGTTGATGGCACCAACCGTATTGGCGATCTTGAGTTTCGTTTGTGCGAGTTGGAAGAGGGCTGCGATATTGGCAGCCTTGGCGACACGCCATCGCTTGGCGGTATTGATAACGAAGTGGCTGTTCCCAGCGCCGATGTTGCTGGTGAAACAGGCGCGAATCCGGGTCTCGCCATTGGCGAACAGAATGACTTTGAGCGGGCGCAGGAGGCGCTCGCCGCCGGTGACTTTCGCCGCGCCGCTGATCTCCTTGCGACCTTTAGCACGGCCTATCCGGGATCGCCCTTAACACCGCAGGCTGAATTTGTGCGCGGTCAGGCGTTTGAAGGGCTAGGCGAAATGGTGGGGGCGGCGCGTTCATATCTTGCCAGTTTTTCGGCGGAGCCAACGGGGCAACAGGCACCAGAGGCTCTTTACAAGTTGGGGTTTTCACTTGGCCAGCTTGGTCAGGTTAGCGATGCTTGTCTGACGTTGGCCGAAGTTGGCACGCGGTTTCCCGGTAACCCGATCCTGACGGATGTGCAGGCCACAATGACCAATTTGGGATGCAGCTAAACGGCGGCTTGCCCCAGCGGTTTGCGGACCAAATGGGCGCGTTGCTGGGTCCGAGTTTTCCAGATGAGCTTGGCTTGGCCGTGTCTGGCGGTGGCGATAGCATGGCGATGTTGCATCTGGCGGCGGGCTGGGCGCGGGTGTTTGGTGTGCGGTTGCGGGTTGTGACGGTGGATCATGGCTTGCGCGATGAGAGCGCGGCGGAGGCTGCGATGGTTGCACAAGAGGCCAAGGTACTTGGCCTTCCGCACGACACATTGAAATGGGACGGTTGGAACGGACAAGGCAACCTGCAGGACGCTGCGCGTAAGGCGCGTTTGGATCTGGTTGATACATGGCGCGGCGATTTGCGCCATGTCTTGATGGCCCATACCCGCGATGATCAGGCTGAAACGGTTTTGATGCGGTTAGCGCGCGGATCAGGTGTGGATGGTTTGGCGGGCATGGCCGAATTGCGCGATCTTGGTGGATTTAAAATTGTACGTCCCTTGTTGGATGTAGGGCGATCGGAACTGCGCCATTATCTAAGAACACTAAAGATTCCTTTCGCAGAGGATCCGAGCAATGACGATCGCGCTTATGCCCGTGTTCGCATGCGTCAATTGATTGGTGCAGAGGGTTTGGATACCACGACCCTTGCTGAAACGGCGGGGCGTCTGCAAGACGCGCGGATCGCGTTGGAAAGACGCGCGTTTGAGGCGGCGCAGGCGTTGCAAGTGGACGATCCTGCCTATGTTGGCAGCGTGGTTTTAGACCGCGATGGTTTCGCAGATTTGGACAAAGAGACTCAGTTGCGCATTTTGGCTGCATCCGTGCAATTTGTCGCAAATAATTTCTATCGCCCGCGCTATGCCCCCTTGTGTGACCTTTTGCAGCGGCTTTTGGCCGGTGGTGGCGCGACGCTGCAGGGATGCCAGGCGTTTGTGAAGGGTCAGCACATCTTTGTCGTGCGAGAATTGCAACCAATTGCGGGGGCTAAGACGCCCTTGAAAAAGGTGGCGGTTTGGGATGAACGAATCGTTGTTTCATCAAATGATTTGAATGGGTTAACCATCGCGCCGCTGGGGCAGGCGGGGTATGATCAAATCACCCCAAAACCCAATACGGGCCTACCAATGCCGCTTGTCTTTAGTTTCCCCTCTCTCTGGGAAGGTGAGACACTAATTGCCTGTTCGGTTCTGGGTTTTGGCCCCGATTATGGCCTGACCCTGAAAGAAGGCTTGCGGAAATTCCCCGATATGCTTCTTACGCATTGAAGATCGGGTCAAACTCTCTATCTTATGCACAACTAGATTTGATGCCCGTTTGGCATCATTTTCCGTTCAGAGGAGATCCCCCTTGGGTAACGCACGGAATATCGTATTTTGGGTTGTCCTGTTCCTTTTGGTTCTGGCGCTATTTAACTTGTTTAGCGGCGCACCGGGAGCGACAGTCGGTAATACCAAAAGCTATTCAGAATTTGTCACAGCTGTGGAAGAGGGCACTGTCTCTCGCGTTGTGCTTGACGGTGAAAAAGTCATCTACAGCGGCGCAGATGGACGCGAATATGTAGCTATCAAGCCGGAGGATGCGGAAGTCACCTCACTTCTTATCGCAGAAGACATTCCCGTCACGGCGCAAAGCCAAGAACAGTCTGGTTTGCAGACATTCCTGATCAGCCTTTTGCCGTTCTTGTTGCTGATTGGTGTCTGGGTTTATTTTATGAACCGGATGCAAGGTGGCGGCAAAGGCGGTGCGATGGGCTTTGGCAAATCTAAGGCCAAGCTGTTGACCGAAAAGCATGGCCGCGTCACCTTTGATGAGGTTGCGGGCATTGATGAAGCCAAGGATGAGCTAGAAGAAATCGTTGAATTCCTGCGTAATCCGCAGAAGTTCAGCCGCCTTGGTGGTAAGATCCCGAAGGGCGCTTTGTTGGTGGGTCCTCCGGGGACTGGTAAAACGCTTTTGGCGCGCGCGATTGCGGGTGAGGCTGGTGTGCCGTTTTTCACCATCTCTGGTTCTGACTTTGTCGAGATGTTCGTTGGTGTCGGTGCGTCTCGTGTTCGGGATATGTTCGAACAGGCGAAAAAGAATGCACCGTGCATCGTATTTATTGATGAGATTGACGCCGTCGGCCGCTCCCGCGGGGCTGGTTATGGCGGTGGCAATGACGAACGCGAACAAACATTGAACCAATTGCTGGTTGAGATGGATGGTTTTGAAGCCAACGAAGGCATCATCATTATCGCGGCGACCAACCGTCCTGACGTTCTTGATCCCGCGCTTTTGCGTCCGGGCCGCTTTGACCGTCAGGTTCAGGTGCCAAATCCAGATATCAAGGGTCGTGAAAAGATTTTGGGCGTGCATGCGCGCAAGGTGCCTCTCGGCCCCGATGTTGATTTGCGGATCATTGCACGAGGCACGCCGGGCTTTTCCGGTGCTGACTTGGCAAACCTTGTGAATGAAAGTGCCTTGGCTGCGGCCCGAATTGGTCGTCGTTTTGTAACGATGATCGATTTTGAAAACGCCAAGGATAAGGTGATGATGGGTTCTGAACGTCGATCTATGGTCATGACCGAAGACGAGAAAAAGCTGACGGCCTATCATGAAGCCGGGCACGCGGTTGTGGGCCTAAACGTGCCGCAGCATGATCCTATCCACAAAGCGACAATTATTCCGCGCGGTCGGGCGTTGGGTTTGGTACTGTCGTTGCCAGAGCGGGATCAGCTTTCGGTGAGCCTGACAAAGTACACGTCCAAAATCGCGATGGCGATGGGTGGGCGTGTCGCCGAAGAACTGATTTTCGGGCCTGAGAATGTCACATCTGGTGCATCGTCTGACATTCAGCAAGTTACGCGGATTGCCCGTGCTATGGTGACGCAGTTTGGCTATTCCGAAGAACTGGGGTTCGTTGATTATGCCAATGAGCAATCGTCCCATCTGGGAAATTATGGCGGCGGCACGAGCCATTCTGCCGACACGCAGAAGATCATCGATGATAAGGTGAAAGAGCTGATTGATACCGGTTACCAGACGGCCAAGCGTATCCTGACCGAGAAATCAGACGATCTGGAGCGCCTGGCGCAAGGTTTGTTGGAATATGAAACGCTGACCGGAGATGAAATCACGAAGGTGATTGCTGGTGAACCGCTGAACCGTGGTGACGATGCGGATGATACACCGCCAAGCGATGGAAATTCGGTAACGGCTATTCCCAAGACCAAGTCGAAAAAGCCAAAGAAACCGGATGCTGGTTTGGAGCCGGAACCATCAACCTAAATTCAAACGAAACGCCGCCTGAATGGGCGGCGTTTTTCGTTGACGCCTGAGATCGCAAAATCGGGTTGGACCTGCTGACGGGCTGCGTTACTGCTGCGGGCACAATTTGGGAGTCCGCAAATGCCTGCCTTAAAGCCCACTGATTTCGAAGCTGAAATAACGTGGCTTGGACACATGACGGATCGCAAAGAAAAGGCGATTGATGGTGTTCAAGTTGATGAACTGGTGTTGGGTTTCGACGGCATCAGTGGCGTGCCGTACGGGGGGCGGACGCGCCTGTCATGCTCTCGCGTTTCGATGCAGCATCCCAAGGGCACTGAAATCGCCAATGTGCGGCAATTGTCCATCGTCAGCGAAGAGGAACAATCCACAATCGCCCAAGCGATGGGGCTTAACGCGTTGGACCCTGCTTGGGTTGGTGCGTCGATTGTGTTGAAGGGTATTCCTGATTTTACCCATGTCCCGCCATCGTCGCGTTTGCAGGCTGAAAACGGGACAACATTGATCATTGATATGGAAAATCGCCCTTGCCACCAGCCGGGGATGACGATTGCCCGCCATCATGGTGAGATTGGAAAATTGTATAAAGCAGCGGCAACGGGCAGACGCGGTGTGACCGCTTGGGTGGAACGGCCCGGCATTTTACGACCCGGGATGCGCTTTCGCCTGCATGTGCCCGATCAACCAGCCTGGAGCGCCGTTTAGGCGGCGCATATTTCCAATCCGAAACCGGCAGGTCGCATGGCGACGATTCCTGTGGTTAGAGTGTCGGAAATCACGCGCAGCCCTGCTTGAACCCTCGTTACAGGTGGGCCAAGGCGTTAAAAGGCCATAAGTCCGGATCAGGAGTAAGACCATGAGCTATAAGTCAGATATCCAAATCGCCCGCGAAGCGCGCAAGCAGCCGATCCAAGAGATTGGTGCAAAGCTTGGCATCGGGGCTGATGATTTGCTGCCCTATGGCCATGACAAAGCGAAAGTCAGCCAGTCGTTCATCAATTCTGTGCAGAAAAACAAGGATGGTAAGCTGATCCTTGTCACGGCGATCAATCCCACACCTGCGGGTGAGGGAAAGACGACAACGACTGTGGGTCTAGGCGATGGTTTGAACCGGATTGGCAAAAAGGCGGCGGTCTGTATCCGTGAAGCCTCCCTCGGGCCGAATTTCGGGATGAAGGGCGGGGCCGCAGGTGGTGGTTACGCTCAAATCGTGCCGATGGAAGAAATGAACCTGCATTTTACAGGTGATTTCCACGCGATCACCTCTGCGCATTCGCTTTTGTCGGCGATGATCGACAATCATATCTATTGGGGCAATGAGCTTGAGATTGACGTGCGCCGCGTTCAATGGCGTCGCGTTGTTGATATGAACGACCGGGCCTTGCGCCAAATCACCTGTTCGCTGGGCGGTGTTGCCAATGGATTTCCGCGCGAAGGCGGGTTTGACATTACGGTGGCGTCCGAGGTCATGGCGATCTTATGTCTGGCGACTGATCTAAAGGATCTGCAAAAGCGTCTGGGGGATATGATCGTGGCCTATCGCCGGGACCGAAGCCCTGTTTTCTGCCGCGATATCAAAGCGGATGGGGCGATGACTGTTCTGCTGAAGGACGCGATGCAGCCCAATTTGGTGCAAACGCTGGAAAACAATCCGGCCTTTGTTCATGGTGGCCCGTTTGCCAATATTGCCCATGGTTGTAATTCTGTGATCGCGACGACAACTGCGTTGAAATTGGCGGATTATGTCGTCACCGAAGCGGGTTTCGGGGCCGACCTTGGCGCGGAAAAATTTCTAAACATCAAATGCCGCAAAGCGGGTCTGTCACCATCGGTTGTTGTCTGTGTGGCCACTGTGCGCGCGATGAAGATGAACGGCGGTGTGGCCAAGGCGGATTTGGGTGCGGAAAATGTCGCCGCGGTTGAGGCAGGCTGTCCCAACCTTGGGCGTCACATTGAAAACCTGAAGTCCTTTGGCGTGCCTGTGGTTGTGGCAATCAACCATTTTGTCACTGATACGGACGCTGAAGTGCAAGCGGTGAAGGATTTCGTCGCCAGCCAAGGGGCCGAGGCGGTGCTGTCGCGTCACTGGGAACTGGGGTCCGAAGGATCCGCGGATTTGGCCACAAAGGTTGCAGAATTGGCGGATGCGGATTCTGCAAAATTTGCGCCGATCTATCCAGATGAAATGTCGTTGTTTGAAAAGATCGAGACGATCTCAAAGCGCATTTACCGCGCGGATGAGGTGTTGGCAGATACCAAAATTCGCGGCCAGCTCAAGCTTTGGGAAGAGCAGGGATATGGCCATTTGCCGGTGTGTATGGCCAAGACGCAATATTCGTTTTCGACCGACCCAAATCTGCGCGGTGCGCCAACAGGGTTCGCCGTGCCCGTGCGTGAGGTGCGGTTGAGCGCGGGGGCAGGGTTTGTCGTTGTGGTTTGCGGTGAGATCATGACCATGCCCGGTCTGCCCCGGGTGCCGTCGGCGGAGGCTATCCACCTGAATGATGACGGGCAGGTTGAAGGCCTGTTCTAAGCTGATCGGTTGGGCGGCTCTCTTGCCCGTTGGGCAACACGCCCGCCCACCGACCCACTGCGCTTTGCGCAAGAGTATTTTTAGCAAGATGATGGACCAATGACAGCAACAGTGATTGACGGAAAAGCCTTTGCCGCAAAAGTGCGGGATAAAGTTGGTGCGCATGTTGCGCGATTGAAAGCGGATCACGGTATCACACCCGGTTTGGCGGTTGTGTTGGTCGGCGAAGACCCGGCGAGCCAGGTTTATGTTCGTTCAAAAGGCAAGATGACCGTCGAAGTCGGCATGAAATCTGTTGAGCATAGGCTTGATAAAGATATGTCTGAAAATGAGTTGTTGGAGATGATCCGGCATCTGAACAATGATCCGACCATTCACGGCATTCTGGTGCAATTGCCGCTGCCGGATCATTTGGACAGTGATTTGGTGATCAATTCGATTGATCCGGCTAAGGATGTTGACGGGTTTCATATTTCAAACGTAGGTCTGCTTGGCACCGGACAAAAATCCATGGTGCCCTGTACGCCGCTGGGGTGTTTGATGATGTTAAGGGAGCATCATGGCTCCCTCTCTGGGATGAATGCGGTTGTTGTTGGTCGCTCCAACATTGTGGGTAAGCCGATGGCGCAGCTTTTGCTGAATGAGAGCTGTACGGTGACGATTGCCCATTCGCGCACCAAGGATTTGCCGGATGTTGTGCGTCAGGCCGATATTGTTGTGGCTGCCGTTGGTCGCCCTGAGATGGTGCCGGGCGATTGGATCAAGCCGGGTGCGACGGTGATTGATGTGGGTATCAATCGGATTGATAAGCCTGAGGGTGGTACCCGTTTGGTGGGTGACGTTGATTATGCCAGCTGTTCTGACGTTGCCGGTGCTATCACGCCGGTGCCCGGGGGTGTTGGCCCGATGACGATTGCCTGTCTTTTGGCCAATACGGTGACGGCGTGTTGTCGTGCGAATGATCTTGATGAACCCGAGGGGCTGACCGTTTAAGCTATTGCCTTGAGCGGAACAGGCAAAGCCTTATGCCCGGTGAGCACGGCGGTGGCATCGTCGGCCATCAAATTGCGCAATGTTGGGTGGTTTGCCCGCAAGCCGCCGGTGTAAGCGCCAAAGGCTGGCAGGATGATGCGGGCTTTGTCGATCAGGAATGCGGGACGTGTCCCGCCGCGTGGCAAGCTGCATTTTGGGTGATAGTGGCCGGATACTTCGCTGGTTGTGTCCAATTGTGCAATATGGCGAAACGTGATTGCGCCGAGTGTTAATTCGTTTAGGTGGCGACCGCCAAGGTCAACGGGGCCTGGATCATGGTTGCCTTCGATCCAGATCCAATCCCGGCCCGATTGTAATCGAAGCAGGAGCAGGCGGTCGCCCTCTGCGAGGCTTTGGCTTGCGTCGAGATCGTCAAAACTATCGCCAAGGCAGATGACTTGCGCGGGAGCAAGCCGGTCGATCAGGTCTTCTAGTCGTGCCAGTGTTTCACGGGTTTCATAAGGCGGGAGCAAGGTGCCGGAGCGCCGTGCGATCCGGTCGGATTTTCCCAAATGTAAATCACTGACTGTTAATATCTGGTGGTCTGGCATCCATAATCCGCCTTCGGGCAGAGCGACCGCAGTGAGATCGCAAAAAGGAAATGGATAGCCATTTTTCATGCGTCATTCGTGCCAATTTTGTTTGTTTTGGGCAAGGCTTACCAGCCGACCCGCCAGTTGGGTTTCGCAGGCTGTGCGTCAATTTTGTTGAGGCCGGACAGTTCCATCAATTTTTCGGCTTCGCGCTCCATCAGGGTTTCGCGCCCTTCGCCATGCACCGCGATCCGTCCAACTTCTAACATCAGGGGGGCTGCGAGCGGACTGACGCGGCCCAGTTTGATGTGATCAACGCGACCTTTGGTGCGGGTCAGCATCTCTTCGATGCGGCCAAAGTCGACGAGGCCGCGCAGGGCTTCTTCCTTGGTGATTTTCAGCAGCAAGTGGTCTGGGTCGTATTTAGTGAGGGTGTCATAGAGGATATCGCTGGAAAACGTGGCCTGACGCCCGGATTTGCGCGCTTGCGGGCTGTTGCGTTCGATCAATCCGGCGATATTGGCAGAGCCGCGAAATGTCTTTTTCATCACCGCATTGCCTGACAGCCAATGTTCAAACCCATCGCGCAGCCCAGTGACGTCAAACAGGGGGGCGGGGTCCGTGACCGGATCGACGGACCAGACCATCGTCGCGTAATCGGTGGCGACAAAGCCGAGGGGGCCGTGGCCAAATTCTTCCATCCGTTGGGTGAGAAGCAGGCCAAGCGTTTGCATCGCGTTGCGCCCGGCGAACCCGTAAAACACCGTGTGGGGACGTGTATCATGGGCAAAGCTTTCGACCAGCACGCGATCTGCTTCGGGCATTTTGGAGAACTTACGCTGCAGATCAAGCCATTCAGCTGTGTGATCGGGCAATTCTGGCCACGTGTCTTGTTGCAGTTTGCGTAAGATTCGGGCCTGTAGCTGTGTCGAGGTTGCGAATTTTGTGCCCATAAAGGTCGCGATCTTGGGCTTTTTGGCGGCGTCTTTGGTGACTTGGACGGTCATTTCGCGCAACCCGTCGTAACGCACGATTTTACCCCCGATAAGAAAGGTATCACCGGGGGTTAGGGTCGCGGCAAAGCCTTCTTCGATTTCACCCAAAGATTTGAAGGTGTTCTTATATTTGACCTTTAGCGTGTCGGTATCTTGGATTGTGCCGATGTTCATGCGGATGTTGCGGCTGGCGCGTGGGTCGCGCAATTGCCACATCCCATCGCGTTCCAAAAGCCGTTTCCATTTGTCATAGGCGCGCAGGGCGTAGCCGCCAGTTGCACAGAAATCGAGGCAGTCATCAAACGCCGCCCGGCTTAGGTTGCTGTAGGCGCCGACGCTGGTGACTTCGCGGTAAAGGTCGTCTGCGGTAAAGGGGCCGGCACAGGCCCGGATGAGGATGTGTTGGCATAGCACGTCGCGCGGGCCGGCTCCTTTGGGGTCTCCGTCAAGATCGTGATCTTTGACAGCTTGCAAGGCGGCGACGCATTCCACCACTTCGAACCGATTGGCGGGGACCATCAGCGCCTTGGATGGGGCGTTGTAGCGATGATTGGCCCGCCCGATCCGCTGCACCAGTCGTTTGACGTTTTTGGGCGCGCCGATCTGGATCACAAGGTCGACATCGCCCCAGTCGATCCCAAGGTCGAGGCTGCCGGTGCAGACAATTGCGCTAAGGTCGCCGCGCACCATCGCGGATTCAACCCCTTCGCGCTGTTCGCGCGACAAGGCACCGTGATGAATGCCAATGGGCAGGTCATCGTCGTTTGCGAGCCAAAGGTTATGAAAGAAAATTTCGGCCTGTGCGCGGGTATTGTGAAAGATGAGTGTTGTTTGGTGCTTCTTGACCTCTTCCAACACGGCGGGGATTGCATAAGCGGCACCGCCGCCTGCCCATGGCGGAGGTTCATTTGTGATAAGCATGTCGATGTCGGGGTCAGGCCCCGGGTCGGCATGCAGAATGTCGCAAGGGTCAGGGTGGCTTGCCAGACTATGGGCAATCGCTTTGGGGTCTTCGACGGTGGCGGACAGGCCGACGCGGCGCAGCCCGGGCGCCAGGGCTTGAATCCGGCTGAGGGCCAGCATCAGTTGATCGCCGCGTTTGCTTTCTTCCAGCGCGTGGATTTCGTCGATGATGACCCGTTGGAGCCCCTTAAAGATGCGCGGCGCGTCCTCGTAAGATGTTAGTAACGCGAGGCTTTCTGGTGTCGTCAAAAGGATATGCGGCGGGTCGGCGCGTTGTTTTCGTTTTTGGGTGTAGCTTGTGTCACCGGTGCGGTCTTCGATGCGGATCGGCAGCTGCATTTCATCCACGGGCGTACGCAGGTTGCGTTTGATGTCTGCTGCGAGCGCCTTTAGCGGAGAGACATAAAGGGTGTGTAATCCTGTATGGGTGCCATCCATCAGCTCAATTAGCGAGGGTAGAAAACCTGAGAGGGTTTTCCCGCCGCCTGTGGGAGCAATCAGTAACAAGGCGGGATCGCTGGCACGATCCAGCATGTCCTGCTGATGGGGATGGATGGACCAGCCGCGTTTGGCGAACCAGTCTTGGAAAAGGGGGGGCAGGGCGACCATACCCCCAACTTGCCCTTCGATGTCAGCGGGTCAAGCCCTTGGCCCGCATTATCATCTAGTGAATGATCTCTTCTTCTTTGACGAACATGTTCGCCCAAGCCCGATTAATCAGTTCTGGAGTCATTTGATAGGGGATGCCCTCAAATTCACAAATTGCGATCATCTGGTCGATCAAAAAGATTGGCTGATAGTTGGCATAGTTATTGTCGATCTGAGGGTAGAGGTTGTTGAGCATGTGAATGAGCGTCGGCTCATCCAGCGGCATTTTGCGTTTGCGTGCCATCATGGCAAAAATCTTTAGGAAGTTTTCCTGATTTGGCCCGTCGATTTTGATCTTAAAGAAGATCCGGCGCAGGGCCGCCTTATCGAAGATCGCGTTGGGGTGGAAGTTGGTTGAGAAAATCACAAGCGTATCAAAGGGTACTTCGAATTTTTCGCCCGATTGCAGCGCAAGGATATCTTTGTTTTCTTCCAGTGGAACGATCCAGCGGTTGACCAAGGATTGCGGCGGTTCTGCCTGACGGCCAAGGTCGTCTACGATAAAGATGCCGCCGCTGGATTTCAGCTGCAAAGGCGCCTGATAGGTGCGCGCGGTTTCGTTGTAGACAAGGTCCAGCATAGAGAGTGACAGTTCACCACCGGTGATGACGGTAGGCCGTTCGCAGCGCACATAGCGGGTGTCAAAGCGACCTGTCGTGCGGCGCAAGGAATTAGGGTCTTCGACCTCTTCTTCGGCGGCAGAATGGACGATGGGATCATAAACGGTGATGACCTGACCGGAGTATTCAATCGCACGAGGGACATAGATTTTGTCGCCCAAGGCGTCACGAATACCGTTAGAGATCGAGGATTTACCGTTTCCGGGCGGTCCGTACATCAGAATGGATCGTCCTGAGCCGACAGCGGGGCCAAGGTTGTCCAGCAAGTCGTCAGGCAGGATCAAGTGACCCATCGCTGTCACGAGTTGTTCACGCGAAACTTGGATGTTGCGGATCGACTGGCGCTTGACCTGTTCGTTGTAGATCGCCAGTGGCACTGGCATCGCACCGAAATATTCCGACTGCGCCAATGCGTCTAGCGCCCGTGCCTTACCAGCGTCGGTTAATTGGTATCCCATTTCGCTACCGCCGCCGCCACTGCCGCTGACGGTGCCTGTCGCTTCGATCAAGAGCTGACTGCGGACCATGTCCAAAAGCTCTTGCGTGACGGGCAAGGGCAGGCAGATTGCCTTGGAAATTTTTGTAGCAAGATCATGGTTCTGGCGGAACATTGTCTTGATAAGAATGTCGCGCATCATCGACAAAGGCAGCTGCATCTGCGCTAAGGTCTTTGGCGCTGGGGGTGCCATTACGCCGGAAACTTGCATATTCATGGTTTATCTGCCCATTCACTGATCGTAAGCCACGTATTGCGGCGCGGTTTCAAGCTGTAGAGAGCCTGACCTTTATGGCGAAATGATGAACAAACGCCGGTGATTTAACGCTCTGTCAGTAAGCCCAGATGAGTTGGCCCAGAAACAGGACCAACATCATGGCAAGTGGAAAGCCCATCGGGAAGCGCTTGCCAGATCGCCAGCTTTCCCAATCTGGGACAAGCGTTCTAAGCGGAGAATATTTCGCGATCCGGTGGGTCACAAAGCCGGCAAGCAGGCAGACGATGGCAATCGGGATAAGTCGCGGTGCCTCTGCCAGCGGGATCATCGGGGCAGCGGCGGCCATGAATTTGGCGTCACCTGCGCCAAGAACGCCAGCAGCGTTCAACAGAATTCCGAGCAAAAGGACGACGATCAGATGGCTCCACTGCCAAAGATAATCAGTGAATGGTAGCGCTATGAGACCCAGAACCGCAAAGCTTGCTACGAGGGCGTAGTTTGCGACGTTTGGGATTTTCATGCGGGAAAGATCAGAGTAGGCGACATAGGCCCCAATGGGGACAGCTGCGAACAAAAAGAGGGTCGCAGCAAAGCTAAATGCCTGCATGTCCATGAGTAATAAAGCCTTACTTGACTGACGTTGACGTCGTTTAAGCAAGGTATTGTGGCAAAACGGTGGAGAAAGCAGCGCGATTTAGGGAGGCGCTGCAAACCCAATTGATTGACGCTAGTTCGTCACGTTGTCTTCTAAGGCGCGTAGGCTGCGCACGGCGTCTTCGAAGTGTTGGGGGTGCGTATCGATCGCTTCGCGCAGCAACCCTTTGCCGGTTGAAATGTCGTTTTGCTTGATCGCCGTCAAAGCCACTGTATGCAGCAGCTGCGCGCGTTCCACTTGCGTCATTTGGATAACCGGCAGGTCATACTTGCGCTGGGCACCCCGTGCGAGAACGAGGTTGTTCTTGGCAGTGAACATGCCCGAGTTGTGGCGCAATGCATCGCTGAACAGGCGTTCCGCTCCGCTAAAATCGCCTCGGGTCAGCTTGGAATAGCCCCAGTTGTTGTAAACGCTTGCCGGAGTTGTTGTGAGACCTGCGGCGGTTTCATAGAAACTATCGGCCTTTTCCCATTGTTCTTTACTATCCGCGACCATCGCTTCGAGGCGGTAGCGTTTATATGTTTCGTGGGTCGGCGGGATGGCAGTTAAGGTTTCGCTTGCGCGGTCCCACTCATTTGACCTGATCAGCGCATCAGCAAATTCAACCTCGTCGTCGTGGGTTGAGGCTTCGTGCGCGATAACGGCTTCCCATGCTGTGATAGCGTCGACGGGGCGTTTGGCACGGATGAGTGACTTTGCCAATCCGCGCATCAGATCAATGCGTCCAGGGTCATTACTGACGGCCCCGGTAAAGTATTTCACAGCTTCGTCGGGTGCGCTGACGGTTAGCATTACGTCGTTGAGATTGCTTTCATCCACAACGTTTAGGTCCTTCAAAGCGCGTTCGACCTGAGCTTCGCCAGATTTTTCACACGCGCTTAGCACAACAAGTGCTACCAAGCTGAGGGGCATCATGATGGATTGGCGCATTTTTGCGTCCTTTACTGCTCTGCCGCGTTAGGGCGCAGTTTTAAGGATCACAAAATCCCCTGTCCCGCGCCTGACCAGTTTAAAGTCCTGGTTCTGTTGGGATGGATCGTAGTTTGGGTCACCCAAATTTGCGAGTGCTAGTCGCAAGTTCTCGCGGATTTGATCAGATTTACCGTTATCCGTTGCAAAGGCGATACGGAAAATCTCACTCGCTTCGGCGTATTTGCCCTGTTCAAGCAGAATTACGCCCAAATTATTCCATGCGGCAGGGAATTCGGGCGCCTCGTCGGTGGCGCGGCGCAGCCAGCGTTCAGCCTGACCGAGGCGGCCAAGACGCAAATTTGCAGATCCGATGGCGGACATGGTGTCCACGTTTAGGCCCTGTTGTGATGCAGCGCGCGTGTAAGATTTGAGGGCAAGCTCATATTCGCCTGCTGCCATAAGCCGGTGCCCAATGGTCAACCCGTCTTGCGTGGTTTCGCCCGCGACGCCGGGTGCGAAAACGCCATCGTTGGACGCACCAAAGCCGCCCGTTGAACAGGCGGCTAGTGGAGATATCAAGGCCAACACCAAAAGGGCGCGGCGTGTCTTCATAGTTTACAATCCTGAACCGCCGAGGTTTTGTGAGATGTTATAGATCGACGGCCCAATAAGGATGAGCAAAAGTGGCGGCACGGTCAACATCATCGTTGCAAGTGTCATTTTTGTTGGCAATTTGTTGGCTGCTTCTTCGGCTTTCATCACGCGTTTATCGCGCATTTCAGATGCATAGACCCGCAAGGCGTCACCGATAGATGTCCCAAACTGCTGGGATTGGATCAAAACGGTGGTAAAGCTGGTGATGTCGTTCACACCACATCGTTCGGCCATGTCGCGCAGGACATTTTCCTTGGATTTACCCGCTTTCATTTCATGGCTGACGATCAGAAACTCTTCGGCCAACTCTGGGAAACCAGAGCGCAATTCGTTGGATACCCGCAAAATTGATTGATCCAGTGATTGGCCTGCTTCGACGCAGACCAGCATCATATCAAGGCTGTCAGGAAAGCCGTTTTCGATGGCCAACTGACGGCTGGCCTGACGACGTGTCACCCAATATTTTGGCAACATATAGCCAGCGACGCCAGGACCCATCGTCATCATCAAAAGGTTCTGGGTTGTCACATCGCCTTGGCTCATCTTGACCACGGCGTAGATACCGCCAAGGATCAGACCCAAAATGCCAAGCGCAAACTGGAAGAAGTGAAAGAAGCGAACGGCGTTACGGCTCTTGTAGCCGGCTTGAAGCAGCTTTAGCTTTACGGCGGAATATTCCTGTTCATCCTGTGGTTCTAGGAATGTGGAATACTTTTCCAGCTTATCCTTGGACGTCGCTGTGCGCAGTTTTTCGGTTGCATCGTTTTCTTTGCGTTGCTTGGTTTGCTGCGCGCGAAGCTTATCAAGGGGATCTTCTTGCTTTTTCATCAAGATCGGAAGCGTCAAGATGATCATGATGAAGCCCAAAGCGCCGATAACGAGCAAGGGGCCCATCGGACCAAGTTGGTCCGTGATAAATGTGCTGATCTGGTTTAACATCTTGCCGCCCCTTTATACTTTGATGTTCACAAGTGACCGCATGACGATCAAGTTTGCGATGAGGAAGCCAGCCACAACCAGACATGCAGGGATGAAGATGGGTTGTTCGATCACTTCGTCAAAGTAGTTCGGCTGGATCACGTTGATGCCGATCAAGGCCAAGATCGGGAAACCGGACAACAGTTTCCCTGACCATTTGGCTTCGGCTGTGATTGCCTTAACGCGGCGGAAAAGACGGAACCGTGACCGGATCACTTTGGCGAGCCCTTCTAAGATTTCGGCCAGGTTACCACCCGATTGCTGTTGGATGGTCACAGCCACAGCAAGAAAGCGCATATCTTGCATGTCCAAACGTTCTGCCATTGCTTTCAGGCATTCGCCCATGTCGCGGCCATAAGCGGCCTCATCCGAGATAACGCCAATCTCCGAACCCAATGGATCAGCGACTTCTTTGGCAACGATGGACACGGCCGATGAAAATGGGTGTCCAACGCGCAGAGAGCGAACCATGAGTTCAACGGCCTCTGGCAATTGTTCTTCGATCATCGACATACGCTTGGTGGCTTTGTTGTTGATCCAGACGAAGACGCCACCAATCCCCATGCCAATGCCCAAGACAACACGCACAAGAAGGCTGACCTCGGTTGCGACGGTCAGGCCGAGGAAGGCGACAAAGCTGACGACACCCATCAGCATGATCAACTGAGCAGGAGAGAAGGCGATATTGGCTTTTTGAGCCTTGGTCGCAAGGATGGAGTAGAGCGGGATGCTCTGGCTTTTCATGTGTTGGGTCATTTCCTTGCGGAGCTGTTCCAACACCTGTTCGCGACCGCCACCTTTTTCTAAAAGTTCTAAACGGCGGTTTACTTTGCCGTTCATGCTGATCGATTTGCCGAACATCACGAGGTACACGCCCTGGACGAGCGCCATGACCGCAATAAAGATGACAATGTAAATGAGTGGTTCTGCAGATATCATGTTGATTACTCCGCAACCATTGGTTCAAAGATCGCAGGTGGCAGTTCATACCCCCACAATTTGAAACGATCAGAATAGGACGACCGCACACCTGTCGCGGTGAAGTGGCCAATAATTTTATTGTCCGGTGTCAGGCCGACGCGCTGGTAGCGAAACACTTCTTGCATAGAAATAACGTCACCTTCCATGCCGGTGATTTCGGTGATGGAGGTCATGCGGCGTGAGCCGTCCTGCAAGCGTGAGGCCTGAACAATCAGGTTTACCGCCGATGAAATCTGCGAGCGAACCGCCTTGAGCGGCATTTCGATACCGGCCATCGCGATCATGTTTTCCAATCGCGAAATACCGTCGCGGGCGTTGTTGGCGTGAATTGTAGTCATCGAACCGTCGTGGCCCGTGTTCA
This sequence comes from uncultured Paracoccaceae bacterium, assembly GCA_937922155.1. Lineage (GTDB taxonomy): Bacteria > Pseudomonadota > Alphaproteobacteria > Rhodobacterales > Rhodobacteraceae > Cognatiyoonia. The sequence continues at coordinate 6,506 of CAKZVL010000108.1, read as the reverse complement.
TGGCCTGCAACATATCGATAACTTCTTCGCCGCGTGTTTCACCCACGATGATCCGGTCTGGACGCATACGCAGGGCGTTTTTCAAGCAATCGCGCGGGGATACTTCGCCTTTGCCTTCAACGTTGGGGGGACGGCTTTCCATCCGACCCACGTGCGTCTGCTGGAGCTGAAGTTCCGCTGTATCCTCGATTGTTAGGATACGTTCGTTGTTGTCGATAAAGGACGAAAGGGCGTTAAGGGTTGTTGTCTTGCCTGAGCCCGTACCGCCAGACACGATGACATTCAAACGGCAGGCGACTGCGGCTTGCAAGTAGGCGGCCATTTCTTCGGTGAAGGCACCGAATTTCACCAGATCGTCGATGCCGAGTTTGTCTTTCTTAAACTTACGAATGGAAACGAGACTGCCATCAACGGCGACGGGCGGGACCATCGCGTTGAAACGCGATCCGTCTTGCAAACGCGCATCGACGTAGGGGTTGCTTTCGTCAACACGACGACCAACCGCAGATACGATTTTGTCGATGATCCGCATCAAGTGCTTTTCATCTTTGAAGGTGATGTCAGTCAGTTGCAATTTACCGGCGCGTTCCACAAAAATCTGTTTGGGACCGTTGACCAGAATATCGTTGACGGTGTCATCCTTTAGAAGCGTTTCAAGCGGGCCAAGGCCCGTTACTTCGAAATACAAATCTTGGCTTAGGGTTGCGCGTTCTTCGCGGTTTAGGACGATGCCCATTTCTTCGAGCGATTCAGCGGCAATCGAATTGATCTCTTGGCGCAGATCCGCTTCGGTTGCGTTTTCCAAGGCTGCCAAGTTCAAGTTATCAAGCAAGGCTTTGTGCAGCTCTAGCTTGATCTCTGACAAACGTTCTTTGCGTTTGGCTTCGCGGTCCATTGGTGCAACTTCGCCCGACTTTTTGGGCATCGTTTTCATCAAAGATACTTTCGGTTCAACCGAAACCTCTGACGACGCCGGGGCTTTTTGAACGACCTCGGGTCTTGGCGCTTCTGTTTTTTTATACTTGGAAAACATGACTTAACCTTACCCGGTTGCTGCGCTGGCATCGGACATGTTCACTTCGTGAACGGACTGAGCCAGCTTGAAGATTTCTTTACGGACTGCGTTCTTAGGGATCGAATTGGACATCGGGATCCCGTGATCGGCGTTCTGCGCTACGGGTTTACCGCCATCGGGCAACAGGACTTCGATCGAGATGCCGAGACTTTCAGCCAAACGTTTCACGCGGGATTTGCCGTTTAGATCGGTAAAGCCTGGTGCGCGGTTTAAAACGAAGCGCAGTTTTTCAAACGGCAGGTCCTCAGATTGCAGGGCCCGCTTTAAACGTAGCGTGTTTTGCGCAGAGCGCATGTCCAGTTCCAGCATCGCGAAATAGACGTGTGCTGCTTCTAGGATCGTCTGGGACCATTCTACCATGGTGGAAGGCATGTCGATGACGACGTAGTCAAAGTTCGTCCGTGCAACTTCCAAAATGCGTTCGATGTCGGGTGGTCCGACCATGTCCAGCGGAATCATATCTGTCGGAGCCGTCAGAACGTGCAGCTTTTCTTCAAACGACAAAAGCGTTTGCATGAAAGCTTCGGAATCCATTGCTTCTGTATCGCTCAAGATTTCTAAAACTGTCTCGCGACGCGGAAGGTCTAGGAATGTTGCGGCGCTGCCGAACTGAAAATCCAAATCAAGCAAACAAACGCGTGGTCCGTCTTCTTTTTCGATATTGGCCAAGTCCCAAGCCAAGTTGACGGCCAAGGTCGTAGCGCCTGTGCCACCGGCCAAGCCGTGCACTGCGATGATCACGCCTTCGCGATCGCCGGTCGCTTTTAGATTGCTGATGTTCTCTGGCGCGACGGGCACTTCTTCTGGTGGGGTCAGAACCCGCTCAATGGCGTTGGCCAGTTCTCCTTCAGGAAGCGGGTAGGGGACGAATTCGTCACCACCTTCGCGAAGCAAACTGTGAAGCGCGGCAGGGCTAACATCCTCTGTGATCAGGATAACCTTGATTTTTTTGGCTTTTGCGGCACCAATGATGGCGGCAATTTGATTGAGATTGGACTCATCTTCTTCGTCCATCGCGATCGCAAGAAAACCTAGTCCGTCAGATTCAGGTTGCTGTAGGAATGGGATTGCGTTTTCGAAATCGAGATCACCCCAAGTTTCGCCCAACGCGCCTTCCATGTCTTCAATTAACAGATCAAAAATCTGAACATTTCGACTTACCGTGCAAGCGACCAGCGCCTGTGGTTCGTTCTTCAAAGCTGCATTACTACTCATAGCCCAAGTCCTTGTCATTTTAGGACTGCCAAGGCGGTGAATAGACGTTGTTACGGCTCCACCGGCGCATGGCTGACCCTACATAGCGAAAGTAGAGTCGTCCCATTGACGTGAATGTCGCGTCTAATCATGTCGGAAATTGGACCAAAAGATCGTAATTGTGCGGTTTCTCGCGACGATCTGTATTGGAGAGGAGGGTTGTTGACGCCCTTTGCTGCCAGGGCGTCAACGGTTTTTTCATGGGTTTAGCGTCAAAACGGCCTCTAGCCGCCGTTACCGCCGCCGCCGCTACCAAATTCACTAGATTCAATGGTGCGCAATGTGGATGCTGGTTGTCCGCTGGCGACGTATTCGCGGAAGACCACCTCTGCAAATTTACCATTCATAACGGTTGGGTGGTTTTCAACAAAGCCAGAGACCTCTGTCACAGTTCGACGGTTGCGCATTTCTGGGTTCTGCGTTTGAACCAAGGGGCGTGTTTCGCCGAATGTTACCACAGCTTGTAGTCGGTTGCGATCAACCCCTTGAGAAACAAGGAAGTTCACAGCCGCACGTGCACGACGAAGGCCAAGACGACGGTTGTAGGCATTGCTGCCGACAAGGTCGGTATGACCGAATACTTTGAACTTCACCTCAGGGAATTGACGTATCCACGCAGCCTGTTGGAGCAGAATGTTCTGTCCTTCTGCGGTCAATGCGGCCGAGTTAAAGTCAAATGTGATCGTATCGGCGACTTCTTCAGCAAAGCGGTTCTGAAGGTTGACGGTGTAGGACAGTTGACCCGTTTGGATCATCATATTGTTCATGGTGGCATTGCCAAAGTCACCGGTGTCGATTTGTTGACCGGCTTCTAGCCCCCAAGTTGACCGTGTGGCCAACGGAGACCCTTCACACCCGGCAAGCAACGTCGCTGCGGCTGTCGCTGTCAGAAGATATTTCATAGCATGTTGCTCCTTATCAATCGTCTAGCACGTAGCCGTACGAGCCGGAAAAATCCTGCCGTGCAACTTCGCTGGCGCCGCCAGTGGTTGGACCTTGGCCACCTTCAACACGACCAAAGAGGAACAAATCCTTTTCTGTCGGGAGCTGAACGCGATCCGTTGGCAATGCAAGCGCTTCGCCACGCGTTGGGCTCACAAGGTGAGGCGTCACGATGATGACGAGTTCGGTTTGGTCGCGCTGATATTGGGCGCTGCGGAACAAGCTACCCAGGACGGGTACGTCACCCAGCCAAGGCACTTGACCGTTCAAATCCTGAAAGTCATCAGACAAAAGACCAGCAATTGCAAAGCTTTCGCCGTCGCGCATTTCAACGGTTGTTGATGTCTCGCGTGTCCGGAAAGAGTCGACGGTAAAGCCATTCTGGGTAATCCCAGTTGATGGATCCAGTGATGATACCGATGCTTTCATCTCGATGTTGATGACATCAGTGTCAACAACGCGTGGCACAAAGTTTAGGGCCACACCAAAGGGTTTGAATTCGATCCCGACAGATCCAAAATCTTGAACGGTTGGGATTGGATATTCACCACCCGCAAGGAAAGTCGCTTCTTGACCGCTTAGGGCTGTGAGGTTGGGTTCTGCCAAAGTGCGTACGACGCCGCGGCTTTCCAAAGCTTCCAAAAGGATGCCAACTTCGAGGCCGCCTGCATTAAACCCAAACAAAGTACCTGCATTGTTGTCGCCAGCCCCGATGGTGCCTGCGTCAAGTGCAGAACTGACAAGATCTGATGTGGACAACGTGTTGGTACCAGCATTGATACCCAAGTTATTGTTGAGCGCTGTGCCCTGGATACCGATCGAGGACGACAGTGATTTGCTGACTGAGCGCTGCATTTCTGCGAAACGGACCTTCAACATAACTTGCTGTGTTCCGCCAACGCTCATCAAGTTGGAAACACGGTCGGGCGCATAGCGTTGCGCCAGTTCCAAGGCCCGATCAAGGCGCGCAGCAGATGAAACGGTGCCACTGAGCACAATTCCGTTGTTTGCGGTACGCACTTCAATGTCTTCGCCGGGCAAAATTTGCGTCAAGCGCTCTTTGAATTCTGCAATGTCCGGGGTGACGTGTACTTCGACGTTGGTGATCAGTCGACCATCTGCCCCTAAAAGGGTCAATGTGGTTCGTCCCGGTTCTTTGCCGAGGACATAAATTGTCCGATCCGACAATGAAGAAATGTCTGCGATGCCGGGATTGGCAATCGATAGTTCTGTGAACGGTGAGTCACTTTCGACAACAACCGCTCTGTTCATCGGTACATTAAGTGCTGAAGATGGTGCACCGCGCATAACGCGCAGTGTTTCTGCTGGGGCTGCTGCTGGTACAGATACAAGTGCCAGCGACAAGCCGGTCAGCGCCGCCTTGATAAAGCTCGTAGTTTTCATTGTGACCTGCCTCTCGGATCACGGGTTTCATTCGGGATTTTTCCCATTATTGAAGTGACAATGCCCCGACGCGTCAATTTATGCAAGAATCAATACCTTGGGGGAGGGAGCTTATGTGGATAACTGGCAACAGATTGCTGATCGCAACGAAAAAGCGCGACAGGGTAAAACTGTCGCGCTTTGAATTTTCTAAAGTTCTTGAGCTATTTAGTTCGTGCAAGGGATCGGTGTTTCGACAACCTCTGCGCCGCGACGCTGACGAATTGTACAAACGCGCTCTGGCTCTGGCAAAGGAGCCTCAGCAATAATGGGCGCATCTTCGATACCAAGCAGGCTGCGCTGGTCGACTTCAATCGCTGTTGCGATGGTTTCGTCATTTTTCCCTACGAGGGAAAGTGAGAGGTTTCCGGTCGATTGAGCTTGCGCCAGGCTGGCGACGTCTTGGGGCGAAACTTGAACGGTGACCGTCTTTGCCACTTCGGCGCTGTTGCGCGTTTTGTCAGATGATTGGTCGACAGCGATCAGCTCTAGGCTGCTTTTGATAAGCCGGGTGATCTGGCGGCCTTGGCGTTCGAGGCCCCCGCTGGCGATTGATCCGGTCCAATAGACGTCTACACGATCGCCGGGCCGTAAAAATCCTGACACACCCGTTGTCGCATCGACGTTGATGGTAAAGGCGCGTTTGCCGTTCGCAAGGCTGGATGTGATTCCGGCGTTCTGTCCGGGTTCTGTAACTTTGGAAGCAAGGACAGGTTCATGAAGCGTCATTCCATGTGTCACAACACGTGCAACATCCGCACCGTCGGGGAACAAATCATCTTCGCTCATGAATGTGCCCTCGGGCAGAAATTCTTTTGCGTACTTGATGACGATCACATCTTCGAGCGTGAGCGGCTCACCGTATTCGATGTTGCGATTGACCGCATAAACTTCAACGGTTGGAACCGCAGCTGCGGCCCGTGCATTGGTTTTGTCGATTAGAGCTTGTTGCGCACCAAAATGGTCTTTGACCATATAAATGGCAAAACCGGCGAGGCCGAACCCCACCAAGAGTACCAATCCAAAAACTGCACGCATAATCTTACCTCTTAGTTACTACTCAGGTCCGACTGGACCCCTATTTCTTGACTACGGCGTTGCCATTGCCGAAACGTCATCGCCAATTTGCTGTCCGGCCGCGACTGTGCTGGAATTCAGGATCCCGGCAATTGATACAGCTAAGATCATCACAGCTGCTGTGATCGCAACCCAATCGGCGGAAACGGCCCCGTCTTCGGAATTTTTGAATTCTTTCAGTGCTTTGGTCATTACTTCGCCTCACATTTCAACATTTTACTTGACCACTTCTATTCACTGATTGAGGCGGGATCATGACTGAGTGTGGGCGATTTGCCGAAGTTTCCTTACCAAATTATAGGCGATTGTATATTTGACAAACCCGTGACGTAAGCGCAGGCTCGGACTCTGTTTTAAGGAGATTCGAGAATGTCAGAAAAATCCGTTGTACATATTGGTGAAAATTCACCTCAGCAAGTAGCGTACAAATTGCTTCATATAGTGGCCAAAGGCGAAGGGAAAAACATTTCACACACCTCCACAGCCGTTGACCGTAAATGGCTATTGGATGCTTACGCCGAATGCCTTCAAGCAACTATGGGGAACCGCTATTGGCAGGATGAATAAACTTCCAGAGCGCCTCGCACAGATCATAAGCATCGTGCGGGGCGGCACCAGATTTCGCGACCCATTCAGCAATCATAAGTCTTATGTCTTTATCTGTCATGGTATCATGATACCCCACATGCTGAGGTAACTCAATACCTCACTTGAT